>JARUKX010000028.1 GCA_029688825.1 Haloarculaceae archaeon H-GB1-1 | reverse complement strand
CATCGCCGGCGATGTCCTGTGCGGTGTCGGCCAGCCCGTTCGCGTCGAGGCCGGGTACGTCACCCACGAGCCAGGACTGCCCATCGCGCTCGAAGGTCTCCTCCTGCAGTTCGGCGATGCGGGCGTCGACCGCCATCTCCTGGAGGTCGTCGAGTTCGGCTTCCAGTTCGTCGCGCTCGTCGGCGACGCTCTCGACCATCTCCGGCAGGTCGAGCGGGCGCGTGTCCAGCGTGCGGGCGGCCTCGCGGGCGGCGCGGTGGGCGTCCGCCCGGCGCTCGATGGCCGCCGGTCCGACAGCGAACTCGACGCGGGTCATCCCCTCGCCGGGGTTCGAGCGGTCCAGCACCGTTACGGGGCCGATTTCACGGGTGTTCTCGACGTGGGTCCCGCCGCAGGCCGCGACGTCCCACACGTCGCCCTCGCCGGAGGCTGGCTCTCCCACGGTCACGACGCGGACCGTCTCGTCGCCGGTCACGCCCTCCTCGGTCTTCGTGTTGAACGCGATGTCGTCGAGTTCCAGCGCCTCCTCCTGGGGAAGATTCTCCCAGGAGACCGGTCGCGACTCCCAAACGGCGCGGTTGACGAGTCGCTCCAGTTCCACGAGAACCTCGTCGTCTATCTCGGTCGGCGTCGTGAAGTCGACGCGGACCTTCTCGTCGGTGATGCCGAACCCGCCGTATCCGAGGTCGTCGAGCAGTCGACGGCCCGCACCGTAGAGGACGTGACTCGCCGTGTGTGCGCGCATGCAGTACGTCCGATACGTCTCGTCGACCTCGCCGGCGACGTCGTCGTCGGCCTCGAAGTCGGGCGACTCCGAGAGCGTGTGGACGACCTCGCCGTCGCCCTTCTGGACGTCGACGACCTCGACGCCGCCGAGCGTGCCTCGGTCGGCGGGCTGGCCCCCGCCCTCTGGGTAGAAGTACGTCGCGTCGAGGACGACCTCCCTGTCCTCGACACGCTCTACTGTCGCCTCGAAGGACGTTACGTACGGTTCTGCCGGCGCGTGAGTTGCCATACACGGCCGAAAGCAGCCGCCCGACAAAAACCTCAGGAAGATTCGGTCAGTTCGATATCGAGGTGTGTTTCGAGCTTGCCGATGACGGTGCCACCGACGCCCGCCTGCGTGGCGCGCCCTTGCTCGACCGCGAGCACGTCGTTCTGGTCGACGTCGATCTCCTCGGCGAGCTCTTCGATCTGGAGGCCCGCGTCCTGTCGCGCCGCGGTGACACGCTCCCCGTAGTCGCTCACGAGATACGGCAGCTGGTCGTCGTCGTAGCCCGCGCCGTCCTCCCAGTGCGAGCTATCTCCCTTGCGGGCGTCCTGCATCTTCGCCGTGTTCTGCGCCGCTTGGCGTTTGCGGTCGCGGTCGCTCTCGCCACCTGAGTCACGCTTTGCGCCGCTTTCGTCGTGCTGAGCACAGCTCGAACACACCATCAGGTCCGCGCCAGCGACGTTGGCTCGCTGGAGGTCTGCATCCTCCGATCCGCAAAGTTCGCAACTCTCGCCGGCGCTCCCACCTCCGCTACCGGTCGAGTACTTGGCCATGAGGCTGGTACTAGCGAGCGCCTATTTCAAACGTCCGTTTTTGCTCCGTCGGGAGTCGTCCGACACACCCGCCATGTGCAACCAAAACGTGGGAACTGTCCCCTGACGGGAGGCGAATCGACAGTCATTTTAACCACCCTCGGGAACAAAGAAATGCGGAAAAACGACAACAGATGCGCAGTGCGTGGGTAGCCAAGCCAGGCCAACGGCGCAGCGTTGAGGGCGCTGTCCCGTAGGGGTCCGCCGGTTCAAATCCGGTCCCACGCACTCATTGCGCGGGCGATGCCCGCGATACGAGGCGGCGAAGCCGCCGAGACGAGTGCGGGTGCACTCCTCCAGGGACTGCACCCACGCATAATTCCTTTCGACGACTACTCGACGAGCGCCGGCGCTGTCCCCTTGGGTCCGCCGGTGAGCAGTCGGGTTCGCCGACCGCGAACGTTGTCACGAGCGACGCTGTGCGAGCGCCAGCGCAATCCCCGTCGTGGACCGGTCACGCGAAGAAGATGGACAGCGAGGGAGTCCTGCTACTCCTCGACGACGGCGTCGTCGGTATCGACGGACGGGGGCTGTTTGGAGACGAGTGTTTCCAGACGTTCGGTCTCCACGCCCAGATCCTCGCGCAGGGACGCCATTCGATTCTTGATGTACTGGTACTGTGTGCTGCCGTCGAGTTCGGCGCGGTTGCGTTCGAGTTCGAGGGTCGCCCGGGTCGACGCCAGCGCGAGGAACTCCTGGAGGTCGTCCTCGTAGTCAGTGCGGTCCAGCATGACCTCGACGATAGCGCGGAGTTCGTCGCGTTCGACCGGCTTGACGACGTACGCGTCGAACGGGAGGTCGACGATGTCGAGTTCCGGTGTAACTGCGGTCACGACGACGACCCGGACGTCCGCGTCGCGCGCCCTGAGTTGCTGGAGGACATCGTCCCCGGACATTCTGGGCATTCGGCGGTCGAGAAGCACGACGTCGACCGACTCGTCGTAGACCTCCAGCGCGTCGTCGCCATCGTAGGCGATGGTTACCCCGTACGTGTCGCCGAGGAACGTCGCGTACGTTTCCGCGACCGTTTCGTTGTCTTCGACGACCAACACGTGCGGCTTCGAACTATCTGTCATGTCACACTCGATTTCCCGGGGTAGTCGGCTGTTCCCGCCAAAGATTCGCGAGTAGACCTGTTATAAGTTTTGGCGGGCGGACCGAGCGGCGTGGGGCTGTGGGGACGTGTCGGTAACCAGGGCCGGAAAAGTCTGCACGCACACTACGGACAAAAACATACAAAGCCGATAGAATGCTTTGGATGCAGCAAAGTCTTCATTACCGATAGACAATCTTAACATGTGAAAGCAGCAATTCAGGTACGATGACTGGGTCCAATCAGGACTGGTGGCCGAATCAGTTGAACGTGAGCGTTCTCGACCAGAACGCTCGCCAAAGTAATCCGATGGGCGAGGAGTTCGACTACGCGGAGGAGTTCGACTCACTCGACCTCGATGAGGTGAAAGCGGACATAGAAGACGTGATGACGACGTCCCAGGAATGGTGGCCCGCAGACTACGGTCACTATGGGCCGCTGTTCATTCGGATGTCGTGGCACGCAGCCGGCACGTATCGAACCACAGACGGCCGCGGTGGTGCGTCCGGCGGGACGCAACGCTTCGCGCCGATCAACAGTTGGCCCGACAACGTGAACCTGGATAAGGCCCGACGACTTCTCTGGCTGGTCAAGCAGAAGTACGGCCGGAAGCTCTCGTGGGCCGACCTGATCGTCCTGGCCGGGAACGTCGCCCTGGAGTCGATGGGTTTCGAGACGTACGGTTTCGCGGGCGGGCGCGAGGACGACTTCGCCCCCGACGAGGCCGCCGACTGGGGTCCGGAGTCCGAATGGCTCGGCAGCGAACGGCACGACGACGAGGGGACCCTCGAAGAGCCACTCGGCGCGGACCACATGGGGCTGATCTACGTGAATCCGGAAGGTCCGGACGGCGAACCGGATCCGGAGAAGGCGGCTGACTTCATCCGCCAGACGTTCGACCGCATGGCGATGAACGACGAAGAGACGGTCGCACTCATCGCCGGCGGGCACACCTTCGGGAAGACCCATGGTGCAGCGCCCGACGACAACCTCGGCCCGGACCCCGAGGCCGCACCAATCGAAGAGCAGGGCCTCGGCTGGGAGAACGAGTACGGCTCCGGAAAGGGCAACGACACGATCACGAGCGGTCTCGAGGGCGCGTGGACCGACGCGCCGATCAGCTGGGACAGCGGCTTCCTCGACAATCTGTTCGAGTACGAATGGGAACTCGAGGAGAGTCCCGCCGGTGCGTACCAGTGGCGGCCGAAGGACGAGGAGGCACACGACACCGTCCCCGACGCGCACGACGAGTCGAAGTCCCACGCCCCCATGATGCTCACGACGGACCTCGCGCTGAAGGAGGACCCCGACTACCGGGAGATCTCCAGGCGCTTCCACGAAAATCCGAGAGAGTTCCAGGAGACCTTCGCGAAGGCCTGGTACAAGCTGATTCACCGCGACATGGGCCCGCCGTCTCGGTTCCTCGGCCCGGAGGTTCCGGACGAGGAGATGCTGTGGCAGGACCCGGTCCCGGACGTGGACCACGAGCTGATCGGTGACGAGGAGGTCGCCGAGCTCAAGGCGGAGATTCTCGATTCGGACCTGTCCATCTCCGAACTGGTGAAGACTGCCTGGGCGGCGGCGTCGACGTACCGCGACAGCGACAAGCGCGGTGGCGCGAACGGTGCCCGCATCCGTCTCGAACCGCAACGTAGCTGGGAGGTCAACGAGCCGGAGCAGCTGACGGTCGTGCTAGAGACGCTCGAAGGGATTCAGGAGGAATTCAACGCCTCGCGGTCCGACGAGACGAAGGTCTCGCTCGCCGATTTGATCGTCCTCGGCGGCTCTGCGGCCGTCGAGCAGGCGGCGGCAGAGGCCGGGTACGACGTCGAGGTACCGTTCGTGCCGGGGCGAACGGACGCCTCGCAGGAACAGACCGACGTCGACTCGTTCGACGCGCTCAAGCCGACGGCGGACGGATTCCGGAACTACGTCGCGGACGGCGTCGACCGCACGGCAGAGGAACTGCTGGTCGACAAGGCGGACCTGCTGGACCTGACGGCCGACGAGATGACCGTCCTGGTCGGCGGTATGCGAGCGCTCGACGCGACGTACGACGACTCCGACCTCGGTGTCCTGACCGACGAGCCGGAGACGCTGACCAACGACTTCTTCGTGAACCTCCTCGGGATGGACACCGAGTGGGAACCCGTCTCGGACTCCGAGGACGTCTTCGAGGGACGCGACAGAGAGACGGGCGAGGTCGAGTGGCAGGCCAGCCGCGTCGACCTCGTCTTCGGATCCAACTCCCGACTTCGAGCTATCGCGGAGGTCTACGGCAGCGGTGACGCCGAGGAGAAGTTCGTCCACGACTTCGTCGAGGCGTGGCACAAAGTCATGACCCTCGACCGGTTCGACCTGGAATAGACTGACCCGCGACCTCGATGCGGTCGCAGCCGGAATCCTGCCGATCGCGTCGACGGTCACTCCTCCATGGGGATGCGTATCTCGGTGCCGATTTCGACGATGAGGTTCGACCCCATCTCGAGGTCGTAGCCCTCGACGTCGAACGGGCGGCGGTACTCGCTGCCGTCGACCACGACGGTCAGTTCGTAACCACCTTGCTCGTCGATTCCGGGGTCGACTGACCGACTGCTCTCCGCGGAAACGGTGATCGAATCCGCGAACACGACCGCGTCACCACTGGAGACGGTGAGATCGACGTCGAGGGCTTCCGACCGGCCGTTGTTGACCACGATGCGGATGTTGTCTGCGTTGTCGGTCGTCTCGCTCGGCGTCGCCACAGTGGTCTTCGCGGCACCGTCGGACGTGGCGGTGGTCGCTGAATGATCGGTCGACGACGCGTCTGCGGAGGGCGCGGTCCGACAGCCGGCGACGGGGAGGGAAAGCGCCGCACTGCCGGCGGCGAGGAAACGGCGACGGTCCATGGTCGGACCCGAAAGCTGGTTTCGGAAAGTGTCTTCTGGTTCGTGGATGGCTGATTCCCCTCAGTGGGCCGGGTAGCTCAAAGAGCCGTTTGAAGCATGGCAACACCCATTGTCTTTCCCCGAAAACGAACGGTCGATGGGTAGTCTGTTGCCGCTGCGTGGCGAAGCCGAGCAGTCGCCGGGGAGTCCGCGCGTGCTCGATCTCGACGACGAAGCCACTGCGGAGGCACTGTCGGCGCTATCCTCGGAGACGGCGCGGTCGATCCTGCAGGTGCTCTATGAAAGCCCACGGACGGCACCGGAGATTCGCGAGGAGGTCGGGACCTCGTTACAGAACGTCCACTACCACCTGGAGAAGCTACAGGACGCGGACCTCGTTCAGCCCGCGGGGACGGGCTACTCCGAGAAGGGAAACGAGATGACGGTGTTCGCGCCGGCGAGTCGTGCGGTGGTCCTCTTTGCGGGGCAAGAGCAGGACGGATCCCGACTGCGGCAGTTCCTCTCCCGATTACTCGGCGCGGTCGGCGTGCTCGCCGCCGCGAGTCTCGGGGTCAGGGCGGTCGTGGACCGGCTGACGCCGAGCCAAGGCGACTACCAGTTCACGAGTCGTAGCGGAGGAGACGCAGCTGCCGCTCAGGAGACGGCCGTCGAGAGCGGTGCATCGTCGACGGGTGCGAACGCCACCCTCGACACGAGCAGGGAGGCGATCCAGGTGACGACGAAAGCAGCCACCCAGCAGCCGCCGGTCGACCCCGCGCTGGCGTTCTTCCTGGGTGGTGTGTTCATGCTCGTCGTCGTCGGCGCGTGGTGGTACTGGCGGCAACGATAGCAAGCCGTTTGTTTCCGGGGTCGGTACACCTGCCCATGAACGTACGGAGTGTCGCCGATCTCGGACCGGACGAACGTACTGCGTTGTTCGACCGCGACGCCGGCGTCGAATCGGTCCGCGGTGACGTTCGCGACATCGTCGACCGCGTCGCCGAGGAAGGCGACGTGGCCCTGCGGGAGTTCGCCAGCGAGTTCGACGACGTCGAGGTCGGCAACATAGACGTGACCGACGAGGCAGAGCGCGCCGCCGCCGAGGTGGACGACGACGTCTACGGGGCCATCCAGACCGCCGCCGACAACATCCGCGAGTTCCACGAACGGCAGGTCCCCGACGACTGGCGCGACGACTTCGACGGTCGGGAACTCGGTCGGCGCTACCGCCCCATCGAGAGCGTCGGCGTCTACGCACCGGGCGGAACGGCCGCGTATCCCTCCAGCGCGCTGATGGGCGTCATCCCCGCGAAGGTCGCCGGAGTCGAACACGTCGCCGTCGCGACGCCACCTGCCGACGAGATAAACCCCGTGACGCTAGCGGCCATCCACGTCGCGGGCGCGGACCGCGTCTATCAGATGGGCGGTGCGCAAGCCATCGGCGCGCTCGCCTACGGGACGGAGACCGTCGACGCCGTCGACAAGGTCGTCGGACCGGGCAATCGCTGGGTCACTGCGGCGAAGGCGGAGGTCCGCGGACAGGTCGAGATCGACTTCCTGGCCGGCCCGAGCGAGGTTCTCGTCGTCGCCGACGAGACAGCGAACCCGGCGTTCGTCGCCGCGGACATGGTCGCGCAGGCCGAACACGACCCCAACGCGTCCGTGGTGACCGTCACGGACGAGGACGAGGTGGCCGAGGCAGTCGCCGAGGAGATCGACGCACAGGCGTCCGGCCGCGAGCGCGAGGACGTCATTCGCGAGGCGCTCGGCAACGACGCCAGCGGCGTCTTCACCGCCCGCTCGATGTCCGAGGCCGTTCTGTTCGCCGAGGAGTATGCGGCCGAACACCTCTCGATACAGGCGGCCGACGCCGACGGCATCCTCGACCGTATCCCGTCGGCGGGCAGCGCGTTCCTCGGATCCTACAGCCCCGTCGCGGCCGGGGACTACGCCGCCGGCCCGAACCACGTCCTCCCGACAGGCGGCGAGGCACGCGTGTTCGGCGGCCTGTCGGTCGACACCTTCCTCCGTTCGACCACTGTCCAGCGACTGGACGAAGGTGCGCTCGACGACCTGCACGACACGGTGACGACGCTGGCAGAGGCCGAAGGGCTGGAAGCGCACGCCGAGAGCGTCCGCAAACGGTTCGAGTGAGTGCCTGCTGGCACTGGAGTGAGTGCCCGCTGGCACTGGAGTGAGTGCCCGCCGACTCGTCGTGCGGTGCCGCCAGGGTTAACTCCCTGCGAGCGGTACGATAGTGTATGAGTGGCTCGGCAGAGGCGTCCCCGGACCCGGACGAGAGCGGCATCGAAGTCACGGAATCGGCCGCCGAGGAGGCGATCGACCTGTTGGTGAGCGAGGACATGGACACGGACGTGGCCGGACTCCGGCTGTACGTCCAGCAAGGTGGCTGTGCAGGACTCTCCTATGGAATGCGGTTCGAACACGAACCCGAAGACGAGGACGAGGTGTTCGACCATCACGACCTACGCGTGATCGTCGATCCCGCGAGTCTCGACTACGTCGAAGGGTCCGTCCTCGATTACGAGGGCGGCCTGCAGGGTGCTGGCTTCCACGTGACGAATCCGAACGTGGTCAGCGAGTGTGGGTGCGGAGAGAGCTTCCGGACGTAGTCAGCCTTCGAGTTCGAACGCGACCTCGACTTCGGCCTGGTACTCTCTCGTTTCGACGCTCGCGAGTTCGACGCCCATCTCCTCGACTTCGACCCATTTCACGTTGTCGAGCGTCTCGTCCGCACGTTCGACCGCGTCGTCTACAGCCTGTTCGAAGCTTTCGTCGCTCGTTCCGATGAGCGTGATTTTCTTGAAAACCATGATTTGGTACCGTCTCGTGACGCCGCCGAGTAGACGGTGTCACGACAGTAGATTGTCACGCTGAGGTAATATAGATGGGTGACGACCTGCGGCGACTCGGCAATCACCGCCGCAACGACTTCCCCCTATACGCGCTACCGGTGGACGACATCGGCGACCGTCGAACGGGATTGGGGATGATAGCGGTGTGTTCACAAACGTCTCGGAAAGTTGGTCGTAAGCCCACGTTTCCGGCCATGACCTGGCCACAATCCCGAAGCACGGTGTCGAGAACCAAGCGTCCGGGGTCGCCGAACGTGACGGATTCGTTGCAGTAACCCCGGCCACGTCCTGCCGGCTCGACGTGTTTTTCTCTTTATAACAATGTCGCTGAAGGCAGTAGGACGAAGGTATGTGCGACGACGTCGGAACCACGATACCGAAGTCGCAGATTACTCTCACGGCGACGAGGTCGAGAGCGGCACGGACCCGACGGACGCGTCCGACTACCCCCACCGCGACTCCGACGGCGATGGCTACACCGACCGCGACGAACTCGAACACGGGACCGGCGTCTTCGACGGTGATTCCGCGCCGAGGGGGGCGGACAGCGATGGCGACGGGTTGACGGACGCCCGCGAACGCGAACTCGGGACGAGTCCCCACTTCCGTGACACCGACAGCGACGGCTTCGAGGACGGTATCGAGGCGGACCCGCCGTCCTCGCTTCCGAACCTGAACCCCACGCGAGTCGACGTCGCGGTCGAGGTGGACTACATGGGCGCGGGCTGCCGGCTGTCAGACGCCGACGTATCGAGACTCCAGCGGCGCTTCGCGAACGCGCCGACGAGCAACCCCGACGGGAGCGAGGGCATCTCGCTCCACGTGGTCGTCGACGAGTCGGTCCCAGAGACCGCCGAGACGTACTACTCCTCGCGAGCGGGCAATCTGAACGACGTCGGCGACTACGCCGCGGAGTACTTCGACCACCCCGAACAGGGCTTTCACTACGCGCTCGTCGTGCAGGACGCGAAGTGGGACAGCGGCGACCTCTCCGAGGTCTGGGGCGTCTCCAGCACGTGGTCGAATCAGATGACGGTCGAGTGCAACCCCAACGGTGCCACCCGCGGGACGTTCATGCACGAACTCGGGCACTCGCTGGGCCTGTCCCCGCGTGACCACACTGGAATCGACTCCTCCGAAGTGACCTTCGAGGAGTACCCGAGCACGATGAACTACAACTCTCCAGGGGACTTCGACGGGTACTCCGACGGGTACTCCGACGGCTCACACGGGCCGAACGACTTCGACGACTGGGGCCACGTCGAGCAGTACATGGACACGCCCTCGACGTGGGACCTTCGGCTGGCGCGCAACGCCAGCGAGCAGTCCGAGGGCGAGTAGGTCCGCACAGCTGCCCGCCTCTCACCCACCGAGGGTATTTTACCGGTCTCGGTTCTCTATGGACCGATGAAGCTCAGGACCAAGTTCGCGCTCGCCATCCTCGTCGTGATGGTCGTCCTGAGCGTCGTCGTCCTCGGCAGCGTCGAACTGTTCAAACAGCGTACCGTCGCGGAGGAACAGCAGGACCTGAACGAGACGGCCGACCTGACCGCCGAACAGATAGCCACGGTCGTCCAGATTCGGAAGGGGGAGGTCGCCACCTACGCGAGTCGGGAACGCGAGCGGTTCGACCAGACGAAACCCTTCCTCACGGAGTTCGTCAGGGACTCGCGGTACTTCGCCGCCCAGGCCGTCGCGCCGAACGGGACGGTCCTCGATTTCCGCGGGGACGTCTACGAGCCCCAGCGGGAGCAGGCCATCGGCACCGACGTGGGGAATCGCACGGTCGTGAAACAGGCACTCGCCGGTGACGTCTACGTCTCCGAGCCGGAGCGTCTGGGCGAGCCACCGAACGAGACGTACATCGTCACCGTCGGCGCACCGGTCGGTGACCCGCAGTCGCCAGCGGGCGTCCTCGTCGGTGCCGTCACCATCCACGTGGGCGACTTCTTCGCGGCGACGGCACCGCTGGAGACCACGTCCCAGAGCGTCACCGTCGCGCGAACCGTCGACGGCGACCGAATGGTGCTACACGAACCGCAGCGAACGTTCGACCGGGCGCTGACCGCCTCGGCGACGGTCAGGGACGTCGACTGGACGGTGACCGTGGCTCGCGACCGGACGGGGCTCGCCGAGCGACTGGAGACGCTGGCGCTCGTGCAGGGTGTGAGCCTCGTGCTCGTTCTCGGGTCGGTCGTCGGACTCGGAATCTGGGACTATCGGACGAACCTCAGCCAGACCGAACGACTGCTCGACGGTTTCCACGCGCTGCAGGAGGGCCGATTCGACCACGAACTGTCGCTCGTCGCCGCCGAGGAGTGGACCCAGATCAGCGACGGCTTCAACGAGATGGCCGGGGGACTGGCCAGCCGCGAGCAGGCCATCCGCGAGCGCGAACAGCGCCTCGGCGTCCTCAATCGCGTGTTGCGACACAACCTCCAGAACGACATGGGCGTCATCATCAACTACGCCGAGATGATACGGGAGTTCTCCGAACCCGAGCAGGAGGAGATGGCGGTCGAGAAGATCGTCTCGATGGGGAAGGGGCTCCTGCGGCACGGCAAGAAGGCGCGGAAGATAGAGGACGCCATGGAGAGCGCCGAGCAGGGCCCCATCACGCTCGACGTGGTCCCGCTCGTGGCGGACGCCGTCGCGGAGTGCGCCGACCCCTATCCGGACGCAACGGTCCGGACGAAGCTCCCCGAGTCCATGCCCGTCCGAGCTATCTCGACGCTGGACTACGCCGTCGACAACGTCGTCGAGAACGCCTTCGAGCACAGCGGGCGGTCGGACCCGACCGTCGACGTACTCGTCCAGCGCGACGGAGACGCGGTCGTCATCACGGTCGTCGACGACGGCCCGGGCATCCCCGAGTACGAGCAGAACGTCTTCGGCGACGAGGACGAGACGGACCTCGAACACGGAAGCGGCATCGGGCTGTGGCTCGCCTACTGGGTCGTCGAGAAGTCCGAGGGCGAACTCGGGTTCGGCGACAGCGACAGGGGTGGCGCGACGGTCACCATCACGCTCCCCGCGGCCGACACCGATGCGGTCTCCGACGCCACCGCCTAACGCTGTCGGCGACCGGCTACCAGCAGTCCGGCGAGCACGAGCGCCAGGACGGCCAGCACCGGCGAGAGCGGCCCGCTCTCGCTGGTGGTCGTCCGGGCGGTCGTCTGGGGGGTCACCTCCGTCGCCGTCTCCTGACTGACGGCCACGGAGCGGTTGGCCTGCGTGATGCTCACCACGGCGACGAAGACCTCGTTCACTTGCACGTCGTAGTCGCCGGGCTGGGCGAACGACCGCTCGAAGAACACCTGTCGCGTCGCGTTCGGGACCACGCGCACCCGCTTGTTCTCGACGACCACCCCGTCTAGCAGGAGCCGTGTCTCGTACACGCCGTCCGCGCCGCCCGTGTTGGTGATGCGGACGCGGATGGACACCTCGTCGTCGACGTTCGCCGCGGTGACGTTCGCGAACGCGTCGGTCACGGCGATGCGCGGGCGTTTCGCCGCGGCGGTCCACTCCGAGAGTCCCGGCGCGGTCGTCTCGAAGACGTACGAGCCGTTCGTCTCGCCGACGAGCGTCGTCGGCATCGCCGTCCAGCTACCGTTCACGTTCCGGTAGAGCGCCACGTCGTCGGGGTCGGACCCCAGCGCGTCAAGTCTGGACTTGTTCACGCGGTAGGTGAACGACGCGGACGTGATGTTCGCGTTGTCGATCGAGTGGTCGATGCTGAGGTAGCCGAGCCCCTGCGTTCCGTCGGAGAGGTTGAACGAGGGCGTGGAGTCGAGCGGTTTCGTGCTCGTCGTGACGTTCAGCGAGAAGTCGCCGCCCGTGGCGGGCGTCACGGAGACCGAATCGACCTGTACGTCGTCCCCGGTCGTCTCGTTCTGCGGGATGGGTATCGAGACCTCCTCGCCGGCCGTCGCGTTCCGCACCGTCGCGTTCAGCCGCGTCGTCTCGTTCGTGCGGTTCAGTTCGGTCGTCGCGTTCGCGCCTGTACTCGACAGCCAGACAGTTGCACGCTCTCTGTCGGGGTCGTCGCTGCGGATGGTCAACAGCGCTGCCGTCGCGTTCGTCGAGTGCGGCGTGTAGGTGACGGACAGCGTCCGGTTCGTCCCGGGGGCGAGCGCGAACGACGACGGACCGCCGACGCCGTAGGTGCCGCTGGCGTCAGTGAGCGCGACCGAGTCGACGGTCAGGTTCGCGTCGCCAGCGTTGGCGACGACGAGCGTGCGGGTGGTGGTTTGGTCGACCGTCGCGTTGGCGAACGAGAGACTACTCGGAGAGACGACGACGTTCGGGGCGACCGCCGTCCCGGCGAGATCGATTTCGAGGGCCGAACCGCCGCTGTCGTTCAGGACTCGCAGGCGCTCGGTCTTCTCGCCGGCACTCCGCGGCTCGAAGGCGACGGTCACCTCGTGTGCGTCCGACCCCGAGAGCGTCGTCTCCCCGTCGCCCGAGACCACTGCGAAGGCGGACGCGTTCGCGCCGACGAGTTCGACGCCGGACAGGTCGACGGTGCCGCCGTCTGGCGTGGCGAGCGAAACCGTCGCGGTCGTCGACGTGCCCACCTGCTGGCTCCCGAACGTGACGTTCGACCTGTTGGCCTCGACGGACGCCGGGCGGCCCGTCCCGGAGAGCGCCACCGTCGCGACCGGGTCGTCGTCGTAGGTCGCGGTCACGCCGAGCGTCGCCGACGCCGACGTCGCCGTCGTCGGCTCGAAGTACACGGTTCGATTGCGCGTGGCCCCCGGCCGGACCGTGAACGACCCCTGCTGGACGCCGAAGGCGTCGCTGCCGCTCACGGACAGGTTCGAGACGGACACCGACGCGTTGCCGGTGTTCTCGATGGTCAGGTTCCGCTCGGCTCGCGTGTGCTCGGTGACCGTCCCGAACGCCAGGTCGCTCGACGTCACCGAGAGACTCAGATTCTGGCCGCGACCGGAGAGGGGAACGGAGACCGTTCCGGCGTCCGGGTCGTCAGACTCGACGTCGAGCGTGGCGTTCGCCCATCCGGTCGCCGTCGGGGCGAACGACACGGACACCGTGGTACTCTCACCGGGCTGGAGGGCGAACGAGGTCGAACCGACCGAATACGGCGTCTCCCCCGACACGCCGATTCCCGAGACGGCGAGGCTGGCGTTCCCGCTGTTCGAGACAGTGACCGTCTCGGTCCGTGAATCGCCGATTCGCGTCTCCCCGAAGGAGAGTGCGTCCGGCGCGATCTCGACGTTCGGTTGGCCGGTCGACGCCGTACTGCCGCCGCCTCCGCCGGACGACTCGTTCGCGAGGAGGGCCATCGGCCCGACGACGGTCAGGTTCTTCGAGACGGTGTTCGCGGCCGCGTCCGAACTATCCGGGGTGAGTTCGTACCAGCCGTCGGTCGAACTGTCGGTCCAGAGCCCGAGCGTTGACTCGTCGAGCGACGACACGTCGTCGTCGGTGTATCCGAACGTCGCGTTCACGTAGTAGCCCGTCCCCGTGGACTGGAGGTCGAGCGAGGAGGTGGCGTACGACCGCCCACCGGGCGGCGTCGACGCGCTCGCGACCACGTCGACCTGGGCCGCCTGCGCGTCGAACGAGAGGGTCGCATCGCCGAACGATGCGTTCTCGACGGAGTTGTTCGCGTGGCTCGTCCCAGCGGTCCGGTAATCCGGCCCACCGTTCGAGCCGAACGTGTGGTTCCTGATGCGGAGATCGGTCACCGCACCCGTCGACGTGAGTTCGATGCCGTTGTCGGCGTTGTCGGTCGTAATCGCGTCGTCGAGGACGGCCCCGCTGTACTCCCGGAACAGGATTCCCTCGCCGGTGTTGTTCGAGACTTTGACGCGCGTGACGCTCGTACCCGAACCGGTCGTCCCGCTCGCGGAGCGAAAGACGAGGCCGTCGTGCACGTTCGAGACGAAATCGCTGTCTTCGATGGTGTTCCCCCAGCGACTGGCGTCACGCACGCCCGCACCCTCGCCGCTCGCACCCGCGTTCGTGACGGTCACGTTCGCCAGGGTGTTGCCGGTCGAGTTCGGCCCGAGGTCGACGCCGTACAGCGAGGCACCCGTGATGGAGACGTCCTCCAGCAGCGTCTCGTTCGCGTACGTGAAGGCCACGCCGTTGGTGAACCCCGAGACGGTGGTGTCCTCGACGCTGTTGTTCCCGACGGGGTCCCCTGCCGTGCCGGCGAAGTCGATGCCCGTTCCGTAGCTGTACCCCGTTATGGAGACGTTTCGAACGGTCGAGCCGTTCGCATCGCCGATACTGATTCCGTCCCCGAACTCGCTCACGGTCAGGTTCTCGACGGTGACGTTCTCGACGTTCGAGGGGGCAAGCGAGTCACCGAGGACGACGCCCGGACCGTCACCGAGCCCGCCGACGGTCTGTCCGTTCCCCTTCACGATGACGTCGCTCGCCGTGACGGTGATCGCCGCCGTGGCCAGCCCGGTCGAATTCGATCCCAGTTCGTAGCAGCCCGCCGAATCGATCTCGACCGGCGGCGAGATAGTGCTACAGCCGGTGTTGCCGGCCGCAGCCACGCCGACCATCCCGACGCTGCCGGTCATCGTCGCCAGTACGAGCAGCCCCGTCAGATACAGCGCCCGAAGTTTGCTTCGCATGCTATGTGTCGTCCCCTGGTCCCGGCGCGCCCCTACCGCCACGGCCGGTCACGGGAGTGAGTCCCGTGCAATAGTACACAAGCGCGAGCGCACCACGTATAAATTATAGTGGTTATTCGGACGTTAGACGCCGTACTCGGGCGATTCTGTACCAGGAAGACCTCGGTGGGAACGTCGGTAGCTCTCACTCAGACTTTCGTGACTGCCGTCCATCGAGACTGTCCGTCAGAATCCCGACGACGTCGGTCAGGTGGGCCGTCCCCCAGATGGCGACCACGGTCGCCCCCGCAGCGTCGAACACGAGGTCGAGCATCGTGTCGCCGAGCCCGTACTGGGTCAACACGGCGTCGGACCCGAACGCTTCGGCGGCGAGGGTGAGCGAGAACTCGATGACCTCCCAGAACACGCCGAAGGCCATGACGAACATGAGGAGGAAGACGAACATGAACTTCGGAGGCAGGTAGATGCTCTCGGAGTGCCGGTCGAGCGCGCGCGTCGTGGCGTAGCCCGCCCCCGCGACGACCGAAGAGGACAGCGCGTGTGTAAGATGATCCCACCACCAGACCGAGCGGTAGAAGTTGACCGTGCTGCCGGGGACGCCCACGGTACCGAGGGCGTGCAGGAACACCGCGGACGTCAGCCACAGCGTGAGCCCCGGATCCATCGTGATGCCGTAGTCGCGCTCCAGCAGCGGCGGCAGTTGGGCGACGGCGATCCCGATGGCCGTGTTGACGATGATGCCGGTGTTCCCGCGGTCGAGGCCGATGAAGAACAGTCCGACCATCGTGACCTCCATCAGCCACGCGAGCCGGTTTTGCTGACGCTCGCTCAGTCCCAGATACGCCCGGAGCTTCATTCGTTCCCTCCTCTCGAAATCCGGACTGCAGGTCGGGCGAACCGCCGGACGTAGTACTCGAAGACGATACCGGCGAGGAACCCGGCGACGGTCGAGGTGACGAACTCCCACATCAGCTGGCGTTCCATCTCCGCCTCCGTCAGGCCGGGGACGTGAAAGAAGTTCGTCCCGAGGAACGCGTCGGCCAGCCAGCGGGTGACCGCCCACAACCCAGC
Organism: Haloarculaceae archaeon H-GB1-1; assembly: GCA_029688825.1. Classification (GTDB taxonomy): domain Archaea; phylum Halobacteriota; class Halobacteria; order Halobacteriales; family Haloarculaceae; genus JARUKX01. The sequence continues at coordinate 35,666 of JARUKX010000028.1, read as the reverse complement.
GGTGGCCATCGTCGCGATGACGACGAACGCGATGGCGAAGGGAACGTTCATCTCGACGGGCGTGAACAACTGCAGTTCGACGGTCACGACGAGCGCCAGCGCGGCGACGGAGAGGTACGTGGCCACCTGTCCGGTGACGGGGACGGTCGCGAAGGTCCGACCGAGGACGGGCAGCCCCGCCAGCAGGACCACCTCCCAGGGAAGCATCGCTTCCAGGTCACGCATGCCGAACGGCGGAAGAAGCGTCAGCGTTCCGACGACCGTCGCGAAGCCAGCCCAGAGAAGTTCCCCCTTTCGGACGCCGTTGACGGCGGCGGCGACCAGCAGCCCGACGAGCAACCACGCCAGTATCGCGTTGACGCGCTGGCTCCGGAGCAACGCTCGAACCTCCGCAGTCTCCATACACACGTCACCTCGTTCCAGTCAGGAAACTGTACCGACCTCAGTACAGCAGGTAGCCCAGCGCGTACCCCACGCTCGCGAGCGTGATCGCGGCGAGGCCGGTCGCAGCGACGGACAGCGGGTCCGGGAACGACCGCTCGCGCACCGCGGGTGCGGCCCCGACCGCCCCGACGGCGACGACGCTGAACACGAAGTGGTAGGACTGCTCGAGCGTCGGCGCCGGCATCACGAGCGCGGTGACGCCGTAGGCCACGCCCCCCGTCGCACGGAGGTTCAGATGCGGTCGGAGCGAGCGGTCGGTCACCCACAGGAAGACCGCGAGTGCGACCCAGGCCGTCCCGAGTTCGACCCAGAACGCACCGAGCAGGTGGACCGTCGGATCGGCGTGCAGGGCGATTCGGTCGGTCACGAGCGTGCCGTCGAACGGGTACAGGAACAGCGGCGGCTGGCCGGTCAGAAGGTCGCCGAACGGGTGGCTCAGCAGTCCGACCGCGGCGGCTGCGGCCGTCGACCGCGTGGAGACGTCGTGACGAACTGCGAGCGCGGTTATGGCGAGCGCACCGCCGACGAAGACCATCGTGAGGACGCCCGAGATCGGCCCGGACATGGCAGTCACGGTCGCGACGAGCCCGGCGACGAGCACGAGCGAAGCGGCCGACGACCAGCGGTCGCTCCGGTGCCACCCCGCGACGGCGACCACGATGACGGTCCCGACGACGAGCGAGTGCGTGACCGTCCGGTGAACGAGGTTGCCGGTCGCCCAGAAGGAGTTCGCGGCGTCGAAGAGACCGCTCGTCCCGAGTAGGCCTGTCAGAGCGTAGAGGATGTCGACGTCGGGGAGCGTAGCGAATGCTCCGGCGAGCGCACCCAGCAGGAGCACCCGCCTCGTCGGCAGGTCGCGTCGTTCTGCGACCGCGGCGACGAGGGAGAACGCTACCAGCGCGTGGCCGACGAACATACTCCCCGTTGGAGGGCCAGCAGTATAAACGACTCGCGGCCCCGTTCAGGCCGCTGTCGACTCGGTGTGGACCTCGTACTCATCGGCGTCCCTATCTTCGACGCCGATTACCGCCCACTCGTAGTCCGGTTCGACGCGTTCGAGTCGACTGCGTAAGTCGGTCACCGACTCCGACCAGGTTACGAAACAGCGATAGTCCCCTCGCTCCGGAATCGACTCTGGGTCCGCCGAGGCCGTGACGTAGACGACGCGCCACTTCCGTTCAGCTCTAAATTCCGGTCCATCCCTCGACACGGTGTAGCCTAGATCTGCGAATATCGACTGGGCCTTCTCTGCGAGTTGCGTGGTAACAGCCCTCATCCATCTTGTCGTTCACTACGCCAAGGTATAAGCGTTCGCTCGTGGCAACCAGCAAACACGTGTTCGAAGTGGTTATCCGGTCCACGGGCCTACCACAGACCAGATGGGTACCCGGATTCTGCACTACTCGGACCTCGAGAACGCCTACGACCGACCGGAGCGGGTCGGTCGTCTCGCCGGCCTTCTGGACCGTCTCCGGGGGGCGAACTCGATGGTCGTCGGCACGGGTGACAACACCGGCCCCGGCGTTCTCTCGCTGGTCACCGACGGCCGACAGTCGCTGGACTTCTTCGCCGCCGTTCGCCCGGACTTCGAGACGTTCGGCAACCACGACTTCGATTACGGTCTCTCCGCGACGAAGGAGATCGTCGCCGGATCGCCCCAGACGTGGGTCAGCGCCAACGTCCTGGAAAACGGCCACTCGTTCGCGTCGGACGCAGGCGTCGTCCCGTCCGCCGTTCATTCCGTCGGTGAGGATTGCATCGGCGTCGTCGGCGTGACGGACCCCGCGACGCCGTCGATGACGCCCCAGGCCCGCGACCTCGACGTCACCGACCCCGTCTCGGCAGTCGCCGAGGAGACGGGCCGGCTCCGTGAGCGGGGCATCGACCACCTCGTCGTCATGGCCCACACGGGCGACATCGACCGTCTGGCACGGGAGACGGCGGCGGACGCGGTCCTGGGTGGCCACGTCCACGAGGCGCGAATCGACGAGGTCGACGGAACGCTGATCGCACGACCCGGGGCGAACGGTCGGTACGTCCAGGAACTCGACCTCGACGCGGGAACCGTGACACAGCACGCCGTGTCCGAGGGACCGGTGAACAACACAGTCGCGGCGTCGCTCGAATCCCGAGTCGCCGCGGCGGGGCTGGACGAGACCGTCGCAACGGTTGACGCTGCCATCGAGCGGGAGCGACACCTCCGGACCCGCGGCGAGTGCCGGCTCGGGAACTTCGTCGCCGACGCCTACCGCTGGGCGACCGACGCCGACGTCGCGCTGCAGAACACCGGCGGTCTCAGACGTGGGCCGCCACTCGACGGGGCCGTGACGGTCGCCGACCTCGTCGGTCTCGTTCCTTTCGACCAGCCCGTCGTCGTCGCCGAACTCACCGGGTCGGAGTTGCAGACGCTCGCGTGGCAGGCCGACGGCGGCGTCGTCGACGGGATGTCCACCTACTGGCACGCCCACGTGAGCGGCATGTCCATCGCCCACGACGGCGAGCGCGTGGCGGTCAGCGTCGACGGCCGGCACGTCGACCCCGACGAGACGTACACGCTGGCCACCTCCGACTACCTCCTCGGTGCCGACCACGAGTTCCCCGTCCTCACTCCCGACGCGCGCGTCGAGACGGGACGAACACAGTACGAGGTCATCGTCGACTACGCACGCGAACGGGGTATCGAGCCGGAACTCGAGGGGCGCATCGACTGCCGATACTGATGGAAACGTTCAGGGATTCGCGAACGGAACAGGTCAGTAGATGACGCAGGTCGTCGTTCCCGTTCGCTACCCCCTCTCGGACCACTCGAAGGCGACGCTCTCGAAAGCGATTCGGGTCGCCTCGGAACACGATGCGGCGCTCACCGTCCTGCACGTGAACCTCTACCAGGAAAATCGGCGGGTGTCTCGGTCGGAACTCCGCCAGGCCGTCGAAGCGGCGTTCGGACACCTTCCCCGCACGCGCTACGTCGTCCGGCGCGGACTCATCGTCGAGGAGACGCTGCTGGAGGAGATCGCCGCACAGAACGCGGACCTCGTGGTGATCGGTGAGAAGCAGACCAGCCGATGGCGGCAGATGATCCAGCGACTCGTCGACGACCCCAACGTCGAGCAGTTCCTGCGGACCGAACTCGACTGCAAGGTCGTCACGGCGTCGCCGTAGTCACTCGAACTCGTCGATGGTCTTGTCGACGCCTGGCTGGCGGCCACGGCCGTTCATCGCCACCGGGAGTTCGCCGCTCGTCTCGTCGAAGACGAGGTGCGAGTGCGGGTACGCGATCTCGACGTCCGCGTCGGCCAACCGCTCCCAGATACGTTCCTGTACCTTCGACCTGACTCGGAGTAGCTTGTAGGGTTCTTTGACCCAGAAGCGGAGGTTCAGGAGCACGCCGTGATCGGCGTAGTTCTCGATGTAGCACGTGGGGCCGGCGGGATAGCGTGCCGACCCGATGCGGATGTCCGGCCCGCCCTCGATGACCTCGTCGACGGTCTTCGCGCTCCCCTGCATGATCTCCCGTGCCTCGTCGAGGTCGCCCTCGTACGTGACGAGCAACTGGAGCGACTGCCGCGTGCGGGTGTCCTCGGCCGAGTAATTGACGACGTCGCGTTCGCGCATCGTTCCGTTCGGGATGACGACGAACGTATTGTCGAGCGTGAACACCTTTGTGTACCGGAGCGTGATGTCTTCGACGAAGCCGCGCTGGTTCGTGTCGGCGAGTTCGATCATATCGCCGATCTCGTAAGGTTGGTCGGCCAGGAGGAACAGCCCGCTGATGACGCTGCCGACGATCGGCGCGAGGACCACACCCACCACGGCGGAGAACACGGCGACGGACAGGGAGATGTCGCTCAGTTGCAGCCCGTAGATCCGCATCACAGTCAGCCCGACGACGATGAAGACCCCGACTCGGATGCCCCGGAGGGCCGTTCGGGTGAGGCTCGGTCGACGGAGCCGGCGAGCGATGCGGCGGCCGGCGATGCCGACGATGACGCGGGAGACGAGATAGCCCAGTCCGAGGACGATGATCGCCTGCACCGTGTCGACGATCCACGGCGGGACCTGCGCGAGCATCGCGTCGACGGTCCCCTCGGCTGTCGCGTTCGCCGCGATGGCGAGCGCGACGCGTCCGGACTCGACGCCTCCCCCGCCCATGCCTGCCATGAAACAGTCCTCACGCTGTCGTCTCAAAAGGATTGTGTCACCCGCCAGCGAGTCAGGCGCCCGGACCGCTGGCGCTGGCTAGCGTCACGCTCAGATCGGCGTCCTCGGGGCCGGGTCGCCGTGGAATTCGACGACCGACTCCGATGCAACTCAGCGAAATGCTATCGAGTAACGAGTCTTCTCATTCCGACCGTCGGGAGTCCGGTCCGACGGTGCAAGCCAATTTATAATTGACCGTCGTGTGTAGGAGTGTCGTATGGACACATTTCCCCGCCCCGAACCCACGTTCCACGTCCAACAGGACGCAGCTGAAGCGACGACTGAAACGCTCATTGCCGGCTTTTCCGAGTTCGGACTCGTCGGCCTGACCGCCGCGGATTACCTCGTCGACCACCTGGAGATGGAGCAGACCGGCCACGTCTCGACGGCGGAACTCCCGACGATAACACCGTTCGAGAACGGGACGCCTCGGCATCCCATCAGGCTGTTCACGCACCAGGACCGACCGCTCTCGGTCCTCGTCAGCGAACTGTTCGTGCCGCCCGCCGTCGCGGAGCCGTTCAGTCGGGCACTGTTCGAGGAATTTGCGCAGACGGAGCTATCGGACGTCGCCGTCATGTCCGGCGTTCCGATACCGCACGGGCCAGAGGACCACCGCACGTTCTACGTCGCGACGGAGGACTACCAACGGAAGCGACTCGCCGAGGTCGACGTTCCGCCGATGGGGAGCGGCTTCGTCGACGGCGTCAATGCCAACCTGCTCTCGCGCGCCATCGACTCGTCGCTCGCGGTCGGACTGTTCACGACGCCGGCGCACGCCCAGGCTCCGGACGTGGACGCAGCCCTCCGGCTCGTCGAGACCATCACCGAGGTGTACGACCTCGACGTCGATACGGAGCCACTACGCTCGTTCGCCGAGGAAGTACAACAGTACTACGCCGACCTCGCCGAGCGGATGGAGCGCGTCCAGGAACCCGAACGGGCCGAAGACCGCATGTACATGTAGGTTACGGCTGTTGGGTCCCCTCGTCGGTGACGACCGCATCGATGAGGGCCACCGGCGTGCCGTCGTAGCCCGGATTCTCGACGACGAAACCCTCTGCGGGTTCGCGCATCACTTCGCTGGTCGAGCGATGCTCGTTTTTGAAGACGAAGCCCGACTCGACGACCTTGTCCGAGGACCCGACGACGTAGAATGGCACGTCCTCGTTCGCCGCCGTGGCCGCGATGGGATACGTGCCGACGCGGTTGTACAGGGTGTCGTCGACGATGCAGTCCATGCCGACGAGCACGCAGTCGCACTCGGGGAGGTAGTGGCCCGACGCGCTGTCGACGATGAGATGGACCTCGACGTTCTCGACGTCGGCCAGCGTTCGCGCTGTCTTGCGCCCGATATATCGCGGTCGCGCTTCGGTCGCGTAGACGGTCAGGGACTTGCCGTCCGCAGCGGCCGATTCGAGGGCCGCCAGCACGGTCGAGGAGTAATCGTGCGTCAGCACCGTCTCCCCGTCCGACAGTCTGTCGGCGCAGTTGGCCGCTGCATCCTCCTTCGCCGACTCGACGCGGTCGACGACCCGGTCGATGACCTCCAGGGTCAGGTCCTTCGCTGCCGGGACCGAGTCGAGGTCGGCTTCCGTCACGGTCGACACGATCTCGCGCTGGGTTGTGTGCAACGAGGCGTGGGAGGGGTCCGCCCGCCGGAGGGCGCTGCTGTTCCGCTCCAGCGCACGGACGTATTCCTCGACCGTCGGGAACTCCCGATCGGCCAGCGCCGACAGGGCTCGGGCGGCCTTCACCGCGACCACCGACGAGCTATGGGTCTGCATCTCGGAGATCTCCTCGACCGTCTCGTCGATCATACGCGTACCCTCTCGGTCGGCCGTAATGTGTTTTCTCCCTCGGGTCCCGGCCGAGCGAACCACCTTTACCGTTCGACGTGGTACTCGGCGTCGAGTCGGTCGGTCCATGACACGTCATCAGCTCGGCACGGACGACGCCGCGGTCTCGGAAGCGTCGGCCGTCCTCGTCCTCGTGGTGTTCACCGTGCTCATCACGGCGTCCGTTGGCGTCAACGTCTTCTTCGCCGCCGAGGAGGAGGAAGATCCCTCGGCAACGCCCACCGCGAACTTCTCCTACGAGCACATCCCCTCCGGGTCGGTGCTGCTCATCACACACGACCGGGGCGACGAGTTCCGCGCCGGCAATCTCACCGTGTCCGGACCGGCGGGACAGAACGTCACCTGGGCTACTCTCGCCGCCAGCGAAGCCAACGAAACCGTCGGGCCAGGGGACACCGTCCAACTCAGCAGAGCGAACGCCTGGGGCGAAGCCGTCGCGGAAGGTGACCGTGTCCGCATCTACTACGTCGGCCCGAACGGCACACGAACCCAGATCTCCAACTGGACTGGGTAGTCATCCCTTGATGTTGCAGACCGGGAACGTGCGGGCGACCTTGTCGCCGATGCCGAGTTCGTCGGAGACCCGCACGACCTCGTCGACGTCCTTGTAGACGCCGGGAGCCTCCTCGGCGACGGTCGCACCGCTCTGGGCCTTCACGTAGACGTGGTTCTGCTCGCGCAGTTCGTCCTGCACGTCCTCGCCCCAGAACTCCTGTTTCGCCTGCGTGCGCGACATCAGCCGCCCCGCACCGTGGGCCGTCGAGCCGAACGTCTCAGTCAGCGAGTGCTCACCGCCGCGGAGGACGTAGCTCCCCGACCCCATGCTTCCGGGGATGATGATGGGCTGGCCGACGTCGCTGTACGCCGGCGGGAGTTCGGGCCGTCCAGCGGGGAACGCCCGCGTCGCGCCCTTCCGGTGGACGAACAGCTCGCGTTCTTCGCCGTCTTCGACCTCGTGGACCTCCTTCTTCCCGATGTTGTGTGCCACGTCGTACAGCAGGTCCATCTCCATGTCCTCCCAGGAGCGGTCGAACACCTGCTCGAACACCTGCCGCGTTCGGTGCATGATGAGCTGGCGGTTGACCCACGCGAAGTTGATGGCCGCGCACATCGCGCCGTAGTAGTCCTCGGCGAGCTGACTCCCGGCAGGTGCCGCCGCGAGCTCCTTGTCCGGAAGCTGATTCAACAGTCCGGCGTGGGCCTTCTCGATCTCCCGCAGGTAGTCCGTACAGATCTGATGGCCCAGGCCGCGGGAGCCGCAGTGGATGAGGACGACGATCTGGTCCTCGACGAGCCCGAACTCGTCGGCTACGTCCCGCCGAAACACGTCGGTGACGCGCTGGACTTCGAGGAAGTGGTTGCCCGACCCCAGCGACCCGACCTGGTTCGCGCCGCGGTCTTTCGCCTTCTGAGAGACCTTCGACGCGTCGGCGTCCGGACGGACTCCCTCGTCCTCGCAGTGTTCGAGGTCCTCCGGGACCGCCCAGTCGTTCGCCAGCGCCCACTCCATCCCGTTCTCCAGCACGGCCTCGACGTCCTCACGGGAACCTTCGAAGATGCCACCTGCCCCGAGTCCGGACGGGACGTTCTCGAACAGGGCGTTCACGAGTTCCTCCTCGCGCCCCTCGACGTCCTCGTAGGTGAGGTTCGTCGTCATCATTCTGACGCCGCAATTGATGTCGTAGCCGATCGCTCCGGGCGAGATACAGCCGTCTTCGGCGTCGATACCCGCGACGCCGCCCACCGGAAACCCGTAGCCCTGGTGGCCGTCGGGCATGCAGACCGCGTACTTGCGGACGCCCGGCAGATGAGTCGAGTTCCTGAGTTGCTCCAGCGTCTTGTCCTCGCTGATCTCGTCGAGCAGGGCCTCGCTTGCGAGGATGCGCGCCGGGGCGTTCATCCCGTCTTCCTGGGGAATCTCCCAGACGTAGTCCCGGACCTTCTGGAGGGTGATGCCGTCCGCGTCGTAGGTGGTCATAGCTAGAGCACCCGCATCGACGGCGGAATAGGTTTCGCCTGTCTCGACCGGCACCCGCCTCTCGACCCACACGTGCCTCGACGTTTTTTACCGGCCAGCCCCTAGCAGTCAGCTATGAGTGTGACCGAAACCGCGACGCTGGCGGGTGGCTGCTTCTGGTGTCTGGAGGAACCGTTCAAGAACCTGCGCGGCGTGCAGTCCGTCTCCTCGGGCTACACGGGCGGCCACGTCGACGATCCCAGCTACGAGGCGGTCTGTGAGGGAACGACCGGCCACGCAGAGGCGATCCAGGTCGTGTACGACCCCGACGGCATCAGCTACGAGGAACTGCTGGAGGTGTTCTTCGCGCTCCACGACCCGACGACGCTGAACCGGCAGGGGCCGGACGTGGGCTCGCAGTACCGCTCGGCGGTGTTCTACCACGACGACGAGCAGCGTGCCGCCGTCGAGGCGTACGTCGACGAAATCGAAAGGAGTGGCGAGTACGAGGGCATCGTCACGGAGATCGAACCGCTGGAGACGTTCTGGGAGGCCGAGGAGTACCACCAGGACTACTACGAGAAGAACCCGGAGAACGCCTACTGTCGGGTGAACATCGGCCCGAAGATGCAGAAGGTCCGCGAGAAGTTCGGCGAGAAGGTAGCCGAGGACTGACCTTCGAAGAACAGGGGTTCCAGGGCGCGGTAACAGACCCTGCTGGAGAGTCTGCTCCTTAGGCGGGTTCGCCGTTCTCGGTGCTGCCGGACGTTCCGACGAGCAACGTTCCGGTCGTCAGCAACAGGACGGTCGCGACGCCGAGGACGGTGACGATGATCCCGCTCAGTTCGTTCAGGCCGAAGATGGTCATCGCACCTGCGGCCATGAGTACTGCGCCGAGCCAGAAACGGCCGGTGTTCGAACTCATGGCCGGTGGTTCTCCACCGGTGCCTATGAGCGATGAGCCACAATATTGTGGGGCTTCGAGAGACTCACTCGTCGCTCTCCCAGGACTGCTCGACGGTGAGGACCTGCATGCCGTTGCCGCAGTCGGGACAGGTCCACTTCCGAGAGTCGCCGAAGCCCTCGCGACCCCAGGAGACGGTCTCGTACTGGCAGTTGAAGCAGAAGAGCTCCCAGTAGACGGGATCCCACTCGCGGTCCGGGACGCGGTCCATGGTCACCATCCGGACGCAGCCGCCGTACTTGTGCCGGCAGGAGACGTTGTGGAGTTGTTCGGGCGGCTCGCGCTCGTCGCTCACGCGGTCGTCGGCGGGCTGTGGCGTCCCGCAGACAGCGCACTCGTACAGGGGCCGACTCATTCGAACAGGACCTCCTGGATGAGCTGTCGCAGCGCCTTGCGGAGTTCCGCGGTCTCCGGGTCGACGGTCACCTGTCGGTGGAAGCAGTCCATCCCCGTGACCGCGTCGTCGTTGAGGTTCACGCCGACGACCGGCATCGTACATCGGTCCAGCGCGTCCATGTAGCGGTCGGGATCGCTCGGCGTCCCGTCGGTGACGACGAAGAGGAACCGCTTGCCCTGCTCGCGCTTCAGGCGCTCGCGGGCGATGTGGAGCGTATCGGCCAGCGGCGTCCCACCCTGTGCCTTGCCGTTGAACAGTCGATTGCGGACCGTCTGGGCGGGCTGGGCGAACGGCTTCGCGAGTCGGCACTGCTTGTCGAACAGTTCCAGCACCGAGACCTCGACGTCGACCGATTCGAGCGCGAACACGAGCATCCCCATCGCCCGCTCGGCGGTGGCCATCGTCTCGCCGTTCATGCTGCCCGAGCGGTCGATGACGAACAGACAGTGGTGGTCGTTCTCCTCCGGGAGCGTCCGCTGCATCTTCAGCCGCTTGCCCCCGGTGGCCGAGCGGTGCAGTGCCGACGGGTCGAGTCGGCCGCGCCGGAGGTTCCGATCGAGCGAGCGCTTGCGCTGTTTCTGGAAGCGATTCCTGAGCAGTCGCGCCAGGCGCTTGGAGTCTTCGAGCGCCTTCCGATAGACGTCGTCGTCGCACTCGACATCGTCGGTCGGAATCACGATGCCGTCGGTCTCCAGTTCGGCGTCGATGTCCTCGACGGCCCCCTGTAACGCGTCGAACTCGCCGAACTGCTCGTCGGTGCTCTCGCGGGACTCGCTGGCCTGGTCGCGGACCTCGTCGGCGAGGACCCGCTCCAGCAGATCGTCCGTCTCGGTCGCGTCGGCGTCCTCGCCCTGTTCCGGGTCGATGTCCTCCAGTTGGTCGACGTCGTCCAGGTCGGGGCCGCCCTCGTCGTCCTCCTCGTCAGCGAGGCTCATCGAGAGCCCGGCCAGTTGGGGGTCTTCCTCCACGTCCTCCAGAGCGGTCGTCTCCGATTCGGCTTCGCCGCTGTTGCCGAACGCCGCGTCGTCGGGCATCCCCCACGCGTTCCCGCGTCGGGCCGCCATCTGAGCCTTGCCGTCGGCTCGCGCATCGTCGACGACCGGCAACACGGCTTCCAGGAACTCGAAGACGAGGCGGTTGCGCTCGACGGCGTTCGGTTCCGTCATCACGTCGGTGACGGCCTCCTCGAGTCGGTCGCGGATTTCGTCTTCGAACAGCGAGCGGTCGGCCTCGTCCACGAAGTGCATCGTCTCGTCGTCCGGGTCGAGCAATCGCTCGTAGGTTCCCGAGTCGTAGCTCGTCGCGTCGAGGACGCCACAGACGATGGCGTGTGCGAGCGGGAAGACGTATCCCCCGCGACGGGGATCGGGGATTCCCGGTCCCGCCTCGTCCAGGAGGTTCGCCCGGAGTTGACGGAGAAGCGTGCGATAGTTGGGCCAGCGGTCCTGTATCGCCGTTTCGACGGCTCCGTCCTCGAAGGCGTTCCACACCTGACTGGCGACGCCCCGGGCAGCGTCGGGGACCTCGTCGAGCCGTCTGGCGAAGTCGTCGTGGTCCGAGTAGCGGAGATGGCCGACCTCGTGCATCGTGAGCGCCTTCTGGACCAGCAGGTCCCACTCACGGTCGTCGTAGTCCGTGGCCGGCTGGGGGACCTCGCGACCGGAGACCACCAGCTCCGGCGCGCCGTCAGCGGTCGGGACGATGGCAGCCGGGGGCGCGTCGGACTCGATGGTGACCTCCAGGTCCCAGTTGCCCGAACGGATGCGTGCGTTGCGCTGGAGTCGCTGGCGTCGGGCCTCGGACTGACGGAGGCGGGCGCGGTGCGTGTCCGCGCCGACGTGGGCAGCCAGGGATTCGGCGTCTGTGTCAGCGGTGATCCGCATGCTAGAGTTCGGCCGTGATGGTGTCCCGGATGGTCTCCTTGTCCAGCTTGAGGTTGGCGTGGCCGACCATCACGAGGTGGGCCGCCTCCTCGATGTCCATGAACTCCTCGTTCGCGCCGGCGATCTCGACGGTCTTCAGGAGTTCGCGGTGGGTGAGCGGGCACTCCAGTTCGTCGCGGCGGTGGGCCTCACGCAGGCTCTCGGCCATCCGCGTCAGACGGAGCGCGACGTCCTCGTCGACGCCCGTCTCCTCGATGAGCAGGTCGGCCTCCTCGTCTGGTTCGAGGTAGTGCATCGGCAGCACGATGAACCGCGACCGGAAGGCGTCGTTCATGTCGGACGTCCCGGCGTACGACAGCGGGTTCGCGGTCCCGACGAACCGGAACTCGGGGTGGATGTAGCGACCGAGATGCTGTTCGGGGTCCCACTCCTCGTCTTCCGGGAGGTCGGTCAGCGTTCGACCAGTGCCACGGAGGTTCAGCCGGCGTCGGCCGACCTCCTCGCAGATGGCGTGCAGATGCGAGGTGATGTCACCCTCCGCCATGTTGATCTCGTCGGCGATGAACGTCCAGCCGAAGACGGCCGCACGGGCGAGTTCGCCGAGGATGTAGACCGTGTCGCCACCGACGAGATCCTTCTCGCCGATGAGATCGAAGACGGTCGTGTCCGCCCCGAAGTTCATCCGCGTGACCGGGCGGTTCGTTCGCTGGCAGATGTGCATGATGGCCGTGTTTTTTCCGGTCCCGGCCTCGCCCTCGAGGAGGACCGGCTTGCCGAGTTCGCCCATCGCGCGGGCGATGACCTCCTCGGAGTCCCGCTCGGCGGCCATCGGCGTCGGATAGTACGTCGTCCGGATGTCGGGCGTCGGCGCTTCGGCGTCGGTGAGCACGCGCAGCCCGTTGACGGTCTGGTCCGTCGATTGGCCCGCGCGCATCGACGCGGGGTCGACCGTCACGCGGAGGCCGTTGAGCCGGTAGTAGTCCTCGCCGGCCTGCATCGACGTGGGGTCGCTTTCCTGTCCCATCTTGGTTCCGCCGTCGGCGGCCACCCTCGACCCGGACGGGGCCGTCTCGTCGCTCTCGGTCGCTCCTCCCGCCGTTCCGTCGCGAGTCGTTCGGTCCTTCATGTCTGCCTCAGTCTACCACGGATATGAGACGGCGACAGGTAAAATGTCCGGAACGGGCCAGCATGATTTTGCACTGGTGGGAATCCCCGGACGGCTTTTGGCGCTGCCGCGAGGAGATTCCGTATGGAGTGTTCGCCGATAGGGACCGTCAGGACGCCGCTCACCGACCCCGACGACGCGCCCAGACAGGGTCAGTGGGACGCCCTGGAGGGCCGCATCGAACTCGATAGCGAGTACGAGGAGGCACTCGCTGGCTTCGACGGCGACAGCGTGGTCGTCGTCTGGTGGGCCGACCGCGCCGACCGCTCCGTCCGCTCCTACGAGCGCGACGGCGTCCGAGGCGTCTTCACGACGCGCTCTCCGGACCGGCCGAATCCCGTCTGTCTCACCACTTGCGAGGTTCTCGGCGTCGAGGACGCCGCGCTCTCCGTCCGCGGCGTCGACATGCTCGACGGGACGCCCGTCATCGACCTCAAGCCCCCAGTTGTTCCCGAGTGATTCCACAACACACATGACACGAGATGGTTCACTGCGAACGGAATCGGGCCACACGGGGCGGTGGATGCCGTGAAGCGGGACCCGGAGTGGGGCGTGTTCGACCTGGCGCTGTTCACGCTCTTTCTCGTCGTCGTGTTCCTAGCCGTCCCCATCGCAGTCGGCATCGGCAGCGTCCTCGCCGGATTCGCCGTCCTGTCGGTCGAAATCGCCATCGTCGGCATCTACGAACTCGGTCTGATGGGCCGCTACAAACGCACACTGTCGCGAACGCTTCCCGGACAGGCCGGCGACGAGTGGGAGCGCCGCAATCTGTAGCCGTCCCGCCGGCGAGACCCCCGACTCGTCCGTCCCGAAACCCGTCGGCGTCGCGGTCGTCCCAGTATCATGGTCTTCACCGAGGCAGTCCTGAAAGCTGGTCTCCATCTCGACCCGCCCGAGAACCGTCGCGTCCCGACCGTCGTCCTCGCGTCGACGCTCGCTTTCCTCGCAGCGGTCCACCTGTTCTTCCTCGGCTGGAACCTCGGTTACACCGTCTCGACCGACCTGCTACTCGGCGGTATCGCCGTCTGGACCGTGGCCATCGTGGCTACGCGTTCGCCGTCGAGAACGACCTCCGCCCCGTCTGACAGCGAACGGTGAGATTCGGCACCGTCAGCGGCACGAGCGTGCGTGTTATACTCATCCACAGCCTACCCGACCACATGGACCCGACGCCCTCCAGACGTCGATTCCTCGGTGCCGTCGGCGTCGCAGCGATCGCTCCAGCGTGGGCCGCAGGCTCCCGCGTCGCCACCGCCACCGCCGTCGACGTCCCCGACTGTGACACGCTCCCCTCGGCGTCCACCCCCTCGAACGCGACCCACAGCGACTCCTGCACCGTCACCGACGAAGACGGAACCGTCCGCCGCCGCATCGAAGCCGAAGCCGACGGCGACGAGGTCGAACTCGTCTTCGACGAGAACGGCACGCTTCGCCGCCGCGAAGAGGAGTTCGCCGACGGCGAGGAACTACTGCTCGAATTCGACGAGAACGGTACCCTTCGCCGCCGCGAGGAGGTCGAACCCGACGGCGACGAGGAGAGACAGATCTTCGACGCCAACGGCACTCTCCGACAACGCGTCGAGGAAGAAGCCGACGGCGACGAGTCGCTTCGAGAATACGACGCGAACGGGACGCTGCGATTCTCCCACGACGAAGACGCCGACGGAGACACGACAGAACGGTTCTTCGACGTCAACGGCACGCTCGTCGACGTGCAGCGAGACGACGACTGATGACGACCTGTTCGGCGACCGAAGCCGGTTCGGAGAAGCGGAGTCAGTTGTACTCGCGCCAGCGATAGCCACACTCCTGGCACTTGAAGAATCGCGTCGGTGGTTCGTCGGCAGAGGCCGTCTGTTTGATCGTGTACCAGGCTTCGCCGTGGCCGCACTCGTCGCAGGTGACGTCGGTGGCGGTGGGTTTGCCCTCGAAGTCCGCTCCCTCCTCGGTCTCGATGAGTTCGTCGCCGCTCTGTGCTTCGGTGCTGACGTACTCGGCGGCGACGTCCTCGTCCTTCGCGTCGCGCGCGCCGCAAGACTTGCAGACCATCTCGTCGCCGTCGGCGTGCATCATGGAGCCGCAGTCGTCACAGAACTGCATGGATACCTGACGTGACGGGGCGGACACTCAAGAACCATACGGGTCACTCGTAGAGGTTCTCCAGTTCCTCACGCTCGGCGACGATGGGGCAATCGAGCACGAGGACGTGTTCGACGTCGGGAAACTCGACGATGTCGGTGCCGTCGTGCGAGCAGTCTATCTCGGGCGGATCGCTGAAGTACTCACAGCCCTGGCAGAACTCCCGCTTCGAGACGACGCGCTCGGTCCGCTCGTCGGCCTCGCCGACCGAACCGCGTTCCTGGGCGTCCTGCAGGCGCTCCCACACTTCGTCGGCGTCGACCTCGCCGACGTCGACGTGCTCGAAGGCACTACCGGGGGTCTCGAACGGATCGGCTTCCATCCCGTCGATGTCGTCGATGAAGTCCTCGTCAGCGTTCTCGCTCGCGTCCGGGAACGCCTCGTGTGCCGAGGCCTTCCGTTCGGGAACCTCGTCCGCGACGCCGTCGGGCTGCTCCGCGGGGTCGTCACCCTCCGGTGCGTCGGGGTCCGGAAGGTCCGGCTCCTCGCCGGCTTTGGGGATGTCGTCGCTCGACGGTGTCAGATGCTCGAAGGGGTCGCCCTCCCGGTCGGCGTCCGCGTCGAAGTTCTCGAAGGGGTCGTCGTCGTCGGACACGTTCTGTCACTCTCCACGCGCGGCGTCGGGGACGTCGCGCTCTCGCTCGTCACCGGCTTCGAGTTGCTTGGCGACGCTGAGTCGCGGCCGGCCGAAGAAGCCAGTCGACGGAACCACCTCCGTCACGGTCGCGTCGCAGTGTGGGCACTCGGGGTCGGTCAACAGGCTCACCTGGACGGCGTTTCCGCAGTTCTCACACTGGGCGCGGTCGACGTTCGCCCGCGCCGCCGATTGCTTGAGGTGAGCGACCGTGTCGTCGGTTCCGCTCTCCGTCTCGTGTGCGTCCCGAAGGTCGCTGACGACCCACGCGACGGTCCGGAGCTTCTCCTCCACGTCGTCGAGGCGGTCGCCGAATTCATCGACCAGGTCGTCGGGCTCGGGAGTGTCGTCTCCCTCGTCGGCGGCCTCAAGGTCGTCGAGGCGGTCCTCGAAGCCCGCGCGAAGGACCTCCATGGAGGATTCGAGGTCGTCAAGCTGGTCCGCCATGGCGTCGAACTCCGCGTGGTCGTGCTCCGCGGACGCTTTCTGGTCGGTCTCCTTTTTCACCTGGATGACCCGCTCGCGAACGTCGTCGAGCTTCTCTCTGAAGTCCGCCTGGATGCGGTCGAGTTCGGCCGCGACGTCATCTCCGTCTTCCAGGCGGTCCGCGACGGCCGCGGCGACGTCGTCGAGTTCGTCCTGTACGGCGGCGTGGACGAGATCCGCGACGACGTCAGCGTCCGGTTCGACGGTCAAGAGTGGGGGTCCGTCTCTCTCGCCGTCGCGTTCGATGGCCGTCCGATAGGTCGCAAGCAGCTGGACGAGCAGTTCGTCCCGTCCGACTCCGATATCAGAAGCGTGCTTCGTGAGCCACTCGTCGAGTTCCGAGGGTACCGATACGGACCGCTGGTCCGACGGCTCACTTGCCATTAGTCACAATTGTCGAAGCACCTAATTAAGGATTTGGTGCCAGTTCTCAGGCGAATTAATCGGTGGTTTCCCGCAGCAAGCATCTGCTTACCGTATCTTCCGGACGTCGCTGATGTCGAATCCTGCGTCCGTGATCTCGGTCTCGAACTGAACGATGTTCTCCTCTTCGATCTGGCTGAGAACGCCACGGAACTGCTTGACGACGAGCGTCCGTGCCCGCGACGACCCGCCCGACTCCCACTGGAAGCGCATGACGCCGTGGGCAGCGTCCACGAGCTGTCCCAGCCGCTCTGGTGTGACCGTCTCGTGGTTGACGTGGACGAGGATGACGCCCTGCCACTCTCCCGCGGCCTTCTGCAACCCCTTCAGGAAGAACGCCACGTCCGACCACTCGATGTCCTGGTCCTCTCCGATGGCGCTGATGAGGTCCGTCAGCGAATCGATGACGACGAGATTCCCCGGCGCGTGTTCGGTCAGCAGATTCCCGATACTGCCCATGATGCCCGCCCGCTCGTGTCGAGCGCGGAGGTCCTTGATCGTCGGCGTCTTCGCCGAGTACCACTCGCGAGGCACCGCGCTGGTGTGGAAGTAGACCTCCGAAAGGTCGTGGAACTGGATGGCCGGGAGCCCGTTCTCGATGATGTCGCTCTCCATCGTGTACTGGATCTCCGTCGAGAGCTGCTCCTGGTCGGACGTGAACGAGATGTAGTGGACCTCGTTCGGCAGGGCCGCGTTCGGCGCGCGGTCGCCGTAGTAGAGGTCGTGTAACTCCTCGTCGCCGTACGCCAGCCCGTTCATCAACGCGCTCGTGTACATGAACTCCCGCGAGCCCGCGCCCGCCTCGCCGGACAGCAATACGACGCTTCCCCTCGGCGCACCTCCGTTGACGATGGAGTCGAGCTGGCGGATCCCGAACGGGATGCGTTCCATACCCCTCAATGCGTGGCGGCCCGCTTACACCTTACGGCGACCGTAGGCGTCCCTTACCGGGACCCCCGAAGACAACTCCTTTTGCGACGGAGCGGGAAGCGTCGACTGGCCGATGACGACACCCGTGTTCCGAGCCGCGAGGCGACGACGAACCCTATGAGTGCCGAGGCCGCTATTTTTGACGGTAGAAATCCTCTCTGGGGGAATCTGGTTGTGGTCACAGTAGACATAGGCCCGGTTAGTTCTTGACAGTCACCGCTCCTCTGGCGAACACGGATTTACGAACGTTGCGGGGCGACCGTACACTATGGCCGCCGAAATTCCCGACCCGGTTCGAGAGGTCGCGGAGGCTCGCGGTCTTCCGGAGTCCGAAGTGTTCGAACGGGCACTCGAACGCAGTCTCGAAGACCCTCGGGAGCCGAGAGGACCGGGCGGGCAACCGACGAGCTGGAGCCGGTCCGGAGTGCGTTCGTCTACGGCGTCCGGGAGTTCCCGGTCAGGCTCCGTCCTCATTCGAACGAGGACTGGACGGGCGCTACGGGCCTCTGAAACGGACGATCTCGGCTCCGTGCGCGTTACCGGAGCCCGAGGTCAGTCCTGTGTTGCCGAGACGTCACCGCGTGCCGAACCGAGCGGGCCGCCCGCCACCGTCTCCTCGTTGCTGGCCACCCAGCTGAGAAGCAAGTACGCGAAGACGTACTTCGATCCGATGTCGAGCAGCGAGTAGCCCCAGGAGGTGAGCGCCGTCGAGTCGACGAGCGCGAGTCCCTCGACACCCAGCGCCCAGACGACCGGGTAGCCGATCCACAGAACCACGGTCAAGGTCCGCAGCGTGTCGAATATCTCGTCCGTACCGGCGGCTACCGCCGAGTCGGGCCACCGGGTCAGGAGCGCGTACAGCACCACGAGGAAGAACGCCGAACTGACGCCGTAGAACGCCCACCGGAAGGCGTACGACGAGACAGTCAGGGCTGCGGCGAGGCCGGTCACGCACATCGCGATGTCGGCCGCAATCACGGCAGCCAGGTCCACCGGGTCGGCATCTGCCAGCAGTCCCAGCGCGAGCAGGATGAGCGGCGTCGAGAGCGTCCAGGTGAGGTAGCGGCCCCACTGGACGAGCACCTGTTCGCCGGCGAGTGTGTGCCCGGCCGGCATCTGGAGGAAACCGACCGTCAGCCCTGACAGTAGGCCGAGATAGCTCGACAGCGACACCAGCGGGATGAAGATCGTCGCCGCAAAGATGAGACGGGCACGCCTGCTTCGAACGTTGCGGGCTAGATAGAGGAACAGCAGTACCGAGATTCCGGCCAGTGCGACGTTGGTCCACAGTGACGCGCTCAACAGGAGGTCGTCCCGGATGCGAGCCAGCACCTCACGCTGTCCGAGTTGCAGTGGGAGCAACGGTGCCCTCGATAGCGATGAGACCATACCGACCGGAACGGCCGAGCGGGGAAAGTAAGTGACACGATATCCCGGCCGCTGCGCGGTGGACGGGCCGGTCACCGACGACCGTCTCGCTGTGTACGGTGGGTGTGTGGAGACGGCCCCGAGTCGTTTCGTCGAGTGCGACCGAGGTTCGTTCCAGACATTCACATAGATGTGATGAACAGCAGTACCGGGCTGGGAGCGACTTGAAGAATAATCGATTACCCAAATATCGACTGTGACGGGCTGAGAGATTCCAATAGAGCCACTAAACGCATTCACTATGGATAGATTGTGAGTCGTGAGTGCCGAGGCCTGCGACTTTCCACACCACCCATAGCACCGAGTCACGCCAGGTCGTGAGGAAGCTGTGCGGCGACGGCGTATTTGAACCCGTCCCACGAGGCGTTCGAGTGGCTGCAGAGTTCCGTCTCGAACAGTCGGGGTCGTCGACGAGCGGTGGACTGGCGGACTCGACGCCGTGGGGCCGCCGCTTCGAGTCGGCCGAGCGTCTCTGCCGCTGCGGTCGCTGCTGTGAGTCGTTCTCGTACCGACTGGCACTGTCGAACGCCTCCACCCCGGTCATGTCCGACTGCTCGACGCCCGGCCCGGAAAGCGGTTGGCCGAAGCCCGGACGACGTTGCCGGTGGAGCGTGAGTGGCTCGGCGTGTTCGACCGTCGAGACCCTGTCCCGGGACCGTCGAATCCGGGCCGTCACGTCGCCCCTTCTGGGGGTGACCGTTCACGAAACGGCCGATTAGAGATGCAATACCAATGCGACGAAGGTCTGTGAAGCGAAGTGTCCATGTTGTTGCACCTTTCCCAGTCGCGCCGGACCGGGCACACGGTGTGTCACTCCCGAGGACAGTTCGCGGGCACGCACGGGAGTCGACGCGGTGACTGATTTCTCGCGACGCAGGGTCCTTCAGGCCGGGCTCGCGCTCGGCGCGCTCGGAACGCTTCCGCGACTGACCGAGGCATCGGAGGAACACTCCTCGCCCGAGCTGGGGACGTTCGTCCAGCCGCTTCCGATTCCGGAGGTGAGAGAGCCGGACGGAAAGCAGAAGGGTGCGCCGTACCACGAGATTCCGATGCGAGAGTTCTCCCAGCAACTTCACCCGGACCTGCCGGAGACGACGCTGTGGGGGTTCGACGGCCTGTTCCCGGGTCCGATTCTCGAAGCCCGGCGCGGGGAGCGGCTTCGGATTCGCTTCGACAACAGTGAGCTTCCGAGCGAACATCTGCTGTCCGCCGACGAGCGTCTTCACGGGACGTCGTCGGCGAACTACCCCGGGTACGACGGTCCGGTCCCCGAAGTCCGGACGGTAACGCACTTCCACGGGCTGAAGATACCGACCGAGAGCGACGGGCAGGCGGACATGTGGACGTCGCCGGTCGGGGAGACGGGACCGCGACACACTCGCGACGTGCACGAGGTGCCGAACCGTCAGGTGCGGACGACGACCACGTACTACGACCACGCTCGCGGTGTCAGTCGGTTGAACAACTACGCCGGGCTCGTCGGGCCGTACTACCTCCGAAGCGCCCGGGAGGAGCGTCTCGACCTTCCAGAGGGGGACTACGACGTCCAGCTCGTCCTGCTGGACCGCTCGTTCGAGGTGGACGGATCTCTCCACTATCCGGAGTCGTTCGAAGCGAACGTGGCCGGCGACTCGACGCCGCCACTCCCGTATTACGGCCACGAACGCTGCGACTCCGGAACTGTGGATACAGCAGAAGGACGGCCGATTCGTGACCTATCGGTCGCTGGTTCGGCCCGGAACCAAACCTATGTGTTCAAATGTCCAGCAATGGGTTTGTTCACGGGAAATATGCAAAAAATATTCGGTCGCTGAGTACATATGCAAACCTTTAACCGTATACCCCCCATCGGAGTAATCGTAATGGCAAACGGTACGGTTGACTTCTTCAACGACACAGGCGGTTACGGTTTCATCGAGACTGAGGATGCTGACGACGACGTTTTCTTCCACATGGAGGACGTTGGCGGTGAAGATCTGACGGAAGGACAGGAGATCGAATTCGACATCGAGCAGGCCGAGAAGGGCCCGCGCGCGACGAACGTCGTCCGCGCTTAAATACGGAATCGCCCGTCGCCTCTCGGCGACGTAGCGGTATTTCGTTTCTCACAGACCCCACCACCGAAGAGCCACGGCTCCGACACGCGATTCCGAGCGTCGGAGAATCGGGCGCTCAGCTGTCGGTGTCCGGGTCGGCAATCCACGACGGCCAGCCCCGGCGCTCGCCGTCGAAGTGTTCGTCCTGACCGGCGATAGCCGCGGCGTCGGCAGCCGAGTAGGGGACGCCGTCTTCGTGGAACACGCCGTTGAGTCGACCGGCCTTCCGGGGGCGCTCCATGTAGGCGGGTTTGAGGAGGAGTTGCCAGAGGAAATCGCCGTCGAGGTCGCTGTCGCGTATCGTCCCGGCGAGCGACTCGTAGTTCGGGAGCATCGGGTCGGGCGGACGCTGGCGCGTCCGCTGCCACTCCGAGAGCCAGACCGGCGTGTCCGTTCGGTTCGAGTGGCGCACCGCTGCGTCGAGCGCCGCTCGCATGTCCTCGACCGTCCGCGGGAGATTGTGGTGGAACTGGAGGACGTCGAGCGCCGGGTCGGAGTACTGCCGAGTGAACGAGAGGTCGCGACACCCCATCGTCAGCGGAACCGTGGCGTGTGCGTTCCGTGCGGTTCGGAGCATCGCGCGACAGAACGCGACGCGTCGGTCGACCATGCCGGGTTCGTTCATGATCTCCAGCGCGAGCAGCTCATCGCGGTCGCCGTAGCGTGCCGCGAACCATTCGACGAACGAGCGCGGGCCGCCCCAGCGCGAGCGGTCGCGGATGATTCGGCGGTCGGGCGAGTGAACGGCGAAGGACGTTTCGAGGTTCCGGTCGGTCAGGTTCTCCTCGGTCGGCGCGTCCCCGATGCTCTCGAAGAGGACGGGCAGAACCGCGACGCCGGCGTCGCCGGCCGCGTCGAGGAAGTCGTCGAAGCGATCTCGGTACCTCTCAGGGTGGTCCCGCCAGTACTCGTAGCTCGCGAAGGTCCGGAGCGCGTTCAACCGGAGGCGGGTGGCGTATCGGAGATCGCGTCGGGTTTCGGCCGGGTCGTAGAACGCCCATATCTGGTAGCCGTTGAAGGCGCGGGCGGGGAGATATATCGCGCCGCGAACCCTGTCGGAGACCGTCGGTACCGGGGAGTCGATCGGAGACTGCTGCTCGGACGTCGTGGAATCCGCGGGCTGACCGGATCGGCCCGTCGACTGTCCGTTCGCGGCCCGGTGGTCTGCTGGCCCCGCCGACGTCCGATTCCGGGATGCAGCCCAGGTAACAGCCGTCAGCCCGCCGAGAGTCACCCCGGTAAGCGCGAGATACCGTCGTCGTCTCGTAGACACGTCGCGACTGCCCGAATCGTCGTCCGCGTTCTCTGCGACCACGGACGAGTAAGCTATGCTTACGGAGAAAGGAATTGTTGCGTTTCGGCTACCAGACGGTCGTCACGTACACGTCCGATACTCGATCCAGAACCGATACCGCAGGGACGTCCGCTAGAGGTCGTCGAACTCCTGCTGTGCATCCTGGAGTCGGTCGAGGGCCTCCTCCAGGAGGTCCCGCGCCTGTTCGGGGTCCTCGTCGTCGAGCGCGTCGTCGCCATCGCGGACGTTCCGTTCGACGAACTGGACGGCACTCCGGGCGCTCGATACCGCGTCGCGCTGGGCGCTGGAGAGGTCCGTATCGAACGCGTCGGAGATAATCGCGGAGGCGTCCTCCGACTCCGTGAGCACGTCGAGCAGCTCGTCGCGCGCTCGTTCGGTCTCCTCGACGAACGTCTCGTCGCCGACTTCGACGAGGGTCGCCACGTCTTCGAGTTGTGCGATGGCTTCTTCGGTAAGCTCGATGGCCTCGTCACGCGCCTCCTCGCGTTCGCTCCGACTCACGGACCGTGGCTCGAAGACAGTCTCGATCTCTTCGGTGAGCGCGTCGAGCAGCGCCTCGACCTCGTCGACGCTCTCCAACGCCTGGTCGCCCTCCTCGGCGCTCTCGTTATCGAGGGCTTCGACGACGTCCTCGACGACGGTCACTGCACGGTCGAGTTCAGATTCGAGGGTGGAGAGGGCGCGTTCAACGTCCCGAACGGCGGCGTCGGCCTCACCGTCGTCTTCGTCGTCTTCGTTCTGCGCAGTCGGAACGGGACCGAGAGACCGTGGCAACCACGATGCGGACCGCGGGTCGATGGCCCCCAACAGTCCGACAGCGGGTGCCACCGACAGGAGCCGGCGTCTCTCGTCGTCGACGTGGTCGCGTGGCCTGTCGGGTCGGTTCATGTGACTCGCAGGCACCTCCGGCGAATAAGCGCGTTCATCGTTCACACGCATCACGGCAACCTAAGACGGACTTACGAACTGTTCACTGAGTCGGGTCCGAGTCCGCCGGACCGGCCAGTCAGTCGTCGCCGGCCTCGTCTTCGATGGCCGCCCGACGAGCGATAGCTTCCTCGAAGAAGGAGGACGGGAGCGCCTCGATGTCGCCGGCCTGGACGCGCCAGAGATTCGCGTACAGGTCGTCGAGCGCGAGGAGTTCCTCGTGGGTTCCCCGCTCGACGATGCGACCGCCGTCGAGGACGAGTATCTCGTCGGCGTCCTTGACCGTCGAGAGGCGGTGTGCGATGGCGATGGTCGTCCGATCCGTGGCGAGGTCGTCGAGGCTTCGCCGGATGAGCGCTTCCGTCTCCGTATCGACGTGACTCGTTGCCTCGTCGAGGACCAGTATCGGAGCGTCCTTGAGGAACACTCTCGCGAGTGCGATCCGCTGGCGCTGGCCGCCGGACAGGCGGACGCCTCGTTCCCCAACCTCGGTGTCGTATCCATCGGGGAGGTTCCGCACGAACTCGTCTGCTGCGGCGCGGCGAACGGCCGTCTCGATCTCGTCGTCGCTCGCGTCGAAGGTCCCGTAGGCGACGTTCTCCCGGACGGTCCCGTCGAACAGGAACGGCTCCTGTGAGACGTATCCCACTGCCCGGCGAAGGGCTTCGAGCGAGAGGTCCCGAACGTCGTGGCCGTCGACCGAGACCGTTCCCGAATCCGCGTCGTACAATCGGACGAGGAGCTTCACGAGCGTGGATTTGCCGCTTCCGGTCGGACCGACGACGCCGACCGTGGTGCCGGGTTCGACGGTGATCGAGACGTCCCGAAGCACCGGCGGTGGCTGCTCGCCGTCGTCCGAGCCGCCACTGTAGCCAAACGTCACGTCTTCGTACTCGACTCTCCCCTGGACGTCGTCGAGTTCGACCGGGTCGGGTCGCTCTCGCACGGTTCCGTCGGACGTGAGGAGGCCGTAGACGCGCTCGCTGGACGCCTTCGCCTGCTGGTAGTTGTTCACGATCTGGCCGAACTGCGCCAACGGCCAGATGAACTGCTGGGTGTACAGCATGAACGTGACGAACTCGCCGGGCGTGACGACGCCGGAGAGGTACGGTGGCGGTCCGCGGAGTACCCAGAAGGAACCGACGGCGAACGTCAGCGCAAAACTCAGCCCGGAGATGAGCGAGAGGCCGGGGAAGAAGGTGATGCGCGCCGTGATGGCGTCCCAGTTGGCGTCGTAGTACGACCGGGACGCCTCGCGGACGCGCCGCGCCTCGTACGCCTCGGCGCGTTCGGTCTTGATGACGTCGATGCCGCCGACGTTGTTCTCCAGTCGCGTGTTCAGGTCGCCGACGTGCTGGCGCATTCGCGCGTACTTCGGTTGGACGCGCCGGACGAACAGGACCGTGAACGAGACGAGTACCGGGACCGCGACGAGCGACGCGAGGGCGAGCCACGGGTTCAACAGCACCATCACGAGGCCGACGCCGACGACGAGCGCGAGGAGCCGCAGCGTCGAACTGACGCCGTCCGTCAGGAAGGATTCGAGCTGATTGACGTCGTTGTTCAGCACCGAGAGCAGTTCGCCGGTCCGTGTCCGATCGAAGAACGCCCGGTCCTGGGCCTGCAGCGCCTCGTAGGCGTCGACGCGAAGCGCGTGCTGGACGTTCTGTGCGAATCGGTTCCACCCGTAGCTCTGGAGCCACGAGCTTCCCGCACCGACGGCGGTCGCAGTCACCAGCAGACCGACGGCGAGCCAGAGCTGGTCCGCCGCGGTCGCCGGAATCCAGTCGGCCGGAACGAGTGGGAGTCGCAACGGCCCGGCGTCGAGGAGCACGGCGTCTATCGCGAGCCCCAGCACGAGTGCAGGCACGAGCCCGAAGGCCCGACCGAACAGCGCCATCACGGTCCCGAGCACGGCGTTACCCACGTTGTCGCGGCCGTACTCGGCGTAGAGTCGCCACATCGAGCGGCCGTCCGAAGCGAACGAGCGGTCGCTGGCGGTCACGTCAGTGACCACCACGGAGCACGTCTGTCGTCATCGCACTCAGTAGGGGCTCGGCGTTCAAGTACTGGCGGACGGCTCACCGAGCCGTGAGGCGTCCACATTGCGGACGGCATAAGTGAGCGCGGGGCCAACACGAGCGCATGGACGCGCGGAGTCCCGGTCGCCGTGTCGATACGCCGCGGGACACCGTTCGGTTCTACCTCCTCGACCACCAGACTGCCGTCGGAAAGTTCATCGACGTCGCACTGCTGGGGCTCAATTTTCTCTTCGTGGCGGTGTTCGTCGTCGAGACGTATCCGCACGGCGACGAAGTGGGCTCGCTGCTGTGGCAACTGGAGGTCGCCATCTCGGTCGTGTTCCTCGTCGAGTACGTTCTCCGGCTCTACGGTGCTCGGGACCGAGTGGCCGAGTTCCTGGACCCGTACACGATAGTGGACCTCCTCTCCATCGTCCCGACGCTGGTCCTCGTCGTCGCGACGATACCCGAGGCGCTCGCGACGGTCGGGTTACTGCGCATCGTCCGCGTCGCCCGAGTGTTGCGGTTCTACCGCTTCACGAAGGACGAGGAGTTCTTCTTCGGTACCGTCTCCGTGGAGACGCTACGGGTGATGAAACTGCTCTTGACCATCCTCACCCTGCTCTTCGTCGCCGCGGGGGCGTTCTATACGGTCGAGGTGCAGGCGAATCCCCGCGTGTCGAACTTCGGCGACACCTTCTACTACATGGTCGTCACGCTCACGACGGTGGGATTCGGCGACATCACGCCGGCCACGAGCGCGGGCAGGCTGGTGACCGTCGCCGCCATCCTGGCCGGAATCATCCTCATCCCCTGGCAGGCGAGCAAGATCGTTCGCGAGTGGACCACTCGGGACAAGGTCGACGTCAGGTGCCCGGAGTGCGGCCTCGCCGCGCACGATCGCGACGCCTCTCACTGCAAGGCCTGCGGGCACGTCATCTACCAGGAGTACGAGTCGTCGGAGTCCTGACGCCGTCGTCGGTCAGTCGCTCGCCGCCGATGCGGTGCCGTCGGCCGAGGCGTTCGTCCGATTCTGCTCGACGACGTAGCGCTGGCCGGCCATCGAATCGAGCAGGCTGTCGACCGGCGCGCGGTCGTCCCGTAAGACCGGCACGTCGTCGGTCTTCGCCGTGTGGCTGTAGGTGTCGATGGCGTCTTCCAGGTCGATACCGATGGCTCGGCGGTCGTTCCGGGCGTGGAGTTCCGCCTTCGAAATCCGGGTGCGGTTCTTCGAGGCGACGACGCCGATGTTCTGCACGACGCCGGGCGACGCCGTCCGGAAGCTGTACACCTGCGGATAGACGCGGGACATGGTCTTGTACTCAGCACGGTAGAACTCCGAGCCGGGGCCGCTGGGGGCCGAGATGACGTTCGCGAAGAGGACGCCGTCGTCGCTCAGTCGGTCGCTCGCGAGGCGCATGAACTCGACGGTGGTCAACTGGAACGGCACCTTGTCCTTTCGGTAGGCGTCGAGGACGATGAGGTCGTATGTTCGGTTGGTCTCCCGGAGGAACTGTCGGCCGTCAGCGTTGTGGACGCGCAGGCGGTCGGACTCCTCGACGTCGAAGTACCGCTTGGCCACGTCGATGACTTCCGGGTCTATCTCCACCACGTCGACCGTCACGTCGTACTCGTCGGCGAAGTGCTTCGGGCCGGTGAAGCCGCCGCCACCGATGAACAGGACGCGGTCGACGTCGTCGGTCACGAGCAGTGGGAGGTGGAAGTAGCGCGTGTACTCGAAGACGTGGCGGTCGGGGTCGTCCAGGGCCATCGCACTGTGGGGCTGGCCGTCGAGATACAGCGTCCGGGTGTCGCCCGTCTCGACCACGCGAAGTTCCTGGTACGGCGTCTGCGTCTGGTAGACGACCGGTCCGTGGACGGAGACGCCGAGCGTCCCGCTCGTCGCGGCGAGGACGAGCAGCAGGGCGACCGCGGCGCTTCCTATTGCGGGAGGGTCGGTCAGCGATGGCCCGACGAGCACGACGGCCGTGGCCACCGACGCCAGCCCGAACAAGAGACCGATGAGTTCGACGTCGAGCGCCGGAATCAACGCGAACGTCGTCGCGAACGCGCCCACGATGCTCCCGACCGTGCCGACGGCGTAGACGTGGCCCGAGGCCCGGCCGAGACCGTCCTTCCGGGAGAGTTCGGCCGCGTAGGGGCTGATGAACCCGAGCAAGTACGTCGGCGGTCCGAACAGCAGTATCACGGCGGGGAGCGACGCGAAGCGACTGGGGAGGGGGAAGGTGGCGGTCCACCCAAGCAGAAGGTCGCCAGCGAAGACGAGCACGGCGACGTAGGTCGCGGTGTAGAGGAACAGGCGCGCCATCCGTCGGTTCGACGCGTTTACGGCCGCGTCCGCCCCGCCGCGGTGGTAGCCGTAGCTGAGTGCGGCCAGGAAGACGCCGATGATGCTCCCCCAGGTGTAGATGCTGCTGCCGAACTGCGGCGCGATCATCCGGCCCGCGAGTATCTCCAGCCCCATGCTGGCAACTCCCGAGACGAACACCGCCAGTTCGGGCTTGCTCGGCCAGCGGTCTCCCGCGGCTCCGAAACCGTCCATGGATGTGACTACGAGCGTATCTCCATTAAGGATTCAACGACCGTTCGAGTTCATCGAGAGCGTGGCTGTCCGGCCGCTATCTCGGAAAAATCGGCCGCGGCTCATCGCGCACGCGGGTCGCTAAATCAGTCGATGTGGCCTTCGCGTCGGAGCTGGTCTGCGTCCTGCCCGGTGTAGCGCCATTCGATGTTCGCCTTCTCGTCCTGCCAGTCCCACGGTTCGACGAGGACGACGTCGTCCTCGTTGATCCAGGTCCGGTACTTCATGCGGCCGGGGATGCGCCCCATCCGGTTTTTCCCGTCCTCACAGCGGACTCGAACGTGGTTTCCGCCGTTGTGTTCTGTTACGACCGCGAACATCTCGTCTTTGTTGGGCATACGGAGATTCCGACGCCCGGATTCTTCACTCACAGTCGTCATAGGCACTGGGGACGGATAAGTCATAGGAAACACTCGGTAGCGAATCACACGATGGCGCGCACGGGACTACTAACGAGAGGGAGCCGTGTCCACCAAGAAACCGATATCGACGGCGTCGAAGCCGCTCGGGTCCTGTCGGCTTTGATGTGAACCGTTCGTTTTGTCACTATTTACAGACGTTCCGGCGGAGGAAGGGACCAGATATCGACGGGTGCCGGCCGCAGCACCTGACACGTTCTCCGTACCAAGAACATACGACGGGATAGGTGTGGCTGAACGACCGATATAGCGTTCGATTCCGACGAGCCCCGTACGATTCCGGAACTGCCGGCCGGGAGATACAGCTAATATCTGTTCGAGCCAAGTACCCACTATGCCCATAGACATTCAGGAGTTCGAGGCGGCGCCCGAGACGGAGCTCGTCCACACCATCGGCGATCCCGGACACGCCGCGCAGTTGCTCGCGTTCCTCGGAGACCACTCCGACGAGGCGTTCACTCTGAAAGAACTTCGGACAGAAAATTCCGTGCCGCGCGGGAGTATCGGGGCCATCCTGACACGGCTCGAGGACCGCGGGTTCGTCCGGCACCGGGGCGAGTACTGGGCGATAGGGGACGACGTTCCGGTCCCAGATCTGGCTGGCAAGGACGCCGACGAGCTACGGCGTCTGATCGAGGACGCCCCGGCGAGCGAGTGACCGGAGAAATCGGTTCGTATTCGGGACATAGGCCCTGTTTACTTGCGTCCCTCGTTTCGTATCGGCCACCAGTTCCGAGATATGCGTTAGTAAATCGCACGGAGTTATCAATTAGCAATATATTCAGGTCGGTTGAAGCGGTGGTATGGAGTTTCATCGTACCACCGACTCCATGCAGCGACCCGACAGACCACCTCCCAGTGACACCATCGACGGTCTGACCCCCCACAAGCGGTCGCGTATCGTGACGACGCCAACTGTAGACGTTCCCCTGACCGCACGGCCCACCATATGTTACCCACAACGCCCCGTCCCCCCGATGCTCGTATCTGCTCTCGAACCCGGTCCGACCGTGCCGAATCCGACGGCACCACCTCGCCGGGGACCGACGACTCCCTCAGTGCCCGACTCTCTCCGTCTCTCCGCACGACCGTAACGCTTCTCGTCGTGCTGGCGACGGTGGCCGGGGTTGCGGTACCGCTGATCGGAACGGCCTTCGCGCAGTCCGACTCAGACGGTGACGGACTGTCGGACGCCCGCGAGGAGGAACTCGGCACCGATCCGACCGACAAGGACACCGACGGCGACATGTACTGGGACGGAGACGAGGTCGAATCCGGCACCGACCCCACTGACGCCGACGACATGCCCCGGCGTGACTCCGACGGCGACGGCTTCGCGGACTCCGTCGAGGTGAAGTCCGGAACCGACCCCTACGACGCCGACGAGACCCTGAAGGACGTCGACTCCGATAACGACGGTCTCAGCGACTACCGCGAGATAGACTCCGCACTCCCGACCGACCCGTTCGACAAGGACACCGACGGCGACGGCTACTGGGACAAGGACGAGTTCGACTCCGGCACCGACCCCACCGACCCGGACGAGTATCCGGGCGACGGTAACGCCGACGTGGAAGGCTCGGCGTCCGACACGACCGACTCCGACGGCGATGGGCTGACGGATGCCCGCGAGGAGGAACTCGGCACCGACCCGACCGACAAGGACACCGACGGCGACGAGTACTGGGACGGAGACGAGGTCGAGTCCGGCACCGACCCCACTGACGCTGACGACATGCCCCGGCGTGACTCCGATGGCGACGGCTTCGCGGATTCCGTCGAGGTGAAGTCCGGAACCGACCCCTACGACGCCGACGAGACCCTGAAGGACGTCGACTCCGATAACGACGGTCTCAGCGACTACCGCGAGATAGACTCCGCACTCCCGACCGACCCGTTCGACAAAGACACGGACGGCGACGGCTACTGGGACAAAGACGAGTTCGACTCCGGCACCGACCCCACCGACCCCGACGACCACCCGTAGCGTCGGGGAGGACGACTTTTTCAGGCCCCGCTCGCGAGCGACTGGAGCGCGCCCCGTATCGTGGATAGCGTCTCCTCCTGTCCGGTGATGCCGTGTCTTTGAGCAACGAACGCCGGGTCGTTGTAGGCGACAGTCGTCTGGCCCGTTTCGTCCTCGAACACGAGGAACTTCTGTGGGAGGTCCAGCCCGGCGGTCTGGTTCGCCTGCATCAGTACGGACCCGAGTGCGGGATTGCCGAAGACGAGGAGCGTCGTCGGTCGAAGCTCCTGACCGACACTCTCTGCGTTCGCCGCGTGGTCGACGACCGTTACAAGCGTCAGGTTCTCGTTGGTCTCTATCGCGCTCCGAAGTTCGTCGACGACGGTTTCGACGCTCGCGTCGCGCTCGACGGTTACGATGCCGTGGGCTGCCAGTGGTGACGGTGTCTTCGTCCCCGACGAGGTCTCGGTCGGTGGGGTCTGTTCCTGTGCCGTAACGCTTTGACAACCGGCGAGTGCAGTCGTGCCGAGCGCGCCCGCGACGGCGAGCAACCGTCGCCGGGGGAGTGGAAATCCATCTGTCATATTCGACGGCAAACGATACGGCCGCGCCCGTCAAGTGACTGTGTTCCACTCCGGTTCGGACGGTTGCGAGACGTCTGCACGATGGTCCCCGTCTGACGGCCATACTGTCGGTCCCGCAAGCTATTTCGTCGCGCTGGCCCCGGTCTCGGTCGTGACCTGCTACGACCTCACCCACGCCCTGGAGACGGGGATGCCCGTCTATCCAGGGAGCCCACCCGCCGTCGTCGAGCGAGCGGCGACCATCGACGACGGTGCGCGCGTGACGAGACTGGACCTCGAGACGCACGTCGGGACGCACGTCGACGCGCCGAGTCACATGGCGCGGGACGGAGCGTCGCTGGACGACTTCGACGTCGAACGCTTCCGCTTCGACGCGCTCCGGGTCGATTGTACCCATCTCGGCGCTCGCGAGCCGATCTCGCCGTCGGACCTCCCGAGTCCCACCGACCACGACCTGCTGGCGTTCCACACGGGCTGGGACGACCACTGGGGAACTGACGCGTATCGCGACCATCCATATCTCTCCGACGCGGCCGCGGAATGGTGCGCCGACAACGGCTACAGCGTGGGTCTGGACGCGTTCAGTCCCGACCCGACGCCGAGCGTCGACCCTGACCGCGAAGGCCCGGACGAACCCGAGGGATATCCCGCACACGACGCACTCTTCGAGGCCGAGTCCTTCATCGTCGAGAACCTCACGAACCTCGACGCACCGCCGGCGGAGTTCACGCTGCTCGCCTTCCCCCTCGCTATCGTCGACGCAGACGGCAGCCCGGTCCGTGCGGTGGCGGACGCAGGGTAATCGTTTTCCTGACGGGGATCGAATCGACGGGAGAGCGAGCCGTGACCGACGCGAGACGGTACGGGGCGGAACCGAGCCAGTGGCCACCGTACGGTGCGGTCGACGAGAACGAGGATCTCTGTCGGTGGTCCGCAGCCTACTGTGCGCGCGTGGTCAGGCGCCACCGAATGGACGTGGACCTCTCGCTGGTCGGATGGCGCGTCTCGACCCGCGCGAAGCGCCGGGCGGCAGCGGTCCACCACGAACGCGTTCCGGACGCCGAGATCGGGGTTCCCTACCCCTGGGACGACGGGCCGAGGCGGTGTACGCTCTCGCTGACCTGGGGTGCGTTCGACTCGTTCGACCGCTCGGAGTGGTCGTCGACGCTGCGGCACGAACTGGTCCACGTCGAGCAGTTCCAGCGGTTCGGAACGACCAGCCACGGGCCGCAGTTCCGCGAGCGCGCCGACGACCTCGACACCGAGCGTCACTGTCGGACCTTCGCCGAGCCGAAGTACCGACTCCACTGCGCGGAGTGTGAGTCCCTCGTCGCGCGGCGCTACCGCGACTGCGACCTGGTCAGGGAGTACGACAGCTATCGCTCCTCCTGCTGTGACGGTCCGCTGGAACTGGACGTGACCGCGGACGACTGACGGACCAGCGTCGATCCTCGAACCGGGGCTTTATCCCGCAGAACGTCAATTCTCGCCTATGGCTATCGAAGACGGTGACGAGGTGACGTTCGACTACGTCGCCCGTACTGCGGACGGTACAGTGTTCGACACGTCCCAGGAGTCCGTCGCGGAGGAGACAGGACTCGTGGAGGAACAGGACAAGGCGTCGTACTCGTCGCTGACCGTCACGGTCGGCACCGGCGAACTCATCGCCGGTCTCGACGAGGGCATCGTCGGCCTCGAAGAAGGCGACAGGGAGACGTTCACCATCCCGCCGGAGCAGGGCTACGGCGAGTGGACCGAGGACAAGACCGTCGAGTACTCGCCGGGCGCGTTCATGGGGATGCTCGAAGGCGAGGACCCCGAGGTCGGCCAGCACGTGAAGATACAGGACGGCCAGCACGGGAAGGTCGTCGAGGTCTCCGAGGAGACGGTCCGCATCGACTTCAACCACGAACTCGCCGGGGAGACGCTGGAGTTCGAGATCGAAATCCTCGACGTCAGTTAGTTCAGCACGTCGATCTCGTCGGTGAGGTCGGACGGCGCGTCGACCGGCCCGTTGACGAACAGCCCGTGGCCCATGAACGCGATTGCGATACCCCCGGCCACGGGGACGGTGCTCGTCAACGCCAGCGGCGTCAGCACACCGAGTCCGATACCGACGGCCATACTGACGAATATCGCCCCGAGGACGACGTCGTAGTACTGCCAGGTGTAGTCCATACGTGAGAGAATGCTCTCCGAACGGAAATGCGTGGCTCTGCCGAAACCATCCACTGTTGACACGAAGAGGGACGAGATGTAGAGGGTATAGTCAGCAGGGAAATCAGCTGTCACCTAGGTAGCGAGAGCGATCGCAGTTAGCTCTTATCGACGTTGCACTCACACAGTCGGCCGTTATTATAGGCGTCGAGCTTGTTCTTGTACTGTTCCGCCCCGTTCCAGCTACGGGTTTCCCCGACGTTACAGTTTCCGTCCAAGCAGTTATTCTCGCGGATGAATGCCTCCGCTCCGGAAAGTGCAGTTTCGAGCTCCGTACACGACGGAGCCCCAGCAGCCAAGTTGACCTTGGCTGCGATGAGCTGGAACAACATTATCAGGCACTTGTTCCCCCGTTTAGGGGTCTTGAGGATGCTCTGTGCCTCGGATCGGTCGAGCGTACAGCCGGCGATCGTTATCGTCTCGTCGCCCGGCCAATGGTGTTTCCAGTAACCTGGCGATTTTGGGCAGATATCGTGACCCATACAACCGGCCAGAGAGGTACCCGGAACGCCGGCCAGTCCGATTGCCGCCGCTCCGGTAGCCGTGGCACCTTTCCGGAGGAGCTCGCGTCTGGATGTCTCGCTTCTGGAGGTGGAGTCTTTTGGGCTCATACTCCAAGACTCCAAACATCACGGAGACTGATTGTAAATAGGGCCGAAAGATTGAGAAAGGCAATAATATGGAAGACGAGTTGTTCGTTGCCTGAGGTCGAAGTGAGAATCGATGGGAAGGGTATCAATACGGAGCTACTCCTGTACAAATCGTCGCAAGAAATGCGCCTGGTATTCAACCCAGTCTCGACGATCCATCAGTAACTGCGGTCCCAACAGAACCAAATGAGTATGGGTAGCGTATGCCGTCCGAAGACGGCTTCGTGCGGGAACGTAGCGGTTTTACGTCCACGCCGACTCCACCATCCATGGACTACGAAGCAGCCCTCCAGCGAGCGTACGACGATCTTCCAGAGAGACCGCAGGAAGCAGGTGACCGCCTCCAGATCCCCGACCCCGTCGGCGAGAGCGACGGTGCGTTCACCCGACTCACGAACATCGATTCCATCGCGCAGGCGCTGTCGCGTGAGCCCGAGCACCTCCACCGCTCCATCCAGCGCGAGTTCGGGACGAACGGCCAGTTCGACGGCAACCGCGCCCGCTACAACGGGTCGTTCACCGTCTCCGACTTCGAGGCGGCCATCGACGCCTACGTCGCGGAGTTCGTCACCTGTTCGGAGTGTGGCCTGCCGGACACGAATCTCGTCCGCGAGGACGGCATCGACATGCTCCGCTGTACGGCGTGTGGTGCGTTCCGCCCCGTCAACAAGCGCAGCTCCTCGTCGTCGACCACGCAGGCGAAGACCCTCGAAGAGGGCAAGACCTACGAGGTCAAGATCACCGGCACCGGTCGCAAGGGCGACGGCGTCGCCGAGAAAGGGAAGTACACAATCTTCGTCCCCGGCGCGCAAGAGGGACAGGTCGTCAACGCCTACATCGAGAGCATCAGCGGCAACCTCGCGTTCGCCCGGCTCGGGTAATCTCCTCTGAGGGCTCTTCCGCCGACCGATCTCACGCGTCAGTATTCCTCTCGATTCGACGCTTTAGTAGCACCAGCGTATCCCGGTCGCCGAGCGAGTAAGCGGCGTCAAGCGAGGATACGCTGTCCATTACTTTGTCAATAGTTAGCATACTTGTAGAACGACCGCCGACTCCGGCGGTCGGATACACATGCCAGACGATCCAGGACGACCGCCGAGTACTGACGAGACTCGGCGTGTCACTACCAGACGGTCCGTCCTCGCGGGAACTGTGGCCATGGCGACAGGTGCGGCCGGACTTTCGAGTGCCGGGACGTTAGACACCGGTGTCGCCCAGCACCGTCCGGCGACGACATTCACGGTCCGCGTCGAGAACGTCTCAGACGACTCGACGCTGACGACCACGCTCGATGGCGACGACGCCGAGCAACCCGTTCCCCTCTCGCCGGGCGCGTACGCCGTGCACAGGCAAGGAGAGCCGATATTCTCCCGTGGTGAGCCGGAGCGGAACAACGGGCTCGAAGAGATCGCCGAAGACGGCAACCCCGAGCGGTTGTCCGAGTCGCTGGCCGACGACGACCTCGTGAGCGAAAGCGACGTCTTCGACACGCCGGTAGAGGGCGACGAAGCAGGCCCCATCGGACCAGACGAGGCCTACGAGTTCTCCGTGACCGCCCAGCATCCGAGCATGTTCCTCTCGCTCGTGACGATGTTCGTCCCGTCGAACGACCTGTACTACGCGGTCGGCGGGGCCACCGGGGTCAGACTGTTCGAACGGGGGAGTCCCGTGAGCGGGACGCTCACCGTCGGGCTGTGGGACGCCGGAACCGAGATCAACGAGGAACCCGGCGTCGGCGAGAATCAGGTCCAGCGCCAGCGGGGACCCGGCGTCGGGCTCGTCGAGCGCGGGACCGTCGCCCCCATCGACGACGTCAACGGGTACGAGTACCCCGACCCGTCCGAGGTCATCGAAGTGACCGTGACCCCCGAGGAGACCACGACGACGGCCACTCCGGAGCCAGAAACGCCCGAAGCAGAAACGCCAGAAGCCGGGACGCCCGAAGCCGAGACGCCAGAAG
>JARUKX010000027.1 GCA_029688825.1 Haloarculaceae archaeon H-GB1-1 | reverse complement strand
GTTCTCCGTGTACGTCGACGTGGGATCGGTCCCACGCGCTAGTGGTTCGCAGTCTGCTTCGCGTCTGCCTAAGGCTTCCGCCCAAGGACGGATGAGCCGACCTCACCCGATGTCCGAACCGGGTCGAACCCGATTCAGTACTTGTTGCGGAACAGGCGGTCGTTGTCGGGGTCGAAGACGCCGCCGTTGCCAGCGACTTCGACTTCGACGGGGTAGTGCTGGCCGAAGTATTCGACCTGCAGTTCCTCGCCCTCGTTCGCGTACTCCTGGGGCAGGTACGCCATCAGGAGGTGTTTTCCGACGGACGGACCGGAGCCGGCGGACGTGACGTACGAGCGGCGACCCTCGTCGTCGATGAGGACGTTGCCGTCCTGGTCGAGGACCGGCTCGCCACCGGTCATGAAGCGCGGTTCGCCGCCGTCAGGCGAATGGTCCGTGACGGACAGGGTGCACAGCGTGGCCGTGTTCTCGCCTTCGACTGCCTCGGCGTATGCCTCCTTGCCGATGAAGTCCGCGTCCTTGACGCCGTGGAAGGTGAGGCCTGCTTCGGCCGGGTTGTAGTCGATCTCGAGCTCTGCGCCCATGAGGCGGTAGCTCTTCTCCATGCGACCGGTCTCGCCGTAGACGCCGGTTCCGACCGGACGGATGTCGTAGTCCTGGCCGGCCTCGTAGATCGTGTCCCAGAGGCGCTGGCCCTGGTCCATCGGGGCGTACAGCTCCCATCCGAACTCGCCGACGTAGGAGATGCGGAACGCCTTGGCGTTGACCGCGCCGATGGTGACGTCCTTCATCTCGGCGAAGCCGAAGTCCTCGGACTGCATGGACTCCTCGGTGATCTCGTCCATGAGTTCCTCGGCGTTCGGACCCCAGACGCCCAGCGTACACAGCTCGGAGGAGCGGCCGATGAGCTCGGCGTCGCCTTCGAGGTGCTGGCTGAACCACGTCTTGTCCTGGCCGGCGTGGGCACCGCCGGTGATGACGCGGTAGTGGTTCTCGCCGAGTCGGGCGACGGTCAGGTCGGAGACGAAGCCGCCGTTCGGCGCGATGACCGGCGTGTAGACGGAGTCGTCGACGTCGAGGTCCATCGGGGCGACGCAGATATTCTGCATGTTCTCCTCGGCGTCGCTGCCGATGATGTCGAAGATACCGAAGCCGGTGTCGCCGATCATGCCCACGTTGTTACGCAGGTGGACGTGCTCGGCGAGGATGATGTCGGACCACCAGCGGTTGTCCCATTCGTTCGGGCGCTGGAGGTCGGAGATCTCGTCTTCGTACTGCTCGACGAGGTCTTCGTTCGATTCGAACCAGCGCGGGCGCTCCCAGCCACCGGCCTCGAAGAACTCGGCGTCGAGTTCCTGCTGGCGGTGGTAGAAGGCGCTGGTGCGGAGCGGGCGGGACGACTGCCACTGCTCGCGCGGGTGGACGATGCCGTAGATCTTCTGGTAGCCCTCGTATGCACGGTCTTTGACGAACTCCGTCGTCTCACCGTACTCGTCGAAGCGGGCGACGTGGTCGTGGGCGACGATGTCGATGTCCGGGTGACCCTTCGTCATCCACTTCGAGACCTCGCGGGCGATGGCCGGTGCTTCCTTGATCCAGATCGCGGCACAGGACCAGAGGCCGTCGACTTCCGGGATCGGACCCAGAAGCGGGTGGCCGTCGGGCGTGACCGACAGGAGGCCGTCGATGGAGTGACGGACGCCTGCGTTCGGGTCGTCGAGGACGTCCGGGATGATCTCCAGTGCGTGCTGCATGGAGTCCTCGAACGCGTCCTCGGTGAGCGGCGGCTGCGTCGGCGACAGCGGGGCTTCGTCGATGGACGGCACGTCCTCGACGTCCCACAGGATGGGTCGGTGCTCGTAGGAACCGACCTCCATGTCGTTGCCGTGCTGTCGCTCGTACATCTGACAGTCCATGTCGCGGACGACGGGGTAGTTGATCTCACCCTCGCCGTCTTCGAACCGCTCGATGGGACCGACGGAGATCATCTGGTGGACGGCGGGCGACAGCGGAATGTCGACGCCGGCCATCTCCGCGATCTTCGGGCTCCAGAGACCGGCGGCGATGACGACCTCGTCGGCCTCGACCGTGCCGCGGTCCGTCTCGACGGCCTCGATCTCGTCGCCGTCGACGTGGACGTCCAGCACTTCCGTGTTCGGGAAGGTGGTGAGTGCGCCCTTCTCCTTCGCGTTCTCGCGGTAGAGTTCGCCGGCGCGGAGCGGGTCACAGGTACCCGCGTCCTTGCTGTAGAAGCCGCCCTTGATGATGTCGGTATTGACGTAGGGGACGAGTTCCTCGACCTCTTCGGGGGTCAGCATTTCGGCGTCTTCGCCGAACGCCTTCGCGGAGACGACGCGACGCTTGAGTTCCTCCATCCGCTCTTCGGTCCGAGCGACCTCGATACCGCCGGACTTCTCGAACGTGTCGAATTCGTCGTAGATATCCCGGCTGTCCTGGGTCAGCTCGGTCATGTCCTTGCTGTGCTCGACCGGGAAGATAAAGTTCGAAGCGTGACCGGTCGATCCGCCCGGGTCCGGGAGCGGGCCCTTGTCGATCAGAACGATGTCGTCACGACCTCGTTCCGCGAGTTCACCTGCGAGGGAGCTGCCGACGACGCCAGCTCCGATAATTACTGTACCTGCTTCCGATGGGAGTTCTTTCGTGCTCATCGATAGTCAACCTCGGTTTCCATTTCGTCCATTGTAAGCTCTCCTGTTGCACCGCATGCCGTAGTCTCACACGCGTGTGGTTCCGGGTTAGTGGCACCTAACCCCATGCGTCTACTGTCTGAGATTCCCAATGATAATTAACCACACCCTCAGCATTGAACCCCCTTTTATACAGCGGAATGAATCCCTCCGATTCCGTGGCCGGGGAGTCGCTGAGAGTCGGCGGCGACCGGAGAGTTCTGTCCGTCAAGCGAGGCCTAAAGCGAACCGCACTCCACAAGCATTTAACAATTTGACACGTCTCGATATCACGTCCGGCTCGGTTCAACAGGACAATTCTGCCGCAAGTTTGGCGAAACGGTCATTATCTACGCCGAAAACCGAGTGCCCGCCGAACGCACCGAAGTGAAACGTACCAAGTTTTATGGCGAGATTCGCGAATTAACTACCGTGATGGTCGCCGAAGGAATAATCACTAGACCGACACTCTGGCGCATCGGGCACATCGGCGAGGTAGCGTTCTACTACCTCGTCATCCTGGCCAGTTTCGTGTTCGCGTATGGCGCGTACAAGAACGTCAAGCGCTACACGACCGGACAGGAGGACTGGTTCGACAGGATCGACGATCTCCCGAAACGCATCGTGACCGCCGCTGGTATCGTTTTCTCGAACAGGAAGCTCTTCGACCGCGACACTGCGGGCGGACTCATGCACACGTTCATCATGTGGGGCTTCCTCACGCTGCTCATCGGGACTACCATCCTGGCTATCGACCTCGACATCTATCGGAAGATCACCGGGCTGCTGGGGAACAAGCAGTCGTTCTTCGTCGGTGACTTCTATCTGGCTTTCTCGCTGGTGATGGACGCGATGGGGCTGCTGTTCGTCGTCGGCATCGGCGTCGCCCTCTATCGGCGCTACGCCGCGCGGAAGTGGCGACTCTGGGGCCGCCACACCAGCGTCGAGGACGACCTGTTCATCTGGGCGCTCTTCCTGCTGGGCGTCGGTGGCTACGTCACCGAGGGTCTGCGCATCCTCGGGACCGGCTTCCCCGAGTTCGAGACCGTGAGCTTCGTCGGGTGGTTCATCGCCGACGTGCTGGTGGTCGCGGGCGTGACCGAGTCGATGGCCCAGGCCGTCTACCCCGTCGCCTGGTGGTCGCACTCGCTGCTCGCGCTCGGCTTCATCGCCGCCATTCCGTTCGGCAAGCCGTTCCACATGCTCTCGTCGTACGCCAACATCGTTGCTCGCGACGAGAAGGCCGGCAAGCGCCTTCCGGGCGTCCCCGCGGACCTCGACGCCGACACCGGCGCCGAGGACATCGAGGACTTCACCTGGAAGGAGATGCTCGACCAGGACGCCTGTACGAAGTGTGGCCGCTGTTCCTCCGTCTGTCCGGCCAACGCGTCCGGTCGACCGCTCGACCCGCGGAACGTCATCCTCGACCTGAAGAAGTACCGGAATCAGCTCGACGCCGGCGAGACCGAGGAGATGGACATCATCGCCGACGGCGGCGAGAGCGTCATCGACGCCGAGACGATGGAGTCCTGCATGGCCTGCATGGCCTGCATGGACGCCTGTCCGGTCGACATCGAGCACCTGAAGTCGTTCACCCGGATGAACCGCCAGCTCACCGACCAGGGCGACGTTCGCTCCAACGTCCAGGACACGTTCGGCAACATCATGGGCATGGGCAACACCTTCGGGAACCCCCAGGACGAACGCGCCGACTGGGCCGACGAACTGGAGTTCGACATCACGGACGCCCGTGAGGAAGACGTCGAGTACCTCTGGTACGTCGGCGACTATCCGAGCTTCGACGAGCGGAACAAGAAGGTCGCCCGCTCGCTCGCGAAGATCCTCGAACACGCCGACGTCGAGTACGGCATCCTCTTCGAGGACGAGAAGTACGACGGCAACGACATCCGTCGCCTCGGCGAGGAGTTCCTCTACATCGACCTCGCGGGCCACCACGTCGAGACGTTCGACGAGGTCGACCCGGACAAGATCATCTGCACGGACCCGCACTCGTACAACACGTTCAAGAACGAGTATCCGGAGATGGAGTACGAGGAGTTCGCCGACGACCCGATGATGGACTTCGAGTTCGACGAGGAGTGGAACGCCGACGGCGACATCGACGTCCTCCACTGGACCCAGGCCGTCGAAGAGATGGTCACCGAGGGCAGGCTCGGCCTTCGCGGCAACGAGCTCGACACCACGGTCACCTACCACGACCCGTGTCACCTCGGCCGGTACAACGACGAGTACGAGGCCCCGCGCGAACTCATCCGCGCCACGGGTGCCACCCTCTCCGAGATGCCGCGCAACCGCAACAACTCCTTCTGTTGCGGTGGCGGTGGCGGTGGCCTCTGGATGGACATCGACGAGGAGTCCAAACCCAGCGAAGAGCGCATGCGCGAAGCGCTCGAAGACACCGACGCCGGTAGCGCAGTCGAGAAGTTCGTCGTCGCCTGTCCGATGTGCATGACGATGTACGAGGACGGTCGCAAGACCGGCGGCTACGAGGACGACATCGAGGTCGTCGACGTGGCCGAACTGGTCGTCGACGCCATCGAGAGCAAGCCGGGCGTCGACTCCGCAGCAACCTCGCAGGCGACCGGTCAGGCCGACTGACGCGGTTTCGGTTCGATTCTTCCGTTTTCGTTTCCACGAAAGCCTTACCCGTGGAGTCCGAACTGTCGGCCCGAGACCGACACGATGTTCGACATCGAGATGGGCTGGCGATACCTGCTGTTCGCGAACTGGCCATTGGACCCAGCGGCCGTCGGGGCCCGCCTCCCCGATTCGATGACCGTCGACACGTACGAGGGCGACGCGTGGCTCTCCGTCGTTCCGTTCACCAACGTCGACGTGCGACCCGCGTGGGTCCCGCCGGGACTCGGCCTCCCGCTTCCCGAACTGAACCTCCGAACCTACGTCACCGTCGACGGCGAGCCGGGGGTATACTTCTTCAGCCTCGACGCAGACGGCATCCTCGGCGTCTCGGGGGCGCGCCTGTTCCACCATCTCCCGTACTACTACGCGGATATCGACATCGACGTCGAGGGTAAACGGGGCTCGGAGACGGTCACGTTCGACAGCCGGCGGCGGCATCCGGGTGCCCGGTACACGCGATTCAGCGCGACGTACGGGCCGTCAGGGGAGGAGTTCCGGGCCGACGCGGATTCACTCGAATCGTTCCTCACGGAACGGTATCGCTACTACGCCGAGGGTCGCCACGGGGAACTGCGGTACGCCAACATCGACCACGATCCGTGGCCGCTCTATTCGGCCGACGTGACCGTCCACGAGAACTCGCTGTTCTCCGCGAACGGCTTCGACCACCCGGAGACCGGCCCCACGTTCTACTACAGCCCCGGCGTCGACACGCGGGCCTCGCGGAGTCTCGTGTGGGACCGACTGTGAGGAGGTCTGGTCGGCGGCCGGCTATATGGTATCCAGCACGCGCGCACTGAATTCCTCCTCGCTGATCTCGTCGTCGGTCAGTTCGCCGAGCCACGACGCCTCGACGTGCCAGGTGCCCTTCCGTTCGCCCTCGAGGTCGAGGACGGTCGCCTCGATGCGCGCGCCACGCCAGTCGTCGCCGTGAAGGTCGAGAAAGACGTTGACGACGCGGCCGATCTCGCGATGTGGCACCGCGCCCTCGTCCGCGGCGATGGACTCGTAGGTGAGGTCGTAGCCATCGTCCATTTCGTCGAGTTCCGTGACGTAAACGCCGTGACTCGTCAGACGCGATTCCAGCTGCCACGCGAAGTCCTCGTCGCTCATTACCCGCGCTTCGAGACAGGACGTAAAAGAACTGGCGTCCAAAGGAGACGAATCGGTGCCAACCCCCCAGTTGGCCACCCGTCGCCGGTCGTGTGCCGGCAGTGCTAGATTGTCGTTTCGAGCGTCTCGACCGAATCGAGCTCGCGGTTCCGCAGGGCCTCGCCAGTGTGACGGTCGAAGATGTGGACCGTTTCCTCGGGAAAGCGGGCGACGACGGGCTGTCCGGCGTCGATGGACGTCATTCCGCCGACGGTCGCGGTGAACGTGTCGGGATGGGTCTCCTCGAGGTCGAACTGCAGATGCACGGCGTTCTCGTTGCCCATCGGTTCGACGACGTCGACGACCGTCTCGAAGGCGTGGTCGCCCTCGACTTCGGTGCGGAGTTCGATGTCCTCCGGCCGGACGCCGAGCGTGAGGTCCGTCGTATCGCCGAGTTCGTCCAGCGTCCCCTCGGAGAGCGGGTAACTGAAGCTGGTGTTGGACTCCCAGCCGTCGGCGATGAGCCTCGTGCCCTGTCGTTCGACGTCGAAGAAGTTCATCGACGGTTCGCCGATGAAGCCCGCGACGAACTGGTTGGCCGGCTGGTGGTAACACTCCAGCGGCGTGCCCACCTGCTGGAGTTCGCCGGCGTCGAGGATGGCGATGCGGTCGCCCATCGTCATCGCCTCGGTCTGGTCGTGGGTGACG
Source organism: Haloarculaceae archaeon H-GB1-1 (assembly GCA_029688825.1). Taxonomy (GTDB): domain Archaea; phylum Halobacteriota; class Halobacteria; order Halobacteriales; family Haloarculaceae; genus JARUKX01. Next base: position 44,733 of record JARUKX010000027.1, on the reverse strand, counting down.
TACACCGTCGTGACCCCGAGGTCCTCCTGGAGGTGCTGCAGTTCCGTGCGCATCTGCGCGCGGAGCTTCGCGTCCAGGTTCGACAGCGGTTCGTCCATCAGGAACACTTCCGGGTCCCGGACGATGGCGCGACCGAGCGCCACGCGCTGTTGCTGGCCACCGGACAGTTCGCCCGGTTTCCGGTCGAGGAGTTCGTCGATGTCGAGGTCCGCGCCCGCGTCCTCGACGCGAGAGTGGATATCCGAATCGGGCATGTCGGTCGATTCCTCCAGCCCGAAGCTCATGTTCTCCCGAACCGTCATGTGCGGGTACAGCGCGTACGACTGGAACACCATCGCGATGTCCCGGTGCTGGGATTTCACGTCGTTGATGACACGGTCGCCCAGTCGAATCTCGCCGGCCGTGATGGATTCGAGGCCGGCGATCATCCGCAGCGTCGTGGATTTGCCACACCCCGACGGGCCGACGAGGACGAGGAACTCCCCGTCTTCGATATCTAGCGATACGTCGTCGACGGCGACGATGTCGTCGCCCCCGTCGTCGAACACTTTCCGTACGTTGTCGAGCGTCAGGTCAGCCATGGTATACCTCCGTGAAGGTGAATCGAATCACGATGCGACCCCCTTCGCGAACTTGTCGCCGAAGAGGATGTAGACGATGAGCGTCGGAATCGCGGCGGTGAACGCGCCGGCCATCCGCAGTGCGAAGTCGGTCCCCTCCATCGAGGAGCCGAGTCCCGACAGGATGAGCACGATGGGTGCCGCGGGACTGGACGAACTCGACACGAGGATGAGCGCGAACAGCAGGTCGTTCCAGATCTGCGTGAACTGGTAGATGAACACGACCGCGAACATCGGCTTCGACAGCGGGAAGACGATGCGCTGGTAGATCTTCCGGAGCGTCGCACCGTCGAGGCGCGCGGCCTCCATCATCTCCGTGGACATCGACTTGTAGTACGACCGGAACAGGATGGTACACATCGGGAGCCCGTAGGCGACGTGGGTCACGGTGAGCTCGATGAGCGCCGCGTAGTCCTTCGAGATGCCGGTCGTCGCCCAGAAGAACCCGAGTGACTTGCCGAGCTGAACGTACACACCCCAGAACTTCGAGAGGGGGACCAGGACGGCCTGGTACGGGATGAAGATACCCGCGACGAACAGCGTCAGGACCGCGACCTGGCCGCGCCAGTTGACCAGCGTCAGGCCGTAGGCGGTGATGCTGCCGAGCAATCCCGACAGCAACGTCGCGGGGACGGCGAACGCCAGGCTGTTGAGTAGGCCCCGCGAGAGGACGTCGATAGCCGTATTCCACTTCGAGAGCGTGAATCCCTCGCCGCCCGCCGGCAGGAACGGAAGCGTCTCCGCCACCGCCGTCTGCGTCTTGAACGACGTGACGATGCCCGTCTCGATGGGTGCGAGGAAGAACGCCAGCATCACCACCAGCGTGCCGTAGAGGGCGACGCGGTAGTAGTCCACCTCGAAGAGGCGGTCTGCGGTCGATTTGTTTGTCTTCGTGCTCATAGGTTATCGTGCTTGTACTGGTGGAACAGGTACGGGCCGATGATCGCCAGCGCGAGTGCGAACAGCAACACTGCGATGGCGGACCCGTACGCCCAGTTCTGGTTCTGGAACGCTTCACGGACCATCTTCGTGGCGAGGATGTCCGACCCGTTCGGCGGGCGGAAGTTCCCGACGAGCGAGTACAGGAAGTCGAACGCCTTGAGCGCGAACACCATCAGCACGACCGAGGCACTGATAGTCGCGTTCTTCAGTTGCGGGACGATGACACGCCAGTACATCTTGACGGTACTCGCGCCGTCGACCTGTGCGGCCTCGTAGTGCTCGGTCGGTATCGCGCGCAGCGACGCCAGGTAGACGACCATCGTGTAGCCGCTGAACTGCCAGACGAGCGCGAAGATGACCGCGGCGAGCACGAGGTTCGGATTGCCGATGAAGTCGTACGGGCCGAGTCCGAACACCCCGAAGAACATGTTGACGATACCGTTCGTGGGGTTGTACATCCACAGCCAGAACTGCGCGGTGACGACGAACGAGAGGCTCATCGGCAGCAGATAGATGGTGCGGAACGTGTTCTCGAACCGGATACCCCTGTCGACGAGTATCGCCAGCACCATCCCGAACGCGAGACAGACGACGGTGAACGCCACCAGCAAGGCGAAGGTGTTCACCACGGCCGTCTGCACGGCCTCGGAGGTGACCGCCTGGACGTACATCTCGAAGTCCAGATTCGAGTAGTCCGGTTCCTGTGCGAATCCCTCGAAGTCAGTCAACGAAATCAGGAAGTTCCAGCCGATGCTGCCGTAGACGAACAGCGACATCAGCAGGAACGTGGGCAACCAGAACGGCGTCGATTCGAGGAAGTCCTCGCCGAATCGATCCCTGACGGCTTTCAGAACGCCGCCGCTGGACCCGGTTCGTCGCCGGGACTCCGCGACGCCGCCGTCAGTTCGGATCTCGTCGTCCGAATCCGCGCTCGTCCGGTGGTCCTCGCCACCGACGAGTTGTCGTGTAACCGTACGGAAACTGTCGAACATGGAGGGGTGGTTAGATGGTGTCGATGAACGACGTGGCCGTCTTCTCGACGTTGTACGGCCCGGAGAAGTCGCTCGTGACGATGTCCTTCAGCGTCGTCATCTTCTCGGGGACGACCGCGAGACCGTGCGCGAGCGTCGGCGGCTTCTTGCTGGCCTCGGCGAAGTCGTCCATGACCTTGCTCAGGTACGGGCCGAACGCCTCCTTGGAGACGTCGGTTCGGGTCGGAATCGCGCCCTTGTACTGATTGAAGGTCTTCTGTGCGGTCTTCCCGCCGGCGAACGCCATCCACTTCTTCGCCTTCTCCGGCGACGGGTTGTTGCCGGTGTAGACGAAGCCGTCGATGTGGATGGTGTACATGTCCGACGTACCCGGGAACGGGACCGAACCCCAGTCTTCGTCGTACGTGAGGTCGGCGTTCTTGTACGCACCGGCTGCCCAGTTACCCTGGTGGATGAACGCCGCTTCGCCGTTCATGAGCTTCTGGTTGGCCGTCGTGAAGCCGATTGACGAGGCGTCCTCGTTGATGTAGCCCGTCAGGATCTCCTTCGTGGTCTCCAGGGCGGATTTGACGGCCGCCTCGTCGCCGTTACCCTCGACGAAGTCCATGTAGGCGTCGTAGCCTTCCGTGCTGAGCATGACCACGCCGAACAGCTGGAGCGTCGTCCAGGCACCCTTCATCGCGTGTGCCATCGGGACGGCGTCCGTGTTCTCGGCGACGGCGTCCATCGCGTCGATGAGGTCGCTCGCACTGGAGAGCGAACTCGGGTCCACGCCCGCCTCTTCCACGACGGAGACGTTGTAGAAGAGGTTGTTCAGGCGGTGGGAGCCGATGGGCATCGCGCGGAAGTGCCCGTTGTACTGACAGAGGTCGACCGCCTCTTTGACGTGTGCGTCGCGGAGGCCACCCTCCCAGACGCTGTCGAGGTTGCCGAGGGCACCCTCGTACTTGACGAGGTTGTTGCCCGGCCAGCCGGCGAACGCGCTCGGCGGATTGTTGTTGCCGAGACGCTTCGCGACGACAGCGTTGAGGTTCTCGTTTCCGCCGCCACCGATGGGGCGGAAGTCCGTGGCCATCTCCGGATACTCTTCTTTGAAGGCTTTGACGGTCTCGTTGATCGCTGTCTTACCGTCGCCGCCGGTCCAGCCGTGAAGGACTTCGAGCGGCGCGCTCGTTCCGGAGGAGGTCTCCTCTCCGGACGCCGTCGTGCCGCTGCCCGAGTCCTCGCCGGAACTCGATCCGTCGTCGCCACCGGAACAGCCGGCCAGTCCGGCTGCGCCCACGGTGCCTGCAATCTGTACGTACCGCCGTCGTGTGAATTTGTCTTCCCCCGACATTGTGTAACACTTCACCGATTCCGTCCTCACCATCAGGTGACTCTCACTTAATACTTGCGGATATTAATTGAAATTTGAGTGAATTCTGACGGAGCCGTCACACGTCGAGGAGTGATTCTTCCGCGTAGCCGGCTGAACGTCCCGTCTAGTATGATATAGATAATTCGATACTCGGTGAATTTTTCACAGCCCCGACTGAACGGGACGGCATGGCCGATGAGGACATTCAACGAACCATCGACCGGGTCCAGCGGCACATCGATTTCGGGGACTACGAGATGGACGTCTACCTCGCAGTGCTCGACAACGGCGAGCTGACGCCGAGCGAGATCGCCGAGCATTCTGACGTTCCACAGACGCGCGTCTACGACATCGTCCGGGAACTCGAAGACAGGGAGCTGGTGGAGATACGGGAATCCCGACCGATGCGCATCGTGGCCATCGACCCCGAAGACGTGTTTCCGAGTTTGACCGACTCGCTGGAGACGATCAGCGAGTCGCTGAAGCGTCGGTACACCGAGCCGGCAGGAGTCACGGAAGCCGTGTCGCTGGTGAAATCCTCGACGTCCATCCTGCGGTACATCGAAGACGTCATCGAATCGGCCGAGTACGAACTCGTCCTGTCGTTGACGCCGAACCTCCTCGGTCGACTCGAAGACGACCTCGAAGAAGCTCGATCCCGCGGCGTCGTCATCGAATTGCTCCTGACCCCCGCCCGTGACGTTCCCGCCGCCGAAGACTACGACTACGGAACGGTGGCCACCATCACGCGCGCTCGCCGCGGCGTGACGACGCCCGTCCTCGCCGTCGCGGACGGCGACTACTCTGTGTTCGCCACCCGCGACGCTATCTCGGGCGCCGGCGACCTCTACGGCGTCATCTTCAACCGCTCGGAGCTCGGGTTCCTCATCACCGGCTTCTTCAACACCGTCCTGTGGACGACGGCGGAGGTGCTGACCGACGCCAGCGACGTGTGGGAGTATCCGCGACGCTACGCGTCCATCCGACGCTGTATCAAGGACATCCAGGAACGAGACGGCGTCTACTACGCCAACATCGAAGGCCGGGAGGTCGAGACCGGCGAGTACCGCTCTATCGCGGGCCAGGTCGTCGACGTGACCATCGACAGAGGTGGCCAGGTAGCCGCGATAACGGTCGAAACGGCGGACGGAACCATCGACGTCGGCGGCCGCGTCGCCGCCTTCGAGGACATCGAAGCCCACGAGATATACATCAGCCACGACGCGCCGACCTGATCCGAACGCGTTCGGCAACATCGACTGGGAACGTCGGGCCGAATTCGGAGGTATGCACTTCGACGACGCGAGTTGTGACCGACAAGATACTCGGCTCACGCTCGGAACGAACGCGTCCGGGAACGACGTGGTGGCGGTCCTGGACGACCCCGACTGCCGCCGATTGCTCGCTGCGCTCGACGAACCCCGAACCGCAGATGAACTCACCAGTCGGTGCTCGCTCGCCCGCTCGACTGCCTACCGAAAGCTCGGGTTGCTGAGCGAGGTCGGCCTCCTCGAAGAGAGACACCGGATTCGCTCCGACGGGAACAGAGTGACTCGGTACGCCCGGACGGTGGACAGATTCCGGATCGGCCTCGACGGGTCCGCGCTCTCGCTATCGTTCGAGTGACTCCTGACCGGCCGTCGCTTGCGTGCGGACGCGGGAAGACCAACCAGAGTCCGGATGATTTATTCTCTATAGAGTTAACATTGGACCATGGTCGATTCCTCCCGCTCTGAAAGCCCGTCTTCCGTGGGCGACCCGTCTCACTCACAGTGGAGCCGCGACCAGGCTGCCGGTATCGAGCGCACGCCCGGAGCCGTTGCGCCGATCATCTATCCACCGGATAGCGATCCAGCACGGGACGTCCACGTGTGGGACACCTGGCTCTTGCGCGACAGACACGGCCGCGTCGCGGACGTCGACGGCTGGCGCGTCGCGTTCTCGCTGACCGCCGATGCCGACCTCCTTCCCGGCAAGCGCCACGACGTCGCGACCATCCGCTACAGCTACTCGCGCGACGGCCAGCACTGGCAGGTCGGCGGGCCGGTGTTCGACGACGACGCCCTCGGGCAGCGACAGTGGGCAGGCTCGGCGCTGTACGACGACGGCGACCTCTATCTGTTCTACACCGCCGCAGGGCAGGACGGGGCCGACGAACTGACGTACACCCAGCGGCTCGTCGGCGCGACCGGCGGGCGGTTGGAGTACGACGATGACCACCTCTCCATCGCTGGCTCCTGGTCACACGAGACGCTGCTCCGTCCCGATGGCGAGTGGTACGAGACCGAGGCGCAGTCCCGCGGGATGATCTACACCTTCCGCGACCCGTGGTTCTACGAGGACCCGGCGACCGACGAGACGTACCTCCTGTTCGAGGCAAATACACCGGTTCCAGAGGGTGACGACGCCTGTGGTGGCGATGCGGCCCAGCAGGAGTTCAACGGCTGCGTCGGCGTGGCCCACTCGCCGACCGGCGACCCGCTGGAGTGGAAGCTTCGACCCCCGGTACTCGACGCGGTGTGCGTGAACCAGGAGCTCGAACGACCACACGTGGTCCGAAAGGACGGTCGATACTACCTGTTCGTCTCCAGCCACATGCACACGTTCGCGCCCGGACTCGACGGGTACGACGCGCTCTACGGGTTCGTCGCCGACTCCCTCCGCGGCGAGTACCGACCGCTGAACGGGACCGGGCTCGTCGTCACGAATCCCTCGAACGCCCCGTTCCAGTCGTACTCGTGGATGGCGTTTCCGCATCGCGAGGAAGTGCTCGTCCAGAGCTTCTTCAACTACTTCGACTTCGCCGGCGGCTCGCTCGACGAGGTCGCCGGCCTGTCCGAGTCCGAGCAGCGGCGACGCTTCGGCGGCACCCTCGCCCCGACGATTCGACTGTCGGTCACTGGCGACCGGACGGAGATACTCGGGACGCTCGACCACTGGGAGGTGCCGACGCTCGACGAGGCGTTGCCGGAATTTCGGAGCTACGAACGAGGAGCGAGGTCGCCGTCCGACACCGGCAAGTGCGGGTACGTATCCGCGACCCGGAGCGAGTGACGTTCTGGCCCGGACTCACCGTCTCGGTGCGGTCGGTTCGGCTGCCGTGTCGGTCGCCGCCCAGATGCTCCCGAGCTCCCAGCCCGCGAGCGAGGAGACCGTCGCGGACCCACCCTGTGCCGACAGCGAGACGCCCGTGCTGTCCGAGCGCGTCGGGTAGACCCGGCCCGTCATGCAGTGGCGCTCGTTCGCGTACAGCTCCACGACCGAGCCGTCGACGAACGCCCGGAGCGAGAGCGGTTCGTCGTACGGCGGGACGCGCATCTCCAGGGAGTCCGTCGACGCCCGGTGGTCGACGCTCGACGCCGTGCGGTCGAGAACGAGCCGACCGTCCCGGGTGTACCGGATGGGCGTCCGCTCCTCACCGTCGGGCGCTTCCAGCACGGTAAGTGAGACGGAATCGGCGTCGTCCAGCCGGATCGTCAGGTCCAGTTCGAGCGACCGGCCGCCGACGTCGAGGTCCGTGCAGTCGCCCGAATCCAGGTCGAGTTGGTCCGGAACGTCGAGTCGCCGCTCGCGCAACTCCCGAACCTCCTCGGCGGGGCGCTGTCGCAACCGTCCGTCGGAACCGAGGTCCAGAACGCGGGGAAGCGACATCGCACCGGACCAGCCGGCGTCCCACTGGGCACTCACGTCGCGCGCTTCGGTCAGCCAGCCCCACGTGAGATACCGATCGCCGTCGTCCATCGACTGTGGGGCGTAGAAGTCGCCGTGGTCGAGGAGTCCCTCCCGGTCGACGTGGAAGGACCCGTCCGCGAACGTCCCGAGGAAGTAGCGGACGTCCTCGTAGTTGGAGACGTGGAGGAGGTCGGCGTCGCCGAGGTCGAGTATCTCGGGACACTCCCACACGGTTCCCGAAGTCTCCGACTCGCCGACGAGCACCGGTCCCTCGTAGCGCCAGTCCCGGAGGTCTTCGGAGGTGTACAGCAGCACAGCACCGCCGACGTCCGTGACGCCGGTCCCGATGACCTGGTGCCACCGCTCGTCCTCGAACCAGACGTTGTGGTCGCGGAACTCGGCCTCCCAGTGGTCCGTTTCGAGCACGTCGAGATCCGACGGCGGCTCGTCGATGATGGGATTGTCGTGGTGCTTGCGCCACGTACGGAGGTCGTCGTCGTCCGCGGTCGCCAGACAGGGGAGCTGTGCCCGGTCTCGCCCGCCTGTGTAGAGGATGGTCGCCACGCCGTCGTCATCGATGGCACACCCGGACCAGCACCCGTCGCGGTCCGGCCCGTCAGGGGACGGGGTGAGGGCAACCGGTTCGTCCTCCCACCGGACGAGGTCGTCGCTGACGGCGTGGCCCCAGTGAATCGCGTCGTGAAACGGCCCACCGGGGTTGTACTGGTAGAACACGTGATAGCGACCGTTCCACTCGACGACGCCGTTCGGGTCGTTCAGCCAGTTCGCCGGTGGCGTGAGGTGTGCCGACGGACGGAGGTCGTCCGAGAGTTCGCGACGAACCGTCCTGAGGTCGTCACGGTCCAGCGGCCGTGAGGGATGATCGGTGCCGTCGTCTGCCAGCGCGTTCACCAGCCCCGCCGCGAACGCATCGCGGCGGTGGGCGACGTGGTCGCTCGTCGGTTCGTCGAAGGCGAGCGGCGCACCGACGCCGATGACCGCACCGTCGGTCCCGACCTCCCAGGAGACGACCGAGACCTGATTCGGGAGGTCGTGCTCGCCCCGCACCGTCGACGCGAGCACCTCGCCCCGATTGGGCAGTTGTCCCTCGTAGCGCGCATACGGCACCGCGCCGTGCTCGCAGATCGGAACGCGGAGCGAGTCGAACGCCTCGACCGCCGGGTGGTCGTCGTGGATCGCCTTCCACAGCACGCCGGTTGGTTCGGTGATGCTGCCGGTCCCGACGTCGTTGGGAGGGACGTCGTCGACGCCGAACGCGTCGACCGCGGCCATGCCGCGCAGGCTCAAGAGGAGACGGCCGCCGTCGTGGAGGGCGGATTCGACCGCATCGCCGCCGGCATCGGACCCCCACTCCTCGTCCAGCGGTGCATCTCGGTGCCACCAGAGCACGTCGTACGCCGCGAATTCGCGTGCGGAGTCGGCCCCCTGGAACTCGACGTCGTCGACGTCGTATCCGACGCCACGAGCCCACCGAATCGCTGCTTCCTGCTCGGTCGACAGGGTGCCGTCGTGGAGGAATCCCACGCTGACCGACGGTTCAAACATGATCGACGATAACTCACTCCTGAATAAAAACTATACCGCGTTGGCCGTATGGCGGATCCGTCGCCGCTCCTACGCGATCGTGACGCCGAACACCAGCACGACCACGATGACCAGCGGAATCGCGTACTTCAGTCCGCTGCGAACGTCGTCCTCGACGAGCAGGCCGAGGACCAGTCCGTTGCCCACGGCCTGCAGGAGCGAGGAGTGATAGAACACCGTCCGGTAGGCCTTTTGTGGGATGTCCGCCGCGAGCGGCACGGTCTGTTCGATCTGGAGTTCGTCGAGCGGCAGCCCGACGAACTGCGAGAGGAAGAACACGTCCAGAATCAGCAGGACGCCGACGTACACGAGGACGCCGATGAACACGATGGCGACGTAGGACTGCAGCGACTCCCTGCGCCCCAGTTCCTGGTCGTACCGAGTGTGCATGTCCGCCGCGATCAGCCGAGCAATTGGGCCGACGGAGTCCGTCGCCCGCTGGCCGTCGAGCAGCATCCGTGTCGCTCGCGTAACGCTGACGATACGGAGTCGGTTGGCGAACGCTACGAGCGCCTCCTCGGTCGTCCGTCCGAACTCAACGTCCTCCCGGACGCGTTCGATCTCCGCCGCAATCGGGCCGTCGGTCCGAGACCCGACGTAGGACAGCGCGGCCGGGAGGTTCTTTCCGGATTCGTTCGCGTCCGCGACGCCTTCGAGCACGTCTGCGAATCGGTCCACGGTCCGCATCCGCAGTCGCCGCCGACGTTCGTGAATCGCGGCGAGCGGAGTCAGGGCGACGAGTCCCGGCAGGACGAGGAGCCACGTCGTCGAGTGAAGCGGCCGGTCGTCGAAGGCGGCGAGCGTAGCCGGGGCGAACCCGGTCAGGTGGATGGCGGCCACGAAGGCCAGCGCCACCGGACCCGAGATCAGGAGGACGCGATTCGGCTTCTCGTAGACGAGCTCCGGGAACCGCCGGAGCAGGTCCCGGATGTCCTCCCAGCGACGGGACTGCCGGTAGCGGTCGAATCTTGCGTCGTCGGATGGCGGCGCAACCGTCTCGTGACCGGTTCGGGCCTCGACGGGGGGCGCGTCGTCGGTCGGATGCTCGTACGTCTCGGTGAACGCGGCGATACCGACGAGCGTGAGCACGATGCCGACCGGGACGCCCACGTACGTCACTCTGTAGGTCTGGACGAGTGCGTCGCCGCCCGTCAATCCCAGAGTGATGAGGATGACCAGCAGGAACAGCGGCGTCGCGAACACGAGTACGATGTACACCTCGGCGAGGATCGAGAGCGTCTCCAGCGTCTCTCGCTGCGCCCGTCGGGACGCTTCCAGATGCCGCTGGGCCTTCCGCTCGAAGAACGCTTCCAGTGACCCGGTGCTGATGACGCCCGAAAGGTCGTCGAGGAACCCGGCGAACTCCGAGCACGGCGTCTCCCGCTGGGCGCGTTCGAGCGCGGCCTCGAAGTCCAGGTCGAACGACCGCACGTCCTGGATGATCAGTCGCACCTCGTCGGAGACCACGCCGTACGTCGAACGGGCGGCCGCGAGGTCGTCGAAGATCCGCGTCAGTTCGAGCCCGCCGCGGGAGAGTGCGTACATGTAGACGGTGGCGTGGGGGAGCGACCGGGTTATCTCCCGCTCTCGCTCGGCGATCCGAACGATCGGAGCCACCCAGTACCCGACGGCGACGACGAACCCCACGAGCAATCCCACGTCCAGTGCAGCGAGAGGGGCCAGGACGTACTCCGTGGTCCCCGGAGGCACGTCGAGGACGAGATATCTGGTGGCCGCCGAGCCACGGAACGAGACGGGGATCCGGAAGGGTGCCAGACTCAGCAGTCCGAGCGTGAAGACCAGCGTGACGATCACGCCGGTTCCGAACGCGGCGAGCGTCCTCCTGACCAGTCGCGACAGATAGACGTCGTACGGGTCGGCCATCCGCGCCCGTTCGAGTCGGCGCTGCACGTCGGCGAACTGCTCCGGCCGCGCCTTGAAGTACGCTCGAACGAGCCCGTACTCGGCTCGGAGGTCGCTCTCGTCGACGTCCGGGTGCGGGTCCTGCGGTTCGTACGTGAGCGGTTCGAACACTCCCTCGCCGCCGCCGGTGTCGCCACTCATACGTCGTCGGCGGCCTCGGATCCGCCGAGTGTCGTCCCCGGCTCCAGCGAAACGTCGGCCTGCTCTCCCCGGAGCTGCGCCGGGTCGAACGACGCCGACCGTATCGATTCGAGGAGGTACTCCCTGTCTCGATACGCCGTCTGGATGATGGTCGCGACGTCTTCGAAGTCGGTGACGTCGTTCTCCACCATGTACCAGAGGATCTCGGTTCGTTGCTGGAGGTCGCGGAACAGGTGCTCCGCAGTCCAGCCATGGATGTCGATGACCTCCTGCGCGATTCGTGACTCCATGTACTCCGAGAGCGCGAATTCGAGCGTGTCCGAACTGGGGTCCCACTCGAACAGCGTCTGGAGTCGAGCGGAACCGTCCGTTCCGGCGCCGCTCATCTCCGCGAGGTCGTGGAGCCGTCGATATCGCCTGTCCTCGAGCTGGAGCATGCGGTGAATCCCCACCAGGTCCAGCTCTTCCAGCATCTGTCGGGGAACGCTCAGCGGTTCCTGCTCGAAGCGCCGCAACACGTTCGTCGCCGAGTTCGCGTGGAACGTCGTGAACCCCGCGTGACCGGTCCCGATGGCCTGGAAGAAGGTCCTGATGACCCTGGGTTGCATCCGAATCTCGCCGATGATCAGGTACTCCGGACGCTGGTGCAGTGCGGCCTCCAGCAGTTCGTACATCGTCACCTGCTGGTTCTCGTCGATCGACGCAGACGCGCGGGTCTTGCCCGCGATCCAGTTCTCGTGTGGCAGCGCGAGTTCCCGCGTGTCCTCGATGGAGACGATCTTGCTATCCGGCGGGATGAACAGGGAGACGGCGTTCATGGCGGTGGTCTTCCCCGATGCGGTCGGCCCGCCGAACACGAACGACTTCTGGTGTTCGATTGCGAGCCAGATGAACGCCATCGCCGTGACCGAGTACGTGTTCGACGCGATGAGGTCGACTGGCGTCAGCGGGACCTCGCTGAACTTCCGGATGGAGAAATTCGAGCCGCGTACGCCGACGTCGCCGCCGAGGGTCAACTGGAGCCGTGACCCGTCGGGGAGCGTCGCGTCTCGGAGCGGCGAGGCGATGGAGACGTGCGTGCCGGCCATGTTGGCCAGCCGGTCGACGAACGAATCCAGCCGAGACTCGGGGAACACGAGGTTCGTCCGAAGGTTCTCGAACTCTCTGTGGTAGACGTACGTGGGAACGTCGTGTCCGTCACACGAGATGTCCTCGATTCCTCGGTCGCGCATCAGCGGGTCGATGACGCCGTACCCCTCGAAGTCGCGCTGGAAGTAGTACAGCAGCTTGTAGAGGGTGCCGTCGTCCACGGTTCGTCCGTGTTCGGCCAGGAGGGCAGCGAGCCGTCGCTCGAAATCCTGCTCGCTCTGTGAGGCGGTCCCCTGGCGCAACTCCTGGCGAAGCTTCGTCGCGAGGTCCTGTCGCAGATACCGCTCGAAGTCGTCCAGCGTCGGCTCGAAGACGTGGTACGTCCGACGCTTGTTCACGGGATTCACGAGGATCGCCGCGTACGCGTACGGTTCGTTCAGCCAGTACCCCGCTAGCTCGCGCCGTCCTGCCAGCGGCTCGAAGTCGAAGAACGACGCTTCGAGGAAGGACTCGTCCGGCCGTTCCAGTTCCGGAGCCACCGCGGTTCCGCTCTCGAAGGCGGCCACCAGATCGGCGGTGATGCGGTCTTCGACCGCGCCAGGAGACGCCGCGTCCTCGGCGTCGGCTGGGAAAGCAGCGGGCGGTCGACCGTGACCCTCGCCGTCGGCATCGAACTGGCCGCCCTCGCCGGCCAGGGCGCGGACGTCGTCGAGTACTCGCTCGCTGACCGCCTCGTCGTCGGGACCTGACCCGGACGGTGCCGCAGACGACTCGTCCTCGGCGTCGTCGGGGCGGTCACTGTCGTCACCCTCCGAGGTCGCTGTCGAGACGTCGGTGGGATCGTCGGAGTCGCCGTTCGTTCGCGGGACCGACGATTCGCGTTCGCGACCGCCATCGTCGGACGGGCGCGGGACCCGGGAGTCTTCGTGATTCTCCTCGTTCGCAGCATCCTCCCCCGAATCCTGGTCGATCCCCATCTACTAGCCACATAGAGCCATTCTGCAAGCATAAATATGGTGGAGGTGCGTACCACCGTGGCCCTTCGATTCCCGTCACCGGATCCGCTCGACATCGGTCCGTATCTCGAAGCGGACGCCGCCGCCGTCGCGCTCGGTGACGGAGAGCCGCCACCCGTGCGCTGCGGCGATCTCACCGACGATGGTCAGCCCGAATCCGGTTCCAGCGGCCGTCGAGTAGCCGGGTTCGAACACCCGCTCCAGATCGTCCGACGTGATACCTTCCCCAACGTCCTCGACGTAGAACCCTGCGGCCGAGTCGGAGACCGCGCTCGATTCGTCCCCTCCCCTGCGGTCCGGCCGGTCGTCGAGATACGAGACCACGTAGTCGGAACTGGAATCGGAATCGGAATCGGAATCGAGGCCGTCGGCGTCGAGTCCGCCGACGGTCACCGAAATTGCGTCGCTCCCCTCGGTCGGCCCGTGTGTGGCCGCGTTCGAGAACAACTGCTCGAACAGGACTTCCAGGCGGTCCGCGTCCGCCCGCAGGTCCGGGAGGGGTTCGACGGTTAGCGTGGCGTCGCCGGTGTCGACGGCCGTCCACGCGGTCCGGGCGACGTCAGAGATTGACACAGCGTCACGCCCTTCGACTCTGGCCCCCATCTCCGCGAGTGCGAGCAGGTCGTCGATGAGCGCGTCCATCCGTTCCAGCGCCGCGTCAGCGCCGTCGAGATGGTCGAAGTCCGATTCGAGTCTCGCGAGTTCGAGTTCTCCCATCGCGACGTTGAGCGGGTTCCGGAGGTCGCGGCTCACGAGGTCCGTGAACTCCCCGAGGCGCTCGCGATGGTGCTTGAGCTCGCTGATTCGCTCTCTCCGGTCGGAGACGTCGCGGAACACCCCCTGGATGAGGGTCTGGTCCGGCAGTTCCAGCACCGTCGCGGATATCTCGACCGGGATCCACTCCGACCCGGTGTCGACGTACAGTTGCTCGCCGCCGACCTCCTCGGTCGTGACAGCGCTACCGGCATCGACGTGCTCCTCGAACAGTCTCGCGTACCGCTCGGCGTGTTCGGCGGGATGGAGGGACGTCTGGTGACGTCCGACGAGCGCGTCCCGGTCGGCGTCCATCAGTTCTGTCGCGCTGTCGTTGACTTCGAGTATCTCGCCGGTTTCCGCGTCGGTGATGAATATCGCGTCGGGTGCCGTCTCGACGAGCGAGCGGTACTTCCGGCGAGATCGCTCGAGCGTCTCCCATCGTATCTCGTCCTCCGTGACGTCGTTGAGAAGGATCTGTCCGCACGCCTCTCCATCGAAGGTCACCGGCACCATTGCGGACGTGAGGCGACGTGGCTCCCCGTCGACGGTCGTCATCTCGAACTCGCGACGCGGCGCCGGCCTTCGCTCCTCAAGGACCCGAGCGAATCGTTCTCTGGCCACTGGAACGTCGTCTTCTCGCGCGAACGTCAGAACGTCTGCATCCAGAAGCTCCGCCGTGTCATCGACACCAACCAGCGCCGCTGCCGCATCGTTGGCGTAGCGGATGCGTGTGTCTTCGTCGAACACGACCGTGGGTGACGGAGAATGGTCCATCATCTGCCGGTAGGAGTCCCGGCGGTGTTCCAGTTCGGTCACTCGATCACGTCGCTCGGTGACGTTCCTCGAACTGATGACGAAACCACCCGCTTCCTCGTGGTATCGACCGTTCGTCACGGATTCGAGCCAGATCCACCGTCCGTCGGCGTGGCGGAATCGATACTCGACGCGTTGGAGGTCGTTGGCGTCGCCCTCGGCGAATTCGGCGAAATGCTCCCTCGTGTGGTCCAGGTCGTCCGGATGGACGTAATCGAGACCGGTTTCGCCCACCAGGGTCTCCGGGTCGTACCCGAGGATTCGCTTGGTGGATGGGCTCTGGTAGCGGATGATTCCATCCTCGTCCAGCACGGCGATCACGTCGGAGGAATTCCCCAGCAACGACCGAAACCGCCTGCGCTCCGATTCGAGCGTCTCCTGTGCGCGACGCTGTTCGACGACGTTCCTGATGCGATTGGCCAGAACGGTGTACTGGTCGGTCCCTGATTCTTTCTGGAGGTAGTCCGTCACCCCCGCCGAGATGGCATCGCTGGCGATCTCCTCGCTGCCCTTCCCCGTGAAGAGGATGAACGGCAATTCCGGATACGCCGTTCGTAGCTCGTCGAGGAACTCGAGTCCGTTCATCCCCGGCATCTGGTAGTCGCTGACGACGCAATCGACGGTCCGCTCCAGTTCGGTCTCGAACGACCCCTCCACGCCGAGTATTTCGAGGCAGTCTGCCGCGCTGGTGGCCGTCGTGACCGAAATAGCGCCGTCTTCCCGTGAGAGCATCGTCGCCACCAGTTCGACCATCGCGGAATCGTCGTCTACGTGGACTACGTGTATACCCTCGTTATCGCTACCCACACCCATTGTTACCACCAACCCATATGGACTCTCCCCCCAAAAGTACTCGCTCGACGCGCGGCAGAAACGGCGGTGGTCGTCAGGAGCGTCGTCCGACGAGCAGGGCGGCCCCGAGAACTGCTGCGAGGGCGACCGAGACGCCGAATCCCGGACCGCCAACTGCGGTCGTCGGTGTACTGTCGGTGGTCACGGCCTGCGTGGCAACGCTCCCGTCCGCGGTCGTCTGCATCGAACAGGAGGACGGCGTCGGCGTCTCGACTGCGTCGAAGTCGACGTTCGCGGTGGCTTCGGGGTGGAACGCCTGCGCGAGCGTGGCGAGCGTCACGGTGTTGCGCGGGCCGGGCTGGCTGATGTAGTTGCTGTCGACAGTGATGACCTGGTCTTCCTGGACTGCCGTCGAGTTCTGGACGGCTGCGTTGTCGGGCAGCGGAACGTCCTCGGTCACCACGATGTACTCGGGGTCCTGTTCGGCGATGACCTCCGTGCTGATCGCTTCGTAGAACGTGATGTTGGCCTCGGCCGCGATGTTGTGTCCGCCCGCCGTCGTGATGATCTCGTGGATGAACGACCCTGGCCCGGCCGTGTAGCCCCCCGACATCGCGTAGTAGACGCGGGGGCGGTCCTCGCCCTCGACGGCGCGCTCGATGGCGTCAACTTCACCTTCCATCTGCGCACTGACGCGAGCGGCCTGCTCGTACTCGCCGACGAGCAGTCCCGTCCGCTCCGTCTTCGCGTAGACGTCCTCGAGCGTCCCTGACGGGCGGTATCGGTAGACGGTCAGGCCCTTGTCACGCAGGCTCTCGACCGTCTCGTTGTCGACCAGGTTCGGTGCCAGGACGATATCGGGCTGGAGGCCGACGATGACCTCCGGCTTCGGTTTGCCCGTCGAGACGACGACGTTCTCCCGACTCTCCGAGCCGTTCAGGTACGACGTGTACGCGTTGACCGGCATCCCGACGACCTTCTCCGCCGCGCCGATTTCCCACATCGTCTGGGCGGCGCTCGGAGCCAACACGACGACTCGCTGGGGCTCCTGGTCGACCGTGACCGTGGTGCCAGTGGCGTCCTCGACGGACACCGGGAACGTACAATCGACCGTTTCGCCCATGGCTGGGACGGTGTCGCCCTGGCTCGCAGCCGTCGCTGGCGGTCCGCCGGCAGCGATTCCCGCGATCAAGAGACAGACTACCATGAGTCCATTTCGGAAAGCCCGTGTCATAGTCCTCTATCTACACGCTATACAACAAGTATTTGCCTAAAGCAATCCGACTTGCGTGCAATGTCTGGTCGCCCGACGGTCGTGTGGTCACTCGGCCTGACCGGGTTGCTCGCCGTCGTCGTACTCCTGAGTGCGACCGTCGGGCCGGTCTCTATAGAACTGCCGATCGTCGCCAAAGCCACGCTCAATGCCGTGGGTGTTCCCACTGTCGTCACCACCGCGCCCGCGAGCGCGACGCTGGCGGGCGTTTCCATCCCCGTAACTGCAATCGACCTCGAGTACACGTACCTCTTCGACTTCGCGGTCCCTCGCACCGACGAGACCATCGTCCGACAGATTCGACTGCCGCGCATCCTCCTCGGGGCCGTCGTGGGGTTCGCACTGGCGTCTGCCGGTGCCGTGATGCAGGGCTTCTTCCGAAACCCGATGGCCGACCCGTCCATCATCGGCGTCTCGTCCGGGGCAGCCGCCGGTGCCGTCGCGACCATCGCGTTCCCGCTCGCGTTGCCGCTGGACCTGCAGGCTGCGGCGTTCCTCGGCGCACTCGTCACTGCCTTCGGCGTGTACGTCATCGCCACGGATGCCGGTCGCACTCCGGTCGCGACGCTGCTGCTCGCCGGCGTCGCCGTCCAGACCTTCCTCGGCGCGGTCATCTCGTTCATGATGCTCCAGACCGGCCGCAGCCTCGAACAGGCCGTCTTCTGGATGATGGGCCACCTCCACAACAGTAGCTGGGAGGAGGTCGAGGTCACGCTGCCATTGGCGCTGCTCGCGTTCGCCGTGCTGTTCACCTACCGCCGCGACCTGAACGTTCTCTTGCTCGGCGAAGAGGACGCCCAGACGCTCGGAATCGACGTCGAGCGGACGAAGCGTGTCCTGCTCGCACTGTCGAGCGTCATCACGGCTGCTGCCGTTGCGGTCTCGGGCGTTATCGGCTTCGTGGGCCTCATCGTCCCGCACATGCTTCGGCTCCTCGTTGGCCCGGACCACAGGATTCTGCTCCCGACCAGCGCGCTCGCGGGCGCGACGTTCCTCGTCGCGACCGACACTCTCGCCCGTTCCGGCCCGGCAGAGCTACCGGTGGGCGTCGTCACGGCCGCCCTCGGCGCGCCCTTCTTCCTCTATCTCCTGCGGAACAGGGAGGTGAGCAGCCTGTGATCGACGTCGACGACGTGTCCGTCGTCCTCGGCGGCGTCGAGATACTGAACGGCGTCTCGGTCTCCGTTTCGCCGGGCGAGGTGGTCGGACTCATCGGACCCAACGGAGCGGGCAAGACCACGCTCCTCCGGACCATCAACGGCGTGCTGACGCCCGACTCGGGATCCGTCGTCGTCGACGGTGACGACGTCCACACCCTCCCCGCTCGTGAGGTCGGTCGTCGCGTCGCGACCGTCCCACAGGACACGTCCGTCGCGTTCGACTTCCCGGTCGAGGCGGTCGTGGAGATGGGTCGGACACCGTATCACCAGCGGCTCCGAGGGACCGACGACGACGGTGCGATCGTAGAGCGCGCGCTCGAACGAACGGACACGGCCTCGCTCCGGGACAGACCCGTCAGTCAGTTAAGCGGCGGCCAGCGCCAGCGCGTCGTCCTCGCTCAGGCGCTCGCCCAGGAGACGCCAGCCCTGTTGCTCGACGAACCAACGGCCAGTCTGGACATCAAACACCAGGTCGCGATGTTCGACCTCCTCCGCACCCTCGTCGCCGAGGAGGAGAAGGCGATTCTGACCGCGATCCACGACCTCGACATGGCCGCCCGCTACTGCGACAGACTCGTGCTCCTGGCCGACAGGACGCGACAAGCAGCGGGCGTCCCGAGCGAAGTCCTCACCGACGACCGCCTCGCCCAGGCCTTCGACGTCCGGACCGCGGTCACGACCAACCCCGCGACCGGGACGCCCTCCGTCACGCCGCTCGGCGAGTCGCAGACCGACGGGGCCGAGGTCGAATCCCCGACGGACTGACGACCGGGTTTTATACCGGCTCCGGAAGACCGGTCGGACATGCGACGACGGACGTTCTTCGCGCTGCTCGCCGCCACCGCGACGGGTGGCTGTCAGCGAGCGCGGGACGCGATTCCACTCGGGGGAACCGACGAGGCGCCAGCCACCGACACGCCAGCAGCGACCACGACCGTCGGATACGGCGGCACGACGAGCACGGCGGCAGCCGCGACGACAGCGACCGACGATGGCACGGCCACGACTTACGGCGCTGTGGGCTACGGCGAAGCCGGCTACGGCGGCGTTCCTCTGGAGGACGCATGACGGAGAATCACGAGTACGAGACCCCAGAGAGGGGGGCCGCCGACTGGCATCTCCCCCTCAACGGGAACTTCGAGCGTCTCGATACCGACGTGGAGGTACGCGACGAAGCAACGAATCGCGACCAGTACACGCCGAAAGCGGGCGCGAAGTTCACCGCAACCGACACCGGAACGGTGTTCGTCGGCGACGGCTCCGAGTGGACCCGCGTCGAATCAACAGGCACCTCACCGACGTTCCAGTCGGTGACAGCGACCGCCGTGAGTGGCGGCACACGGACCGAAACGCTCCACGCCGTCGTCGAGAACACCGGCGAGAAACGGTTCGACGTCGAGGTGTCCGGACTCGACGCGTACGACTCAATTGCGGTAGAACTCGACCTGCACGACAGCGAGCAGTTCACGGGCGGCAACTTCCGGTACACCGTCAACGACGGCGACGAGCACGACATCCTCCGCGGCGAGGACTTCACCGGCCACGGAACGCTCCTGTTCAGCCCGATCGCCCCGTGGGCCGACAACTCTCCGGGGTACACCATTCGAGCACGGGCCGCGACGTTCGGCGAGCAACTCATGAACACGGACCGCATCGTCAGACCGAACGGCTTCTCGGGAATCGAGTCGATCCGGCTCTACGTTGCGGGTTCGAGCCACCAACTCGACGGCCGCGTGACGGTCTCCGGCATCACCGAACGGGCCAGCGAGTAGCGACACTACGGGTCCGGCCAGGTCACCCTTCGCGGGAGTTCCGTCTCGCATCGGGCGACCAGCGCCCGGACCCACGCCAGGTACCGGCCAGACGGCAGTCGTTGCGGCTCCGGAACAGTCCATTACCTCCGCCAAATGAATAATATTTAACCATGCAGAACCATCGTTATCCATACAACTGGTCGGAATATATTCGGTATTGATCCAATATCGTCCCCGATGGTTGCCAAATTCACAAAGTTGATGTCGGTTGGTCGAAAATCCCCAGTCGGCTCGTCCATGCTACCCTCACCCCCACGAGCCCAGTCGCGCATCCCCCCGTGACAACTTCCCCCGATCCCAGGGGATGCGTGCTGTCCATGGTGTAACCACACCCTTTTGATCAGGGCTCGCAGCGACCCTCCTCGCTCGTCGTCTGTGTCGGACACGAAGTCAGCGACGGAAGATTCCCGCAATCGACTTCGAGAATGGCTTTCGCTCCGCACGTTCGTTCGCCACAGAAAGCCAGGGGTGGGATTTGAACCCACGAATTCTCGATTACAAGTCGAGTGCTTGCACCGCCCAAGCTCCCCTGGCGCGTACGTCTCGCTATGACGGACACCATTTAGTGATTGTCGTTTTCCACTGGCTTCTCCAGCTCGACGCGGTGGGGGTGATAGCCGTGCCGTCGGTAGAATCTGCGCGCCGGTTCGTTGTCGGCCATCGCCTCCAGCACGAGGGTATCGACGTTCCGGTCACGCAGGGCATCCTCAGCGGCTTCCAGTAACGCCGAGCCGATGCCATCGTTCCTGTGGTCCGGGAGCACGTAGAGGTGCTCGACGACGCCACGAGTCACGTCTTGCTCGAAGAACCCCGATTCGACGTTGTACGAGAGGAAGCCGACGAGGGTATCACCGCGTCGGGCGACGAGGATGCGGTTGGTGACCACCTGTCTGACGAGGATCTCCCGAATCGCCGTTCGGTTCTCCTCGGGGAGCACGTGGGACTCGTACTGGCGTTGTTCGCTCGCGAGCCCGGTCCAGAAGTCGGTGAGTGTCTCGACTGCCTCTCTGGATGGTCGCTCGACGATGACCTCGTCGCGTCCGGACTCGTTCATCGATTGGTTCCAGTACGGAGTGGACGAACGTCACGTTTGCCCCCAGATTACCCGCCCCCCGAATAAGGAAGGAAGGTTTTTAGCGTTCTCCACGCACCTACCGTGATGAGGGTACGCATGGAGCTACAAACGATAGATACTCGCGGTCAGATTACGAGCCAACGGCTTCTGATCGCTGGGGCCGCCTTCATCGGCGTTCTCATGGTACTGTCCCTGCTCTGGGGACTGTTCGTGTCCGGGTCGATCCAATTTTCCCGGCTGGGAACGCTCGTCTGGGACGGCCTGATGCGTGGGCTGGTGATCGGGCTCGCGGGTATCGGCCTTTCGATGACGTACAGTATTCTGAATTTCGCGAATTTCGGCCACGGTGATTACATCACCTCCGGAGCGTTCGTGGGATGGGGAGTCACGTATCTCATCGCCGGGCTCGGCACAGCCGAACTGGGGGAGTTGCTCCTCGTCGGCGCGTCGGGCAACGTATACGGTCCGCAACTGGGTATCGGCATCACACAGACGCCCGTGGCCGTGATTCTGGGACTTATCGTCGCTTCGCTGGCGACGATTGCCGTCGCGCTAATCGTGGACCGGTTGGTCTTCAAGTCGATGCGCGACGAGGAGGGCATCTCCCTGCTCATCGCCAGCGTCGGCGTCGCGTTCGCCCTTCGGTACCTGATCGCCTTCGTCTACACGCAGTCCAACCGTGGGACGACGAACGCGAGTCTGGTGCCGGACTGGAGCGTTCCACTCGTCGACGGGACGCTCGCCGTGGACGCACACGACCTCACGCTGCTCGTCGCGTCGGTGGGGCTGATGCTGGGTGTCCACGTGCTGATGCAACGAACGAAGCTCGGGAAAGCGATGCGAGCGATGGCCGACAACGAGGACCTCGCGCTCGTCACCGGGATTCCGACCGAGAGCGTCGTCCGGTGGACCTGGATCATCGGTGGCGGTCTCACCGGTGCTGCCGGCTATCTGCTCGTGCTCTGGCGCGGAACGCTCACGTTCAACTTCGGCTGGCTACTGCTGTTGCTCATCTTCGCGGCGGTCATCCTGGGAGGGATCGGCTCCATCTACGGAGCTATCCTCGGCGGACTCGTCATCGGGCTGACGATGACGCTGTCCCAGATCTGGATACCAACTGACTTCGCGCGGGCCGCCGCGTTCGGAATCATGATTCTGATCCTCCTCGTCCGGCCGGAGGGTCTGTTCGCAGGGAGGTCGACAGCATGACGGAATCGAACACACTCGGCGATCTCTGGGAGTACGACGTCACGAAGATTCTCGCGACGTTCCTCGCGATCTACGCGGGGTACGTGGTCATGGGGCTCATCTCCGGGCTCCCGACGCGGGGCATCGTCGCGACGCTGGTCCAACTGACGCTGCTCATCGCGCTGTACGCGATGCTCACGTTGGCGTTGAACCTCCAGTGGGGGTACACGGGCCTGTTCAACATCGGTATCGTCGGGTTCATGGCCGTCGGTGCGTACACGATGCTGATGGTTTCGAAGCCGCCGGTCGACCCCTCGTCGGCCGCCGCAGCCTCGCAGATCGGCGGTCTCGGCCTGCCGGTCATCGTCGGCATCCTGGCAGGCGTCATCGCGGCGGCGCTGCTCGGGTTCGTCGTCGCGTTGCCGGCCCTTCGGCTACGTGCCGACTATCTGGCGATCACGACCATCGCGATGTCGGAGATCGTCCGGTTCATCTTCCTGTCCAGTTCCTTCCAGGAGTTCTCGGTCTTCGGGAACAAGATCGGGACTGGGGGTGGCCGCGGGCTCATCGTCAACTTCGAAGAACCGATCTCACGGATCTTCTTCGACACTGGTGCCTACGAGGGACTCGTCACGGCAGTCAACGAGGCGATGGGTGTTCAGGGCACGATGGCCCCGGTCGTCGACACCGCGGTCATCTCGGTCGTGCTGCTCGTCGTCGTCGCCGGCTACTTCTGGCTGTTCAAGCGCACCGGCGAGTCGCCGTTCGGGCGCGTCCTGAAAGCGATCCGCGAGGACGAGGACGTCGCACGCGCGCTCGGGAAGAACACGAACAGATTCAAGATCAAGTCGTTCATGCTCGGCTGTGCCCTGATGGGGCTCGCCGGCGCGTTCTACGCGATGTACTTCCTCGGGGCGGTCAACCCGACGGCGTTCAAGCCGCAGTTCACCTTCTTCGTGTGGGTCGCGCTCATCATCGGCGGCTCCGGGTCGAACACCGGGAGCGTCATCGGCTCGGCGATCTTCGTCGGCGTCCTCTTCCAGGGGCCGCTGTACATGAAGAACGTCGTCGAGGCGCTGTTCACGGTGGCGAGCGCGCCACCGTCGTTCGCACACGCACTGAGCGGAATCGGCCCGTTCATCGCGTACATGTTCGAGAACATCAGTCACTTCCGGATCATCGCGCTCGGCATCGTGCTCATCGTCCTGATGAAGCGACGGCCGGACGGCATCATGGGCCACCGCAAGGAGACTGCCGCGTCCATCCCGCTGATCAAGCTCAGCGGCTACGGCCGCGACGCTGCGGCCGACGGAGGTGACGCCGAATGACGACCGCAGAGCAGTCCCCCGACATCGGGTCGGAAGTCGACTCGAACGGGAACGGCCATCCGCTTGTCGTCGACGGCCTGGAGAAGCACTTCGGCGGCATCACCGCCGTCGACGGGGCGACGTTCCACGTCGAACGCGGATCGCTGACCGGTCTCATCGGGCCGAACGGTGCAGGGAAGTCGACCACGTTCAACCTCATCACGGGGTTCCACGAACCCGACGCCGGGTCGGTGACGTTCAACGGACAGGACGTCACGGGCTGGACGCCGTTCGAGATCGCGAACCAGGGCATGGTCCGGACCTTCCAGATCGCCCGCGAACTCGGCGAGATGACCGTCCTGGAGAACCTCATGCTCGCGCCACAGAACCAGCGCGGCGAGGAACTCTGGCGCTCCGTGACGCCGGGCGAGCGCGGGCAGGTCAAAAAGCAAGAGGAGGCACTCCTGGAGCGCTCGTGGGAGATGCTCGACTTCTTCGAGATCGACCACCTCTGGGACGAGTACGCGAAGAACCTCTCCGGCGGCCAGCGGAAGCTGCTGGAGATGGCTCGCGTGCTCATGACCGACCCGGAGATGGTGCTACTGGACGAACCGCTCGCGGGCGTCAACCCGACGCTGGAGAAGAAACTCATGAAGCACGTCCATCAGCTTCGCGAGGAGGGCTACACGTTCCTGCTCGTCGAACACGACATGGACATCATCATGGAGAACTGTGGGCACGTCATCGTGATGCACCAAGGAAGCGTGCTCGCGGAGGGCGAGCCGGCGGACATCAAAGCGAACGACCAGGTCATCGACGCATATCTCGGTGAGGACATATGACGCTGCTGAACATATCCGAACTCGACGCAGGGTACGGGGACCTCCAGATTCTGGAGGACGTGGACATGACCGTCGGCGACGCCGAGTACGTCACCATCGTCGGCCCCAACGGGGCCGGCAAGTCCACGGTGATGAAGAGCGTCTTCGGGCTGACCACCTACATGGGCGGCTCCGTCGACTTCGCCGGCGACGAGATCAGTCAGCTTCGTCCGGAGGATATCATCCACAAGGGCATCGGGTACGTCCCGCAGAACGACAACGTGTTCGGGACGCTGTCTGTGAGAGAGAACCTCGAGATGGGGGCGTACATCCTCGACGAAGTTCCACAGGACGCGCTCGACGCCGTCTTCGAGCGGTTCCCCATCCTCGACGAACGACAGGAGCAGAAGGCCGGGACGATGTCCGGCGGGCAACAGCAGATGCTCGCGATGGGGCGGGCGCTCATGCTGGACCCCGATCTTCTGTTACTCGACGAACCGTCCGCAGGGCTCGCGCCCGACCTCGTCCAGGAGATGTTCGACAAGATCGACGAGATCAACGAGGCTGGGACGGCCATCCTGATGGTCGAGCAGAACGCCAAAGAGGCGCTCAGGCGCTGTGACCGTGGCTACGTCCTGGTCCAGGGCCAGAACCGCTTCGTCGACTCCGGCGACGCGCTGCTGAACGACGAGGAAGTCCGCCAGGAGTTCCTCGGCGGATAACCCGCAGCCGCCGTTTCGTTCTTCGGATGGCAGCACGCGACGAGCCAGTGGCTCGACGGTAGTGCGTGGCTTCCGGACGACGACGCCGTCGCTCGGTGAGTAGCGTCGAAAAAATGAACGTGGGTTCGAGGTCGACTCGTTACTTCGAGAGCGCCTTGTTCAGCACGGACGTGTACGAGGACTGCTGCTTCTGGAAGCCAGTCTGTTGCCAGACGGATCCGCTGTGGTCCTCCGTGAACGTGTCCGAGTACTGCTGGGACAGCTGCTGGCCGTAGTCGTTGTTGACGTACAGCGTGGACGCCGTCGAACCGCCGAGTCGCTCGGCGGAGACCTGTGCGAGCACCTGCCCCTGGAGCAGGTCGCTCGGTGCGGTCCGGAAGATGAAGTCGTCGTCTTCGAGGAACGAGACGGAAAGCGCCGTCGAGGACGGTGAGCAGCCGACGACCTGGTTCGGGATGAAGACCTGCTTGGAGACAGGGACGTTCACACCGGACGAGGCCGACCCACAGACGGCGGGGTAGCCCGCGTTGACCAGCGAGTTCGCCGCATTCACGCCTGCCTGCGGCGAGGTCTGGCTGTCCTCGAAGCCGAGGTCGATCTCGATGGACGAATCGCCGTCGTTGATGACCTTGGCGGCGAGTTCGCCGGCCTGGATCATCGGCTTCCCGACGGATGCGAGGTCGCCCGTCTCCGGGAGGAGCATGCCGACCTTCGCGGTGCGGTCCGTACCGCCCGGGATGCTGTCGGCGCTCGGGCCGGAGGCTTCGCCCTCGAAGTTGATGGTGTCGAGGGTCTCGACGCCGGAGTCTTTGCTCGGTGCGAACTTCCAGACGTCGTACGCGGCCGCTGCGGGGTCACCGCGCTTGTCGAAGTCGACCGGGCTGGACGCACCGGTGTAGTTGACGGCCTCGCCGTTCGCCGCGGCCTTGATACCTTCGACGAGGTTGTCGGGGCCGACTTCCATGCCGTCGCCGTTCGCGACGTTCCGCATCTGGTTTTTGATGGCCGGACCAGCGTTCTCGCCGGCAGCAGCGTTGGCGAGCGAGAGCACGGCGACGGAGTCGAACGTGTGTGCCGTGAAGACGCCGGGCGACGTGCCGTACTCGTCCTTGAACAGGTCCGCGAAGGCCTCCTGTTTCGGACCTGCCGCGGACGGTGCGGTCCCAGTCAGGTTCTCCATCGGGTTCCCGACCTGCTTCTGCATGTTCGGGTCCTTCATGCCGTCGGGCACGACGAGTTCGACGTCGTCTGGCGAGTAGCTACTGTAGTAATCCCGGAAGATCTGGATTCCGCTCGACGGGTAACCGATGACCGTCAGCACGTCCGGCAGTTCGCCACCACTGTCGCCCCCACTCGCAGTGGTCTCCTGGCTCGCAGTCGTCTCACCGCCTCCGTCGCCACCGTTGTCCTGTGAACAGCCTGCAAGACCGACGACACCTGCAGCTCCGATCCCTTTGAGTACCTTCCGCCTGGGTACGTTCCGTGACATAACCACTTGGCTAATAACCTCCAGGTGGTATAAAAGTACCCACCTCGACATTCGAGGTCATACCGAGGGCTCAGTACGTGAACGTCTACCGTAGGAGACGTCGAGACGGCGGCTTCACATGTCACGACAGTCCGCACACAGCAACTGCCCGTTGAAGGCCGACAGGTCCCGGGCGAGAGAGCCACAGACCTCACAGATTCCCTGGTCTTCGTACCCCGACTCGGGAGTGGAGTCGGTCCGGGCAGCCCCGCCGGCACCTGCCTGTACCGTCATGTCGAGGCCGCGTTCAGCGTCCGGCCGTTCTTCCAGCGCCGGTCCCATGGAGGCCGTGGTGATGACGTCGTGTTCCGTCAACAGCCCCAGCGGTCGGTGGCCGTTCGTCACCGCGAGCCGCTTCGTCGATTGTGCCGACATCTCGCTCGCGGCCGCAGCCAGGGACGTCTCCGGATCGACCCGAGGAACCGACTCGGTCATCGCGTCGGCGACCGTCGCCCCACGCACGTCCTCCTCGTCGGCGAGGTAGGCGAGCACGTCGCGCTCGCTCATCACCCCGACGAGTTCGTCGCCGCGGAGGACCATCACGCTCTCGGCGTCTTCGCTCACCATCATCTGCATCGTCTCCAGCAACTCGTCGGACTCGCTCACGCCGACGTACTCCCTGTTCATCACGTCCTGTACTGTGACGTCTTCATTCATGTGCCAACATTTGGCACATGGCGGCTAAAAGGTACCCCCACTACGCTTATTACTTCCGGTAGTCTACGTACGAAATTGGCGCGGAGAACGGCCAATGACCGATATTCGGGCAATCTGGGAGACGTCAGAAGTCGAGATGTACGTCTTCGCCGGTAGCCCGGCACTCCTCCAGCGCGTGTTTGGCGGCCATGCCAGCCTCCTGAGCGACCTGTCCGCGTCCGACGCCGACCTTCAATTCGACCTCGACCGCTTCGTTGACGTGGTCGATGGCGTCCTGGTACTCAGCCGTCCCGAGGTCCGGACAGACGGCGATGACGTTATCGCCGCCGACGAAGAACGAGAGCGACTCGTGGGCCTCGCGCATGTACCGCATCAGTTCGGCGTAGCCCTGTTCGATGTGGATGAACGTATCGAACTCGTTGAGTCGGTCTGTGTACTTCTCCGTCGCGTCGTTGACGTCGAAGTGGGCGATCTGGACGTCCTCATCCGTCCGGAACTCCTCGTCGATGGTCTGGCCACGGAGGATCTGCCGCCGGGACTTGTCCTGGGCGCTGCCGGCGTTCTGGAGCTGCGTCGTCGCCGTCTCCAGTGCCTCGGCCGGGGAGGTCCCGGTCGCGACGCTCAGGCTCATCGTGACCGGATAGCGGTTCGCCACGGATTCCTGGACGAGCGCGTGCTCGTCGAGGCTGATCCCGTTCGTCACCGCGATCATGTTGTCGAATCGCGAGAAGAAGACGTATCCCTCACGATTGCCGAACAGTTGCGAGAGGTCGGCGAACAGACGCGACTGTAGCGTCTGAAGATCCACCTCGCGACGGGGCTCCGGGGTCACCGTCCACGGGCCGTAGTTGTCGATCTGGATATGGGTAACCTGCGTGTTCGTCACGGATACCCGGCGATTTGCGATGCGTGGCTTTCTTTCTTTGGATGTGCGATTCTTCCCCGAAACCGTCGCGTCAGGCGTGCTCCAGTTCGTACGGCCACAGGTCGGCCGCTCTGAGTGCCCGCCCCATCGCCTTGTGGAAGTCCGGGAAGTCCTCGTACTCCTCCTGGTCGACGTGCTCGAAGATGTCCGCGACGCTGACGACGCGCTCGTAATCGATGCGCACCGGGTGGTCGCCGTACGCCTCGACGTACTCATCCGCCGTCAGCGGGAAGTCCTCTTCCTCGTCGATCTTCTTCGCGAGAACCGCGTGGCCGTACTTCCGTTTCCCCTCGCTACCCTCCTCTCCGTCCGGGTCGTGTGGCCAGTCCATAGTCTCCCCTCCGTCCGAGGCTGGCAAAAGCGTTACCCAACCGGTGGGCGGTCACCGCCGAGCATATCGTTCGTGCAGAAGATTTACGCAGATTCTCAGCCGAACAAAGCTATGCGCGAGTACGTCTCTCTCGTCGCCAGACTCCTCGCCGTCCCCTTCGGCGTCTTCTTCGTCGTTCAGGGCGTGACGACTACGGGCTTCGTCGGCATCGTCGGCCTGTTCGCCGACACGCTCCCGCTCGTGGCCCACGCGCTCGTCCTCATCGCCTTCGGGCTGGTGCTCGTTGGCGTCGGCATCTGGCTGCTTTACGGCGCGCTGCGTGACTTTCCGCACCTGTGCGCGCGAACTCGTCGAGTCGGGTGAGTGGTCGTCGCGGTACTGGCCGTCGCTGTGGTCGCGGCACTGGCCGTCGCTGTGGTCGCGGCACTGGCCGTCTCTGTGGTCGCGGCACTGGCCGTCGCCGTCGCTCCAGGAACTTTGGGGAACGAGGATTTGAACAACGGCGAGACGACACCCTCGCTTCGCTCGGGTGCTGCGACTCGCCTCGTTCAAACCCCTTCGTCTCGTTGCTGTCGCTCGCGTTCTTGCTCGCGACAGAAACGGTGGGAAGGGGATTTGAACCCCTGAGGCGTGAAACGCCACCTGCTCTCAAGGCAGGCGCATTAGGCCGCTTTGCTATCCCACCGCGATTTGTTGTTCGAGGGATACCTTCAAAGACGTTCCGGAAGCCACTGGCGATTGCCGGAAGGCGACGGAAGTGTCACTCTCAGACGACGTCGAGACCGTTCTCGGTGTCGACGACGGAGAGCCCGAACTCTTCGATGCAGGCTGCGGTGCGCTGTGGGACCGCGCGACCCGCGCGCTCGTGTGCTCGAAGCGTCGTGATCGCCGTCGGGAGGTCGGCGGCTGAATCGAGCACCGGCTGCATCGGCAGGAAGTCGACGTCGTGGTCCGCGTCCGCGGCGCGCTCCGTGAGCGTCGTGAGTTCCGGCGCGGTGTAGGCGTCCTCGAAGTCGATCGGCGCGCCGAAGCCAGCGTAGTAGACCCGTCCCTCGGGCGCGGGGCCGAGGACGACTTCGCTGCTGCGGAGTTTCATCGCGGCGCTGTCGACGTTCGTCCGCGCGAGGAAGGCCGCCGTCGGGTCGACCACTGCTGCGGTCTTGACGCCCTCGCGTTCGAGCAAGTGGGTGACGGTGTTACCGATGCGCGCCGAGCGCGTCGAGCCGACCTGGACCTCGAAGCGCACCGAATTGGGGTCGGCGAGAACGCCGGTCAGCGAGTCTCGAACCACGGCCTCGCTGTCCACGCCGTCGGGCACCTGGTCGTCGGGGCGGTAGTTCACGAGCAGGTCGGCCCCGCTGGACTCGATTGCCTGGCAGACGTCCGCCAGCATGGCGGTGTAGAGCGTCGCCGCCTCGTCGTCCGTGAGCGGCGACGCCGCTGCGAGGTCGTCGAGGACGAAACCACTGTGTGGGGGATCGGCGAGCACCGCAACCGTTGTCATGCGTTGTACTCGGCCGCATCGGCCCTTGAATGCGCCGCTCTCGGTTCGCCGCAATTGGAGGAACGAGCGCGTGCCGCCAGCCCCTCAGCGACCGCGACGGCCCTTCGTCTGGCGGTAGTCCCGTCCGAGCACGTCGCTCAGGTGGTCGACGAACGCAGCGCGCTGCTCGTCGGTCTGCTCCCTCGGCGGAATCACAGGCAGAATCTCGAAGCCGCGGCCGCGGACGGTCGTCGCGTGTTCCGCCTCGACGTCGAAGTCGTCGGCGCTTCGGGTGGTGTACTCGAACGCGAGCGCTTCGAGCGGGCGCTGCCCCACGGCGACGATAATCTCGGGGTTGATCATCCGGAGTTCGCTCGTGAGGAAGGGGTCACAGTTGCTCACCTCCGCGTCGGTCGGCGGCCGTTCCGGGTGGCGACAGCGCGTGACGTACGTCAGGAAGACGTTGTCCATGACCGGCGTCTCGTCGTCCCACTCGCACATGTCGAACCCGGACAGGACGTCGAGGATGCCGCTGTCCGCACCGGTGAACGGGATGCCGGACTCGTCGGCCCCCTCGCTCGGTGCCTCGCCGATGACGACGAACTCCGCGGCGACGTCGCCGTAGCCGTGGACGACTGTCTCGCGCGTCTCGCAGAGTTCCTCGCAGTTCGTGCAGTCCACGTCCATCCCGAACGGGTTCGAGCGGGTGCCGTCCTCGCTCATCTCACTCGTCCAGCGTCTCGGTGGCGGTGTCGGCGTCGTCGGGGTCGTTGACGGGACTCGACGGGTGGTACTCGGTGTCGTACTCGCCAACGTCGCCGTCGAGGCGGTCGGGGTTGATGCGGCCCCCGAGCAGCATGAAGTCCACGAGGGTCAGGGCGAGCATCGACTCGACGACGGGGACGCCCCGCGGCGGGAGGACGGGGTCGTGTCGGCCGACGACCTTCGCCTCCTTCTTCTCGCCGGTCTCCCAGTCGACGGTCTGCTGGGACTTCGGTATCGAGGTGGGCGCGTGGAGCGTGACCTCGCCGTAGATGGGTTCGCCGGATGAGATGCCGCCCTGGATGCCGCCGTGGTCGTTCTCGACGGGTTCGGGGTCGCCGTCCTCGCCGAACTCCCAGTCGTCGTTGCGGTCCTTGCCGGTCCAGGTCCGCGCCTCTCGGCCGAGGCCGAACTCGAACGCCGTTGCAGCGGGGACGGCCATCATGGCCTGTCCAAGTCGCGCGGAGAGGGAGTCGAACCGCGGCGCGCCCAGCCCGCGCGGGACGCCGCGCGCCTCGAAGTAGATAGAGCCGCCGATGGAGTCGCCCTCCTGCTGGTACTGGTCGATGGCCTCGCGCATCTCCTCGGCCGTCTCCGGGTGGGCACACCGGACGTCGTTCTCCTCGGAGTGTTCGAGGATCTCCTCCCAGGACACCTCGGGGGCTTCGATGTCGCCGATCTGATTGACGTGGGCCTTCAGTTCGACGCCCTCCGCGGCGAGGATCTTCTTCGCGATTGCGCCCGCTGCAACCCAGTTGACCGTCTCGCGGGCCGACGAGCGGCCGCCGCCGCCCCAGTTCCGAGTGCCGAACTTCGCGGAGTAGGTGAAGTCGCCGTGGCTCGGCCGCGGGGCCGTGATGAACGGCTCGTACTTGCCCGAGCGGGCGTCCTTGTTCTGGATGACCATGCCGATGGGCGTCCCGGTGGTGTAGCCGTCCTGGATGCCGGAGTTGATGGTGACTTCGTCCGGTTCGCCGCGGCTCGTCGTGATCATCGACTGGCCGGGCTTGCGCCGGTCGAGGTCGCGCTGGATGTCTTCTTCTGACAGTTCGAGCCCGGCGGGACAGCCGGAGACGGTGACCCCCATGGCCTCGCCGTGGCTCTCGCCGTAGGTCGTGACCTGAAAGAGTCGGCCGAACCTGTTGCCGTTCATTACCACAGGTTCGGAGACGGGGGCATTTGAACCTTGTAGAAACCGGGCGTCTCTGCTTCGGGAGCGTCGAAGCCGCAAACTGTAGGGAGGGTCCGGCCGATGGGCTCCGTATGTCCGCAGCTACCCAACGCCGGGGGAGACCGAATGGTCACTGAACCCACGGACAACCCCTACGTCAGAGACCCGGAGACGGACTTCGAGCCGGTGGCCGCACTGGACGAGTCGGCCGCCCGGGAACAGGCTGAGGTGCTTCGTGAGGCCATCGAGTACCACGACCACCGCTACTACGTCGCGAACGACCCGCTCATCGCCGATCGGGAATACGACGCGCTGTTCGACCGCCTCGTCGAACTCGAGGACGCGTTCGACCTCGACGTCGAGAACTCGCCGACCCAGCGCGTCGGTGGCGAACCGCTCGACGAACTCCCGACGCGGGAGCACGTCAGGGAGATGCTGAGCCTCGACTCCTCGGGCGAGGAGACGGACGTTCGAGAGTTCGACCGCCGCGTTCGCGATGCGGTCGGCGACGTGACCTACTCGATGGAACCGAAGTTCGACGGCTTCTCCGTCGAGATCGTCTACGAGGACGGGGCGTTCGACCGCGCGGTGACTCGCGGTAACGGCCGTGAAGGCGAGGACGTGTCTGCGAACGTCAAGACGATCCGTTCGGTCCCGCTCCACCTGCCCGACCACGCCCCCGAGGAACTCGCGCTTCGGGGTGAGATATACATGCCCCGCACCGGGTTTCTCGACCTGAACGAGCGGCGACTCGCCGAGGGCAAGGATGCGTTCGCCAACCCTCGCAACGCCGCCGCTGGGTCCGTCCGGCTGCTCGATCCCTCGACGGTCGCCGACCGGCCGCTCGACGTGTTCTTCTACGACGTGATGGACGGGACCGAGTCCTTCGACAGCCAGACGGAGGTGTTCGCGTTCATGGACGACCTCGGACTGCGGACGACGGACTGGAACGAGGTCGGCGAGGACGTCGATGCGTTCCTCGACTACCGCGAAGCGGTCGCCGAGGCCCGCGACGACCTGGAGTTCGAACTCGACGGCGTCGTCGCGAAGGTCGACGACGTCGCGAAGCGGGCGGAACTCGGCGTCACCGCTCGGCACCCGAAATGGGCGTTCGCCTACAAGTTCCCGGCGAAGACCGGCGAGACGACGGTCAGGAAGATCGTCGTCCAGGTCGGCCGGACGGGCAAGCTGACGCCCGTCGCGCTGCTCGACCCCGTCGACGTCCGCGGGGTCACCATCTCGCGGGCGACGCTGCACA
Organism: Haloarculaceae archaeon H-GB1-1; assembly: GCA_029688825.1. GTDB lineage: Archaea > Halobacteriota > Halobacteria > Halobacteriales > Haloarculaceae > JARUKX01. Next base: position 11,540 of record JARUKX010000027.1, on the reverse strand, counting down.
ACGAATCGCAGATTCGCGACCTCGGCGTGACCGAGGGCGCGACCGTGACCATCGAACGGGCGGGCGACGTGATTCCGGAGGTCGCAGAGGTCCTCGACGGCGGCGACGGCGATTTCGAGATGCCCGACCACTGCCCCGCCTGCGACAGCGAGGTCGTCCAGGAGGGTGAACACCACTTCTGCACGGGCGGGACGGCGTGTCCGGCACAACTGAAACGCGCCGTCGGGCACTTCTGCTCGCGCGGCGCGATGGACGTCGAGGGCGTCGGCGAGCGCGTCGCCACCCAGCTCGTCGAGTCCGGGCTGGTGACCGACCTCGCCGACCTCTACGAACTGGAGAAAGCAGACCTTACCGACCTGGAGGGCTTCGGCGAGCGCTCGGCGGAGAAGCTACTCGCCGAGCTCGACGCCAGCAAAGACCCCGTCCTCGCGGACTTCCTCTTCGCGCTGGGGATCCGCCACGTGGGGAAGGAGCGAGCGCGCACCCTCGCCGGCGAGTTCACCTGGGCGGAACTGCAGGACGCCAGCGTCGAGGAGTTGCTGTCGGTGCCCGACGTGGGACCGGAAGTGGCCGAATCCATCCATTCGTTCTTCGCGAGCGAGTCCAACCGCGAGACGATCCGTCACCTCGAGACCGCGGGCGTCGAACCCCGACGTCGCGAACGGAGTGCCGAACTCGACGGACAGACGTTCGTCATCACCGGCTCTATCGAGGGATACACCCGCGGCGAACTGACGGACCTGCTCGAATCGAACGGCGCGAACGTCACGTCGAGCGTCAGCGGTAACACGGACTACCTCGTCGTCGGCGAGAATCCGGGGTCGACGAAGCTCGACGACGCCGAAGAACACGGCGTCGAGACGCTCGACCCCGACGAGTTCGAAGCCCGCGTGCTGTCGCGAGTGACGTAGCGCGGGATTCAGCCCGGCAACAGGACGTTCAGAACGGCGACGACGAGGCCGGCCAGCCCCATCCTGACCCCGGCGACGTACCAGTTCAAGCTCGCCATCTTCCCCATGTACGCGCCGAACGCGAACAGGACGCCGACCCCGACGGCAACGGCGACCGCCGTCGCCTCGAACATCGTCAGGACCGTCCCCTCCAGCAGGTACGCCGACAGCGGCAGGAGGATGCCGAGGAGCGGTCCCAGCCCGCTCATGAGCGCGTGGACGATGCGGGCCTCCAGCAGGTCCTGCTCCAGTTGCGTGTCCGAGAGGTCACGCAACATGGCCCGCTCGATGTCCTGCAGGTCCGCGCGCTTCTCGGCGCGTTCGATCTCCCAGACGCTCCAGATGCCCGAGGTTCCGAGGCCGATGGCCGCGCCGACGCCGACGCCGACGACCGTGGTCCCGTCCGGGACGCCGGAGAGGTACGACCCCATCGCGACGCCGATGCTCGTCAGCGTTCCGTCGAAGCCGTTCGAGATGAAGTACCGACGGGAGATGGACAGCACCTCGTCCTTGTGGAACGTCTCGCGGAGCGATTCGACGTCGACCATCAGTCCTGGAAGGTCCCGCTCTCCTCGATGAGGTGGTCCCCGCAGGCGACCTGATCGACGGAGTGGATCGACCCACCAAGGTTCTCGACGGTCTCGCTGACGGCGTCGTAGTCGACGTCGTCGCCTTCGACCGTGAGCTTGAGGTTCTGGACCTCGCGGTCGGCTTCGACCAGCATCGTGTTCACACCTCTGACGCCACTGCACTCGGCGACTTCCTGGCTCAGTTCCAGGGTTCCCGGGTCGTACGGGGTCAGAACGTCGAGGACGAGTCGGCGTATCGGTGCCATGAGTGACCACTCGCTCAGCACAGTGGTAAATCTGTTCAAAGGATCAGGAACGTGGGGAGGTAGAGAAGCAAACAGAGGACGGCTGTGCGTCTATCGATACCCTCACGCCAGTAGAACAGGCCCAACACGACGAGGGACACGCCGAGCATGAAGAAAGCGGAGAGGCGGACGGTCGCCGGGTCCGTCACGACGATGTCGGCGAACAGTGCTCCGATACCCAGCGAGAAGACCGGGTCGGTGATGTTGCTCCCGAGGATGGCCCCGACCGAGATGCCCTGGTCCCCGCGGTAGGCGGCGATGCTCGCGACGACGATCTCCGGCGCCGTCGTCCCGAGACCTGTCAGGAGTCCGATGAGGTACTCAGACACGCCGGCCGCTCGCGCGATTGCGGTCCCGTTCGTCACCATGAGGTTCCCGCCGACGATGACGAGCGCCAGCCCGAAGATGACCCACGGTATCGCACGCTCCGGGGGTCTCTGCTCCTCCAGTTCCTCCGTGATCTCCTCGCCGCCCTCGTTGGTGTAGAGCGTGTAGATGAAGAAGACGTACGAGAGCATCATCAGGAACCCCTCCGAGAGCTGGACGACCCCGTCGTCGACGGTCAGTATCATGATGATCATCGCCAGCACCATCGCGCCACCGTATATCATGACGTTCCGGCGTTCGGCGGGGATGGGGGCGATGAGCGCGACGATACCGATTGCCAGCGTTATCTGGGCGGTCTCCGAGCCGACGATGTTCCCGACCGCCAGGTCCCCCGCGCCGTACAGCGCGGCGTAGATGGACGTCGTCATCTCGGGAATCGACGTCCCCACGGAGATGACCGTGACGCCGACGAACAGCGTGGAGACGCCGTAGTACAGCGCGATGTCACCGGCCGACGTGACCGCCTTGCTAGCGCCGTAGACCAACAGTGTGAGCCCCAGCACGAACAGGCCCGTCTGTACGAGGAGCGACACGTCTACGAACGACCACGAAGGGGACCCTTTAGAAACCTCGGTGGATTCCCGGCTGTGAGACCGACCGGGCCTGCGATGTGTTACCGTTCCACTTCCTGTTCCCGAACGGATTCGGGGAATCGTTCTGGTTGGTACCGACCGTACGACCACGTGGAGACGCGTGTCGCTCACGATGGGACCAGCACGACCGACCCTCGACAGCTCCGACTCATCACCGACGGCCTCACCACCTGACGAAAGGGTCGTCGATCAGCTTCGTGCGTCCGCCGAACGGATTCGAGAACGCCAACTCGAAACCGCACTCTCCAGACACGACCGCTGCGGTGGGGTCCGCGAGGACCAGCAGCGAGTCGTCGATGCTCTCTCGCATGCGCTCGTCACGGCCGTGCTGCAAGCGCCGACGGATGCGCTCGCCGACGCCGACGAGCCGACTCGGCGACGCGCCACCGTGCTTTTCGAGCTGGACGAGTGAAAATGGATCCGTGACATGTCAACCGCGAGCGCCACCGTCTCACGTTGGTCGCGCCGATTCGTCTTCCTCGGCGCGATTTATCTCCTCTCCTGGCAAGTCCTGACCGTCGGCGGCGTCTCACGGCGGGTCGCCGTCGTCGTCGGACTCTACGGGTTCGTCTTTCACGTCCTGTTCGGGAAGGCGTACGCCCTCGTTCCGACGTACTTCGATCGAACACTCGAACCGTCGTGGGCACCGGCCGTCCACTGGCCGGCCACTGGCGGCGGCGTCGCGCTGTTGACTCTCGATGCACTCGGCGTCGCGCCGGTCGGTGGTGTGGGCGCGACTCTCTGGACGGTCGGCGTCGTCGTCTTCGTCGGAACTCTGGGTTGGACGGTCCGCGGAAATCTCACCGGCTCGGAGACGGCGACGAGCGACGCGAACGCCGACCGCCGTCCGGTCGACCGCCGGGCGAACGCCCTCGTCCCGGTCGCACTCGGCTACCTGCTCGTCGGTAGCTACGCTCTCCTCTCGCTGGAGACCGGTCTCGCCGGCCCCTTCGACGGGTATGCAGCCCGAAGCACGCATCTCCTGGCCGCAGGTGGGGCCACGACCGTCCTCTTCGCCGTCGGCTTCCGGCTCCTCCCGCGGTTCTTCGTCGCCTCGGTGCCGCGGTGGCTCGTCTGGGTCGTCCTCCCGACGGGTGCCGTCGGACCGCTCGCGCTGGCGCTCACCATCCCGACGGGACGCTGGTTCGTCCTCGCCGCCGTCGTCGAAGCGACGGCCGTCGCGGGCTTCGCGCTCGCCGTCGGCTCGCTGTTCGTCAGGTCGGACCGACGGCGCGTCGGCTTCTATGGCCCGCTCGCGGGGGCCGTCTGTGGAGTCCTCGGCGCCTCTCTCGGCATCTGGTTCGCTCTCGGCGGTCCCATCGGGACCCTCTCGTCGGTCCATCTCAGACTGAACGTCCTCGGCTTTCTCGGTCTGACCATCGTCGGCGTCACCTACCAGTTCTACCCGCCAGCCGTCGGGACGTTCCGGGGAGCGAGCGACCGAACCGCCGGGTTCGCTCTGGTCGCGCTGCTCGGCGGCCTCGGCCTGGAGGTCGTCGGCGTCTCGGTCACCGCACCGTCGGTCGAGACCGCTGGTGGAGTCCTCGGAACGGTCGGCGCACTCGTCTACGTCTGGCTCCTCGGTAGGCTCTTTCGCGACCGATACGGGTAGTTCAGAGTCCCAGTACCTCGGCGTGCGCTTCGAGAATCGACTCGAGAGTCTCGCCGCGTTCTTCGAGGTCGTAGCGGACGCGAACGATGGGAACGTCCACGTCGAGGAGTCGGCCGAGGTCGTGTGGCGTGCCCGCGGCGACGACGTCGCAGTCCACGTTCCGGATGGAGGCTTCGAGGTCCGCGAGCTGGTCGTCGCTGTATCCCATCGCAGGCAGGACGTTCTCCAGGTGGGGATACCTGGCGAGGAGCTCGCGAATCGAACCCACCGCGTCGCCTCGGGGGTCGACTATCTCCGCCGCCCCGGCCGTCTCGGCGGCTATCTTCCCCGCGCCGTAGGGTGCGCCGCCGTGGGTCAACGTCGGGCCATCGTCGACGACCAGCACCCGCTTGTCTCGCAGTGCGTCTTCGTCGACGGAGACCACGGAGTCGGCGTGGACGATTCCCGCATCGGGGTTGACGGATTCGACGTTCGCGACGACCTCGTCGATACCGGACTGGTCCGCGGTGTTCTCCTTGTTGACGACGACGTAGTCCGCGAGCCGGAGGTTCGTCTCGCCGGGGTGATAGCTGAGTTCGTCGCCAGCGCGATGCGGGTCGGCGAGGACGAAGTGCAGGTCCGGCCGGAAGAAGGGCAGTTCGTTGTTGCCGCCGTCCCAGACGACCACGTCCGCCTCGTCGGCGGCCCGCTCGCCGATCGCCTCGTAGTCGACGCCGGCGTAGACGACGTGGCCGGCCTCGACGTGCTGTTCGTACTCCTCGCGTTCCTCGATGGTCACGTCCGCGGCGTCGATGTCCGCCAGCGACTCGAAGCGCTGGACGCGCTGGGAAACGAGGTCGCCGTAGGGCATAGGCTCGCGGACGACGACGGTGTCGACGCCCATGTCCCGCAACAGTCCAGCGACCTTCCGTGTCGTCTGCGACTTCCCGCACCCGGTCCGGACGGCGTCGACGGCGACGACGGGAGCATCGAGGTCGAGCCACATCTGCCCCGGACCGAGAAGTCTGAACTCCGTACCGCTCGCGAGCGCCTGGGACGCCTTGTGCATGACGTGCTCGTGGGAGACGTCCGAGTACGAGAAGACGACCTCGTCGACGTCGTGCTCGTCGACGACGCTGTCGACCTCCGTCTCGGGATAGATCGGGATGCCGTCCGGATAGCCGTCGCCAGCGAGTTCCGCGGGATACGTCCGCTCGGGCGTCTCCGAGAGTTCGCCGACGTTCTGCGAGGCGGTCTGGGTGAACGCGACGACCTCGTAATCGTCGTCGCCGCGAAAGACGGTGTTGAAGTCGTGGAAGTCGCGACCGGCCGCGCCCATGATGAGGACCTTCGTGGGAGCCATCACCGTCGTGATACACCAGCAACACGTATTATGCTGCTGGGTGTCCCCACCCCGACCGTCAACGGCCAAATGGCTCGATCAACAGTCGTTGTTGGAGACCCCATTCGCGAATGATGCGTTCTCGGTCGGTGCGTAGAGGCTTTCTGAGGTCGCGTACGCTACGGACTCGTGGACGTTCTCGTCCTCGATCTGGCGTTCGTACCACGTTCGCTCGTCGGCCGCGCCGTAGAACAGGTACCACGTTCCGTTCACGGGCGCACCGAGGAACCGCGGGGTGTGGATTTGCGCTTCCTCGTAGGCCAGCGGGTGTCGGACGACAGGTGCACCGTGGTCCGTCCAGTTCGAGAGGTCCTCGGAGACGGCCATCCCGAGCGTTCCGTTGTAGCCGTTGACGTAGTACATCACGTATCGACCGTCAGCCCGAACCAAGTCCTGGTCCTTGATGCGCGAGCCGTCGAAGCCGTGATCGAGGAGGGGCGACTCCGGGGCAGGCTCGAATTCGCGTCCGTCCTTGGAGACGGCGAGCCGTGGCGCGTCGTCGTTGTAGAACAGCTTGAACGGCCGCTCGGTCGTCGGCTCGTACAGTATCTGCACGTCGTCGGGCGAACCGGTGAACGCCACCGACGATTGCAACGTCCACGGACCCTCGGGCGAGCTAGCCGTCGCATATCGGAGGTCGCCGGTGGTCTCGTCGACCACGTATAGCCGATAGCGGTCGGGACCGAGGGCGACGACGTCCGGGTAATTGAGCGCCTCACTGCCGACGTCGCTCCGCGCCGAGAGCGCCACGCCCTCGCGTTCCAGTTCCGCCAGTTCGTCGACGGGAGCCGTGAACAGATCGAGGTCGCCGGTCGAGGCGTTCCGGACGTAGAGGTAGACTACTCCACCTTCCTGGTAGACGCCGAAGTCGAGGTAGGCGTCTTTCGTCAGGGGATTCGCGCTCACGTTCTTGTGCCACGAGTCGCCGTCGACGCAGGCGGCGGTCCGAGTCACCGCAGTCGTCGCTCTTGTAGGACTCGTCGCGGTGTCGTCGACGGGTCGGCCGTTACTCGTCGCGGTGTCGTTAGACGCGGCGAGGGTGGACCTGCCAGGAGCCGAGGCCGAAACGAAGACCCAACTGCCGATTACGGCCAGCGCGACGACAACTGCTAACGCGACGCAGACACGACTTCTGTGTGGCTGTGCGGCTGTTCCAGTGGTGGAAGGGGTCGCTGTGGTGGACATGACGGACACCGCAGTGGGAACTCGCTCGCCAAGTCTGGAGGGTGGGGCCCCAGACATCACGCGCGGACCGGTTACTGGGGCCATCAGAGCCCTTCTATTTCACCGTTTCTTTGTTCCGCCCGGACTCTCCTCGACCCAGGCCAGCGTCGATATTTGTAGTTAGCACCCGTATGTCCAGCCGAGCGATGTTCACGAACAGAACCGAGGCCGGCGAACGGCTGGCGGCAGCAGTCGTCGAGCACGGGCTGGAACCCGACGTCGTGCTCGCGATTCCACGGGGTGGGCTGCCGCTCGGCCGTGCGGTGGCGGACGCCGTCGACGCGCCGCTCGACGTCGTCGTCGCGAAGAAGATCGGCGCGCCCGGAAATCCGGAGTACGCCATCGGTGCCGTCACAGCCGGCGGACGCGAATGGCTCAACGACGCCGTCGTCCGTCAACTGGGGATCGGCCGGGAGCGGGTACAGCAGATGCGCGACCGCGAAGCCAGGAGCGCCCGCGAGAAGGAACAGCGATACCGCGGCGACCGCACGCCAGTCCCTGTGGAGGGAAAGACCGTCGCCATCGTCGACGACGGTGTTGCGACAGGGGCGACGATGCGCGCGTGCGTCGAGGGCGTCAGAGACCGCGGTGCGAGTCGGATCGTCGTCGCCGTTCCGGTCGGATCTCCGGAGACGATCCGGGAGCTTCACGGACTGGTCGACGAGGTCGTCTGTCTCCGGTCCCCGCCGTCGTTCAGGGCCGTCGGCCAGTTCTACCGCTCGTTCGATCAGGTGACCGACGAAGAGGCCATGCGGTATCTCGGCTGAAGCGGTATCGACGAAAGAAAGGAGGTACCCGTCGGGCGGTCGCGTTCGAGTCGGAGGGCACCATCACGAGCCCCGCGTAGTCGGATCAGGCTCAGGCCGTCGCCTGCGCCTCACCAGCGGCTTGCAGCAACTCCTGATAGCGGTTTCGGATGGTCACTTCGCTGACCCCAGTGACGTCTGCCACGTCGTGCTGGGTGATGCGTTCGTTGGCCAGCAGGGCCCCGGCGTAGATCGCGCCTGCCGCGAGGCCGACTGGACTCTTCCCGCTGTGCAGTTCCTGGGCCTTCGCAGTGCGCAGGAGTTCGCGGGCGTTCTGCTTTGCTTCCTCGCTCAGATCGACCTGGCCGCCGAAGCGTGCGACGTAGTCCTCGGGGTCGGCCGGGGCGACTTCGAGACCGAGTTTGCGAACGATGTAGCGGTAGGTTCGCTTGAACTCCATCTCCTCGACGCGGCTGACCGCGGCGAGTTCGTCGATGCTCCGGGGAACGCCGGTCTGACGCGCTGCAGCGTACAGCGCGGACGTTGCGACGCCCTCGATGGATCGTCCGGGGAGCAGGTCCTCCTCGAGCGCTCGGCGGTAGATGACCGATGCCGTCTCACGGACGTCGTCCGGAAGCCCGAGCGCGCTGGCCATCCGGTCGATCTCGCCGAGGGCTTGCTTGAGGTTGCGTTCCTTGTGGTCGCGGGTGCGGAAGCGCTCGTCCCACGTGCGGAGTCGCTGCATCTTCCGGCGCTGCCGCGTCGAGAGGGTGTTGCCGTAGGCGTCCCTGTCCTGCCAGCCGATGTTCGTCGACAGCCCCTTGTCGTGCATCATCTTCGTCGTGGGCGCGCCGACGCGGCTCTTCTCGTCCTTCTCGCCGGAGTCGAACGCTCGCCACTCCGGCCCGCGGTCGATCTCGTTCTCCTCGACCACGAGACCACAGTCCGCACAGACCGTCTCGCCACGCTCGTGGTCGGTGTGGAGCCGACCCTCACACTCGGGACATACTTCTTCTTCTTCCGCCGTTCGACTCAGCGCGTTCTCTGTCTCTCGTTGCTCGCTGCTGCTTGTTCTGACTCGTGTATCACTCATGATGGGAATGACGTGGCCCGAAGGGAGCGATAAAAAATGACTCCCTCGGCCACGTCCTTACACTTAGTAAGTCCGAAAACTATTTAAATCTTTCGCTAAGTACTGGCCGCCTACCCCAAATGAGGCACAATTATATTTTGATATTGGATATTATCGGGCAGAAAGTTGAAGATTGGAACCAACGTAAGCAGCTGGTGAATTACTGTTGAATAAACCTCTTCCGGTTTTTCTCCCCGGTAAAGGGACGTTTACCTGGCGGTACGCCGTCTCAAAAGGCAGCCATCTTGAACCGCAACCCTCCGAATTTTCACCTTACAGACGGAACGGTGCTGTCTCGGACCTCGTCGCACACTGGTAGTCGAGACAGGAGTACGTATTTTTATCTCGGGTCCGAGTAATCAGTTATGAGACGAGCGAAAATCGTTTGCACGCTCGGCCCCGCCTCCGATTCTCGGGAGCGAATTCGCTCCCTCGCCGAGGCAGGCATGTCCGTCGCACGGCTGAACGCCAGCCACGGCTCCCCCGAGGACCGGCGAGCGATCGTCGAACGCGTCAGGTCCGTCGACGCCGAGATGGACGCGCCGCTGGCCGTGATGCACGACCTCCCCGGCCCCGAGGTCCGAACGGCACCGCTCAGCGAGCCCATCCGCGTCGACACCGGCTCGACCGTCGAGTTCTTCGAGGGCGAGACCGCGACACCGGATCGGATCGGCCTCTCGTTCGCCCTCGACGGCGTCCAGCCCGGTGATGCCGTCCTGCTCGACGACGGCCGCATCGAGACCCGAGTCACGAGCGTCGAGGCAGACCACGTCGTCGCGACGGTCGAGAGCGGCGGTGACCTCGGCGGCCGCAAGGGGGTCAACGTCCCCGGCGTCGACCTGGGCCTCCCGGTCATCACGGACTCGGACGCGACGGAACTCGACGTCGCCGCAGACGTCGGGGTCGACTTCGTGGCCGCGAGTTTCGTCCGGAACGGCGACGACATCTACGAAATATCGAGCGCGCTCGAGGCGCGCGACGCGGACGTCCCCGTCATCGCGAAGATCGAACGTGCGGACGCCGTCGAGAATCTCGACAGCATCATCGAGGCCGCCTACGGCGTGATGGTCGCGCGGGGCGACCTCGGGGTCGAGTGTCCGCTCGAAGAGGTTCCGATGGTCCAGAAGCGCGTCATCCGGCGCTGTCACCAGGCCGGCGTCCCGGTCATCACCGCGACGGAGATGCTGGACTCGATGGTCCACTCGCGACGACCCACGCGCGCGGAGGCCTCGGACGTGGCGAACGCCGTCCTCGACGGAACCGATGCCGTCATGCTCTCCGGCGAGACCGCCATCGGTGACCATCCCGTCCGCGTCGTCGAGACGATGGACCGCATCGTCCGCGACGTCGAGGCCAGCGAGGAGTACGCCGAAGCCCTCGAACGACAGGTCCCGAGCGTGGACGACACCCGAACCGACGCGCTCGCTCGCTCCGGTCGCTACCTCGCTCGCGACGTGAACGCCACCGCCATCGTCGCCGCAACGGAGTCGGGCTACACGGCTCGGAAAGCGGCGAAGTATCGACCCGCCATCCCCATCGTCGCTGCGACGACGGACGACCGCGTCAAGCGCCAGCTCGCGCTCTCCTGGGGTATCGTCCCGAAATCGACCTCGCACGTCTCCGGCGCGGACGCAATCATCCAGACGGCCGTCCAGACCGCGCTGGACACCGCCGCGGCGGCCACGGGCGACACCGTCGTCGTCATGTCGGGGATGATGACCGAACTCGACGGCGTCGACACCGCGAACACGCTCAAGGTCCACGTCGCCTCCAAACGGCTCACCGCCGGCCGGTCCGTGGTCGAAGGCCTCGTCGCAGGGCCGGTCCACCGCACGGTCACCGGCGACCTGACCGACGTTCCCGAGGGAGCCATCCTCCACGTCGAGGAGGGATTCGACGCGGACTTCGACGGCGATACAGAGAAGCTGGCCGGCATCATCGACGCGAACGATGGCATGACGAGCTACGTCGCCATCATGGCCCGCGAACTCGGGATTCCGATGATCTGCGGGGCCGAGTTCGACGACGACTTCGCCGAGGGGACGGCCGTCACGCTCGACGCCGAACGCGGCGTGGTCTACGAGGGCGTCGTCAGGGACCGAAACTAGTCCTTCCGAACGAACGTCACGGGACAGGCCGCGTTCAGCATGACCTGCTGAGCCGTGCTCCCGAAGACCGCCTTGCCGGTCGGCGAACGCTTGTGTCCGCCGACGACGACGAGGTCCGCGTCCATGTCTTCCGACAGATCGACGATGCGGTCGCCGTGGTTGCCGACCGCCCCTCGCGTCTCGTAGACGACGCCAGCCTCCGACAGTCGGCTTCCGATCTCTCGGATGGTCGTGTGGTGGGCCGCGACCTCGTCAGGATCGGCGCTTTCGCCGAACTCGTAATCGAGGGTCTCCAGCGCATCGTCGAACTCCTCGCGCGTGAATACGTGCGCGAGAACGACCCGTGCGCCGGCGGGGCCCGCGACGTCGATGGCCGTCGCCGCGAGTTCCTCGATCCGGTCGTCGTCTTCCGGTCCAACTGCGAGTACAACTGTTTCGAGCGCCATACCGGCGATTCGCGGTGGGACGAGAAAAAGAATGGCGTGCGTTCTCGGTTGCTGAGCACACCGGAAAGACGGCTAGGCTCCGCTTAT
>JARUKX010000026.1 GCA_029688825.1 Haloarculaceae archaeon H-GB1-1 | reverse complement strand
GGAGATGATGTTTTATCGCGTCGACGTGTAGATGCCGCTATGACACCTTCCGTCGCTGTCGTCGGTGCGGGTATCTCGGGAATCGGCGTCGCGTACGCGCTGCGTGACGACGACGTCGACGTGACGCTCTTCGAACAGGGACGTGAGGTATCCGGCCGAGCGGCGACGCGATACAAGCAGGGCTGCACCTACGATTACGGGGCGAACTACGTTCGGACCGAAGACGACTGGCTGCTCGACGTGCTGGACAACGTCGCGCAATCGGGTCGGGTCGACATCGACGAGCCGGTCTGGACGTTCGACGAGATCGGGACCATCTCCGAGAGCGACCGCGAGCAGGCTGCGAAGTGGACATACGCCGACGGCATCGCACAGCTCGGCAAGGAACTACTCGCAGAGACGGACGCGACGGTCCATCGGGAGACGCGCGTGGCGTCGCTCGTCCGGACGGGCGACGGCTGGTACGGATACGACGGGAGCGGGCGCGAGTGGGGCGAGTACGACGTCCTCGTGCTGACGCCGCCGGCCCCACAGAGCGCGGACCTCATCGGGAGTGCGGAGTGGCAACACCCCCACAGACGGCGCATTCGGGAGCAGATCGAATCGATCCCGTATCGGACGGTCATCTCGGTCGTCCTGCACTATCCGTTCGAACTCGACCGCGATTACTTCGCGCTCGTGAACGAGGACAAGACCCACGACGTCTGGTGGTGTTCCCGCGAGGAGTGCAAGCAGGACCACGTTCCAGACGGCGAATCGTTGCTCGTCGTACAGCTATCGCCCGACTGGTCCGCAGAGCACTTCCACGACGACGCGACCACGCTCGCGGACGAAGTCGCATCGCTCACGGCCGATCTGGTCGGAGACGACAGGCTCACCGACCCGGACTGGCACGACTTCCAGCACTGGCGGTACGCCCAACCGGAGGCAGGTCTCGACGTCGACGCCACGAAACTCGCGGCCCAGCACGACCTCTACTGTGCGGGCGACTGGGTCGCGGGCCGCGGTCGGCTCCACCTCGCGCTCAAGAGTGGCCTGGAGACCGGGGCGGACGTGGCTCGCTCGCTGTCGTGATGCGGTAACGACAGGCCTTTGGCTCGGAGTCTTGCAGTGGCGATATGGACCGAAAGCGGGAGCTGACCAGCGTCGACCTCGCGGCGCTCGTGGGCGAACTCGGCGCCTACGGCGGTGCGAAGCTCGACAAGGCCTATCTCTACGACGACGACCTGCTCCGGCTGAAGATGCGTGACTTCGACCGCGGCCGGGTGGAGCTACTGATAGAGGTCGGCGACCGGAAGCAGGCGCACGTGGCCGCCCCCGAGCACGTGCCCGACGCGCCGGGTCGACCGCCGAACTTCGCGATGATGCTGCGGAATCGGTTGCAGGGTGCGGACTTCGCCGGCGTCGAGCAGTTCGAGTTCGACCGCATCCTCCAGTTCCACTTCGAGCGCGAGGACGTGGACACGACGATCGTCGCCGAACTGTTCGGTGACGGGAACGTCGCCGTCCTCGACGAGCACGGCGAGGTCGTCGACTGTCTGGACACCGTCCGGCTCAAGTCGCGGACCGTCGCGTCCGGCGCACCGTACGAGTTCCCCTCCTCGCGATTCAATCCGCTCACCGTCGAGTACGAGGCGTTCGCCGCGCGGATGCGGGACTCGGACACCGACCTCGTCCGGACGCTGGCGACCCAGCTCAACTTCGGCGGCCTCTACGGCGAGGAGCTGTGTACCCGCGCCGGCGTCGAGAAGACGAAGGACATCGAGGAGGCGGACGAGGACGACTTCCGCGCGCTCCACGACGCACTCGGTCGGCTCGCAGAACGCCTTCGCTCGGGCGACCTCGACCCGCGCGTCTACTACGAGGGCGAGGGCGACGACCGGACCCGCGTCGACGTGACGCCATTGCCGCTGGAGGAACACGCCGACTACGAGAGCGAGCCGTTCGAGACGTTCAACGAGGCGCTCGACGACTACTTCTACAACTTCGAGGCCGAGTCCGATTCGGGCGGCGGCGGGACACCGGCACCCCAGCGACCGGACTTCGAGGCCGAGATCGAGAAGAAACAGCGCATCATCGACCAGCAGGAGGGGGCCATCGAGAACTTCGAGGAGCAGGCCGAGGAAGAGCGCGAAAAGGCGGAGTCGCTCTACGCGCACTACGACCTCGTCGACGAGGTCATCTCGACGGTCAGGGCCGCCCGCGAGGAGGGCCACTCGTGGGACGACATCGAGGCCCGTTTCGAGGAAGGGAAAGACCGCGGTATCGCGGCCGCCGAAACGGTCGCGGGCGTCGACGGCCGCGAGGGGACCGTGACAGTCGAGATCGACGGCCGTCGGATCGACCTCGACGTCTCGGAGGGCGTCGAGGTCAACGCCGACCGCCTGTACACCGAGGCGAAGCGCGTCGAGGAGAAGAAGGAGGGTGCGCTCGCCGCCATCGAGAACACCCGCGAGGAACTGGCCGAGGTGAAAGCTCGCCGCGAGGAGTGGGAGGCCGAAGACGACGACGAGGACGAGGCCGAAGAGGCGGCCGAGGAGGACGAGGAGATCGACTGGCTCTCCCGCCCCTCGATTCCCGTTCGGCAGTCCGAACAGTGGTACGAGCGGTTCCGCTGGTTCCACACGCAGGACGACTTCCTCGTCATCGGCGGCCGCAACGCCGACCAGAACGAGGACCTCGTGAAGAAGTACCTCGACAAGGGCGACCTGTTCTTCCACGCCCAGGCTCACGGCGGCCCGGTGACCGTCCTCAAGGCGACGGACCCGAGCGAACCCGCTCGCGGCGACATCGAGATTCCCGATCGGAGCAAGCGGGAGGCCGCGCAGTTCGCGGTGTCGTACGCGTCGGTGTGGAAGGAGAGCAAGTTCGTCGGCGACGCGTACATGGTCGACCCCGACCAGGTGTCGAAGACGCCCGAGAGCGGCGAATATCTGGAGAAGGGCGGGTTCGCGATCCGCGGCGACCGCACCTACTTCCGGGACGTCGAGGTCGGCGTCGCCGTGGGTATCGCCTGCGAACCGGAGACGCGCGTCCTCGGCGGCCCGCCGAGCGCCGTGATGCCTCGCGTCGAGACCTACGTGGAACTCGAACCCGGCCGGTACGCCCAGAACGACGCGGCCAAGCGCGTCTATCGCGAACTGAAGGGACGGTTCGCGGACGATTCCTTCGTGCGAAAGGTGGCCAGCCCGGACCGCATCCAGGAGTTCCTCCCGCCGGGCGGTAGTCGGATGGTCGACGAGTAGTCGAGTCGGGGCGCTCGAGGAGGCGTCGGGCGAACGCATTTTCCCGTGCCCCGCGTACCTCCAGTGATGCTCTCCGACGCCCTCTCGTACCCTATCGAAGGAGACCAGTGGATCGGGCGACTCGTCGTCGGTGGGCTGCTCGTCCTCGCCAGCCCGCTCGTCGTTCCCGCGATCGTCCTTCAGGGCTACTTCGTGGCCGTGATTCGCTCTGCGACCGCCGGCGAGTCGACCGCCCCGCCGTTCGAGGACTGGGAGCGCCTGCTCGTCGACGGTCTCAAAGCGGTCGTCATCGCGCTGGGATACGCACTCGTCCCCGCTGTCGTCCTGCTCGTCGTCTTCGGACTGGTGGGCTTCGGGACGTCGCTGGCCGCGGCGGGCGGCTCGGACGCCGGCGTCGGAATCGGCGTGGTGACGCTACTGGCGCTCACCGGGCTGACGATCCTGCTTTCGCTCGTGGTCGCGTACCTGATTCCGGCCGCGCTCTCGCGGTTCGCCATCGAGGAGTCGCTCGGGGCCGCCTTCGACGTCCGGGCGGTGATCGCGGCGGCGACGACGGGCGCGTACGCGACTGGCTGGCTCCTGTCGGCCGTGATAGCCATCGTCGTCGGGGCGGCCGGCTCGTCGCTCACGATTCTGCTGATCGGGTTCGCCGTCGCATTCTACGGACAGGTCGCCAGTACGTACTGCTTCGCACGTGGGTACGCCGAGGCGACGGGTGACGCAGTTCCGTCGGCGAGGTGACGGGCATCCGAGCGCCGCACAGGGTGTCGTTTTTACGCACCGCCCGAGTACCAGTCCGCAATGTTTCGCGAGGCGTTCGACTACCCTCTTGCCGGCGAGTCCCGAGAGCGGCTGCTCGTCGGTGGACTGCTCACGCTCGGCGGGGTGATCGTCTTCCTGCCGGCGATTCCGCTGCAGGGGTACTTCGTCGCAGTCATCCGGTCGGTGGTCGCCGAGGAGGCCGATCCACCGGCATTCGAGGACTGGGAGGCGCTCTCGCTCGACGGACTCAAAGCACTCCTCGTCGCCGTCCCGTACGCCATCGTCGCGACAGTCGTGGTGGCGTTCGCGGTGTTCGTGCTGACCGCCGGCCTCGTCGCGTTCCGAACTCGCGGCGGTGACCCAACCTCGCTGGCGATTCTCGGCATCGCCGGGCTGTTGACACTCGTCGCCGCGGTCGTGTTCACGGCGGCGACGTACCTCTATCCCATCGCGCTGGCGCACTTCGCCGTCGAGGACTCCGTGGAGGCCGCCTTCGACCTCCGGACGGTCGCGGCCATCGCGTGGAACCGCGAGTACGCGGTCGCCTGGCTGTTCGTCTCGACGGTGGGGTTCGTCCTCGCGGCGGTGGCGGGCGCGCTCTCACTGGTACTCGTCGGGTTCTTCGCGACGTTCTATCTCCAGGTCGCGTTCGTCGCGCTCTTCGCTCGCGGGTACGAGCGCGGTCGAGAGAGCGCGGAAAGTCGCCTCTCGGACTCGGTTCACGCCGAGTCGTCCGATTTGTGACGCATATCCGCGTCGCGCTCGCAGTCGGTCCGTGCTCGTCGGTCTTCCGGGAACGGCTCGGTCGGCCGAAAGGGGAGTACACTTACCCGCCGAGACGAACGCTGCAATATGCAGATTACGGACCGGACGGCCACGGCCGAGGGCCGCGAGCGGATCACGCTGGTCCCCGAGAGCCTGGACGACCTCTGGCATCTCACCTACGTCTTAGAGCCCGGCGACCGGGTCGCGGCCGACACGACTCGCCGCATCCAGCGCGACGACGAGCAGCTTCGCGACAAGGGCGGCGAACGCGAACCGATGTGGATAGAGCTCTCCGTGGAGTCCGTGGAGTTCGCGAAGTTCGCGAACCGACTCCGCGTGGGCGGCGAGATCGAGCAGTGCTCCCGGGAGGACCAGCTCGGCTTTCACCACACGTTCAACGTCGAGGAACACGACGAGCTGGAGGTCGAGAAGGTGTGGAAGGCCGACCAGATCGACCGTCTGGAGGAGGCCGTCGAGGCCGCGGAGAACCCGGACGTCGCCATCGCCACCGTCGAGGAGGGCGAGGCGTACGTCCACACCGTCGCCCAGTACGGCACCGAAGAGCGGGCGTCCATCACGTCGACGACGGGCAAGGGCGAGTACGCTCGCCCTCGCGACGAACTCTTCGCGGAGCTGGCCGAGGTGCTGCAACGCCAGGACGTCGACGCCATCATCCTGGCCGGGCCGGGGTTCACCAAACAGGACGCGCTGGACTACATCGCCGACGAGGCTCCCGACCTCGTCGACAAGATCACGACCGTCGATACCTCGGGCGTCGGCGACCGCGGCGTCCACGAAGTTCTGAAGCGGGGGGCCGTCGAGGAGGTGCAGGACGAGACGCGAATCGCCGAGGAGGCGGACCTCATCGACGAACTCATGCGGCGTATCGGCGAGGGAGCGAAGGCAGCCTACGGCCCCGAGAAGGTGGCCGAAGCGGCCGAGTTCGGTGCTGTCGAGCGGTTGCTCGTCCTCGACGAACACCTCCGGGCGGAGCGCAGCGGCGATGGCGACTGGGACGTCGACGCCGACGAAATCATCGAGACGACTGAGCAGAAAGGCGGCGAGGTGACGGTCTTCTCCGGGGAGTTCGACCCGGGCCAGCAACTGGCCAACCTCGGCGGTATCGCGGCGCTGTTGCGCTACCGACTGGAGTGACTACTCCTCGCCGGTCCCACGCTGAACTATCAACTATCGGGTAGAAAGCTTTTGTAGCTGTGCGATATCTTATCACGAAAGGTCGGGATGGGGCGGGCGGTCGCCGTCGTGGAAGGCGTTGGTGTCCCATCCGGAGTTGACGAGTGTTCATAGATGTCATTCGAAGACCAGCCCGATTTCGCCCGGCAAGTCGGTGACCTCAACAAGTACGGCCACGCGCTCAATCGATGCGAGACCGTCGAGGAGGTCGTCTCGCTCACCATCGAGGCGATATCGTTGCTCTTCGACGTGGCCTATTCGACGGTCCTGGTGGTACGCGAGGGAGACCTTCGGGTCGCACAGAGTACGAATCCTGCCCTCTCACCGGAGGACGAACCCAGCGACGTCGTCCGCCGTGCCTTCGAGCGACAGGAGACCGTCTCCGTCGACGGGGGCGAGGCGGGGCTGACCGAAGAGTCAGACGTCACCGCGACGCTCGCCGTCCCCGCGGTGATGGGCGACGACGTCATCGCCGTCCTCGTCATGCGCTCGAAGTCCGGCGAGTTCACAGATGCGGCGACGAGACCGCTGGAGATTCTGGCCTCGCACGCGGCGACGGCGATCAGCAACATCCACTCGCGAGAGCGGCTGGAGCGGGCACGAAACGACCTGGAGACCCGCAAGGAGATGATCGAGCTCTACGACAGGCTCCTCCGGCACGACCTCGGGAACGACCTCCAGGTGGTCGAGGGATTCGCGGACGCACTCCGGTCGTCGCTCGACGGCGAGAACGCCGAGTACGCGGAGAAGATACAGCGGGCAGCCCGTAGCTCGATGGATCTCATCAATCGGGTCGGCGAGATCGTCTCGACGCTCGAAGAGCAGGGCGAACCCGAGCCGCGGGACCTCCGGTCGATCATCGAGACTGTGGTCGAGACGGTCGACGCCCAGTACGAATCGCTGACGATCGAGTTCGACCCGGACGCGTTCGACTACCACGTCTACGGCGGGGAACTCCTCGGGTCGGTGTTCACGAACATCATCTCCAACGCCGCCATCCACAACGATGGGCCGGTGTCGGTTCGGCTCTCGGTGGACGACGGTCCGTCGCAACTGGTCGTCGTCATCGCGGACGATGGGGACGGGGTTCCTGACAGCATCCGCGAGGACATCTTCGAGATGGGCAAGAAGGGGCCCGAGAGCGACGGGACCGGGCTGGGACTCGGGTTCGTCCGCGCGTTGACCGAATCCTACGGCGGCACCGTCTCAGTCGCCGACAGCGACGAGGGTGGGGCCGAGTTCCGCGTCGTGCTCGACCGCGTCTAGCGGCCTATCGCAACGCGATGGAGAGGCCGTCCCGCGCGAACCGAACGTCGCCGTCGTAGTGCTCGCCGACCGAGTCCAGCATCTCCTCGTGACGACCGTCCGTGTGCGGGTAGAGGTGCGTGAGATACACCCTGCCGACCTCGGCGTCGGCGCTCGCGAGCGTCTCGCCGAGCGTCGATGGCGTCGGATGGTTCGAGACGTCCACGTCGTCCGGGAACGAGCAGTCGTGGGCCAGCACGGCCGCGCCGTCGGCGAACTCGATCAGGGCTTCGAACGCTTCGGTGTCGCCGCTGAAGACGAACGGCGGTCCGCCGTCCCGCTCGAACCGATAGGCCAGACACGGCATCGAGTGGCGGGTCTCCATCGCCGAGACCTCGAACCCGGCGAGCGTGAACGAGCCCGGCTCGACCTCGCGAACGGTGAGATCCATCCGGTCTTGCATGTACTCGTGGACGTCGAGCAGGCCGTCGAGCAACTCCTTCGTGCCGACAGGTCCCGCCACCGTCAGCGACGTCTCGCCGGCGAGCCACCGCGCCTTCAGGAGGACCATGAGATCGGACACGTGGTCGAGGTGGTGGTGGGTCAACAGGACGGTGTCGACGCCCTCGTAGCCGACGTCGGTCCGCTGGAGAGCGTGGAGGACGCCGCTGCCACAGTCGACGAGGAGCGTCTCGTCGTCGGCGTCGAGCAAGAGACCGGTCTGGACGCGCTCGCCGGTCGGCATGGCGCTGCCGGTGCCGAGGAACGTGACGTTCATACCGGGGGCAAGGACGGGCGGCTACAAAAGGTCTAGATGTCGGTGTTCTGGACCAACTGGACGAACTCGACGGGGTCGGGAAAGAGATAGAGGCGCACGCTGACGTTCGATTCGGGGACGTGGACCTCCGAATCGAACAGGAGCGCGAGGTCGGTATCGAGGTCGGCCAGCAGGTCGTCGACCATGCCGCTGCCCGGCCCGTACATGAAGTTCGGCGTCGAGATGTCGATCTTCTCCTCCAGCACCTCGGCCCAGCCGTCGATGAAGCCGCTCGTCATGATGTTCCCGATCTCGCGGATGGCCGACCGCTCCATGTCGCTGAAGCCGCCGTCCGCCGCGGCCGGGTCGGCCATCTCGCCGAGCATCGCCCCCGCGAGTTCGCGCGCCCCCTTCGAGTCGAACAGGATGAGGAGGTGCCCGTGCGGCGGGTCGACGAGTTCGAGGCTGATGCCGATCTGCTTCTCGTTCCCGACGTGGGTGCGAACGTCCGGGACTTCGAGGAAGTTGATCTTGGTGATCTCCATCTCGGCGTCGAGACCCGTCAGCTGGTGGAGGTGCGATGCGACGGTGTCTCCCCCCTTCTTCGCCGTCCTGTTGAGAAGTGCGAGTTTTCTGACGTCTACTTCGAGACTCATTTCCGGACCCCGGTAGATACTCGGTGGAAATGGCCCCACGAGTATAAACCCTCGTGAACACCCTCACGGACGGCTCGTCGGCACTGACGCGTCGGCGAGCCACTCACGTCATTCGACTGAAATCATAGACCAAACCCACTTGCCCGTGGGGCGCTTGCGTCCGACCAGAGCGATGGAACGAGAGGGGAGGACGGGTGCTGCGTTCGACGCCGTCGAGGCGGCAGGCGTCCCCTTCGACCCGGCGACGACGACCATCGACGACGGCGACGTCCTCGAGCTCCTCGCACCGGTCGTCAGGGAGTGGTGGGTCGACCAGTTCGGCGCGTACGTCCCCAGCAACGACGGCTTCTTCACGCCGCCGCAGAAGGAGGCCATCCCCCACATCCACGAGGGAACGAACGCGCTCATCTGCGCCCCGACGGGCAGCGGCAAGACGCTCGCGTCGTTCATCGGCATCATCAACGAACTGTTCGCCCGCGACCGCGCCGACGGGCTGGAGAACGCCGTCTACTGTCTGTACGTCTCGCCGCTGAAATCGTTGGCCAACGACATCCACCGGAACCTGGAGGTCCCGCTGTCGGAGATCGCCGACCGCCTCGACGAGCGGGGCGAGTCCGTCGACATCCGTCACGCGATTCGGCACGGAGACACCCCTGATGCCGAGCGGTCGCGGATGCTTACGGAGACGCCCCACATCCTGAACACGACCCCGGAGACGCTGGCCATCCTGCTGAACTCGCCGAAGTTCCGCGAGAAGCTCCGGACCGTCGAGTACGTCGTCGTCGACGAGATACACAGCCTTGCGGAGAACAAACGCGGCACGCACCTGTCGGTCAGCCTCGAACGCCTCGAAGCGCTGGCCGACGAGTCTCCCACTCGCATCGGCTGCTCGGCGACGGTCGAACCGCTGGACACCGTCGGGGAGTTCCTGGTGGGCTGCGAGGACGGCGAGCCCCGAGACTACGAACTCGTCGACACGCGCTTCGTCCGCGAGTACGACCTCGAACTCCGGTGTCCCACCGACGACCTCGTCGGCACGCCGCGGGGCGTCGTCACCGAGCGGTTCTACGACGCGCTCCACGACCTCGTGCAGGACCACACGAACACGCTCGTGTTCACGAACACCCGTTCGGGGGCCGAGCGCGTGCTGCACAACCTTCGGGAACGCTACGACGCCTACGACGAGGACAACTCCGCGTGCCACCACGGTAGCCTCTCGAAGGACCGACGGCAAGCGGTCGAGCGCCGACTCAAAGAGGGGGAACTGGACGTCGTCACGACGTCGACCAGCCTCGAACTCGGCATCGACATGCCGCATCTGGACCTCGTCGTCCAGGTCGGCTCGCCCAAATCCGTCGCCGCCCTGCTCCAGCGCGTGGGCCGAGCGGGCCATCAGGTCGGCGAGACCGTCACCGGCCGGGTGTTCGCGCTCGACCGCGACGAACTCGTCGAGTGCGCGGTCATGCTGGCGAAGGCCAAGGCGGGCTTCGTCGACCGCGTGTTCGTGCCGGAGAACGCACAGGACGTCGCCGCCCAGCACGTCTACGGCATGGCCATCAACGGGCCACGGCCGGAACGCGAGATTCGCCGCGTCCTCACCAGCGCCTATCCCTACCGGAACTACGGCGACGACGAGTGGGAGACGCTCGCGCGCTATCTGACCGCCGACTATCCCGGTCTGGAGTCGAAGAACGTCTACCCCAAGATCTGGCGCGACGAGAACGATCCACCGGACGGGGAGTACCACTACCCCGACTTCCCGGTCGGCGAACCGCTGATCGGCAAGCGGGGCCGGCTCGCTCGGGTCATCTACATGACCAACCTGGGGACCATCCCGGACTCGTTCACCTGCAACGTCGTCACCCGGAGCGGCGACGAGTGGGTGGGCCAGCTCGACGAGTCGTACCTCGACACCCTGGAGCCGGGCGAGGTGTTCGTCCTCGGCGGCGACCGCTTCGAGTACCGCTACCGCCGCGGGTCGAAGGTGTACGTCGACCGGACCAGCTCCCGCCCCACCGTCCCCTCGTGGTTCTCCGAGCGACTCCCCCTGTCGTACGACCTCGGCCGAGAAATCCTCTCGTTCCAGTCGGACCTGCTCGACCGACTCGAACGCGGCGGTCGCCCGGAAGCGCGGGTCTGGCTCCGGGAGTTCCCCCTCGACGAGAACAGCGTCAGGTCGCTCGTCCGGGCGTTCGACGAGCAGGTCCGTTACGCCGGCCCGGACAGCGTCAGCACGCCCGACCGGCTGGTCATCGAGGAGGAACTCGACCGCAACGAGTACGAGCGCCGCTACTACGTCCACTCCAACTACGGCCGGCGGTTCAACGACGGTTTCTCCCGCCTGCTCGCCTACCGCATCGCCCAGGCCGCGACGGCCAACGTCAACGTCGCCGTCGCAGACCACGGCTTCTCGCTGTCGATGCCGCTCAACCGCAAGGTCGACGTGGCCGGCATCGTAGCGGACCTCGACCCCGAAGACGTGCGTGCGGACCTGCGGGCGAGCCTCGACGGCACCGATCTCCTCAAGCGGTACTTCCGCATCAACGCCACGCGGTCGCTGATGCTGCTCAAACGCTACAAGGGCTACGAGAAGTCCGCCAGCCAGCAGCAGGTGTCGAGCGAGATGCTGCTCGGGTTCGCACAGGACCTCGAGGACTTCGCCGTCGTCGAGGAGACCTACCGCGAGATTCTGGAGGACAAACTGAACGTCGCGGCAATCGAGGACGTCCTCGGGGACGTCCAGGCGGGCGAGGTCGAAATCGCCCACCACCGCGTCGACTCGCCGTCACCGAAGGCGTTCGGGCTGGCGACGCTCCTGGCCAGCGACGTCGTGCTCGCCGAGGACGAATCCGCCGTGCTGCAGGAGTTCCACCAGCGCGTGCTGGACCACATCGAGGACGACGAGCGCGTGGAAGCGGCGTTCGAGGAGTCGTAGGCGCGGTCCGCCACTCACCGGTTTGAGGACGAAACCAACAACGTGTTCAGCGCGTCCGGCACGACGAGCACGTCGCTGCCCGGTTCGACCGCGTTTTCGACGGACTCCCGAGCGTGCATGAGACACTCCTCGACGATTTCGGGGTGCTGGCTGTTCGTCACGTACACGTCGTACTCCCGGAGGACGCGCGCGAGGACGAACGCCCGCTGAGCGCCCGGTTCGTAGCCCTTCGACATCGCCTCGTACAGCGATTGGGCGGTCTTGGCGTTCGAGACCCACTGGTAGAACCGCTGTTCGCCGGTCCCCTGGCCGACGCCCTCCGGGAGGTCGGCCGGAATCACGACGCGGCCGTCCGAGCGGAGTGGGTCGTAGTCGCCGAGCGCGACGTAGGTCGCGGCGCGGGTCGTCTGGTAGAGGTTGGCGTCCTTCGGCGCGCCGACGCCGGCGACGACGGCGTCGTAGGTCTCGCTCAGTTCGACCGACAGTGCTGCTCTGGCCGACGCGGCGAGGTCGCGGACGACGGCCCGCGGATTGCCCGCCGCCACGTCGAGGATGCCCTGCGGCCCGTGGGTCACGTTGACACAGAAGTCCGGGCCGGCGAGTTCGCCCGCGCGGTCGATGGCCTCGCGGAAGGGGTTGCCGTCGACCCGTCCCAGGCGGACCCCATCCTGGCCGAGCAGGTCGGGACCGTGCGTGTAGCGGATCATCGGCTCGCCGCCCGCGCCGACGACGACGGTCTTCGCGCCGCCGGAGAAGCCGGCGTACTGGTGGGGTTCGACCATCCCCGTCGAGAGCACCACGTCGGCGTTCGCGACGGCGGGGTGGACCTCGACCGGAACGCCGTCGACTTTCCCCGCGACCGGGATGGCCGCGTCGGGGTCGTGGTTCACCGCGAGGTCGGCGTGCTCGCCGAGCGCGGACTCTATCTCGTCGTCGTCCATGGGTCGGTGCAGGCCGAGTCCGAGGACGACGGTGACCTGTTCGCGGTCGACGCCCGCCGCCCGGAGCCTGTCGAGCATCGCGTCGAGCAGGACGCCATCCGGTGTGGCGCGGGTCACGTCCGTGACGACGATCGCCACGTCGGCGTCGGGGGTAACGCGGTACTCCAGCGCTGGCCCGAGCGGTGAATCGAGCGCCCGCTCGGCGGCCTCGCGGACGTCTTCGACCGGCTCGCCGCCGGGGGGCGTCCCGATGGTCACGTCGCAGTCCGGAAGGGAGACCTCGACGGTCCCCGCTCCGAGTGGGAGTTCGAACGACACGGCCGAGCGTTCGCTCGGAATCGGCGTATGTGTGTCGGTCACGCTCCGACCCAGCGGTCGGGGAGCGTGCCGACCGCTGCCGGCACGAGGAAGATGCCGACGACCATGCAGACGTTGACGAGGAGCACGGCGGAGACGACCGACTCGACCAGCGAACCCAGCGCCAACATCACACCGACGTACCCCAGTCCGACGACGCTCAGCACGACCCGTTCGAGCGTCGACCGAATCGGCGGGACGAGGTGGAGATACCGGACCCCGACGATGCCGCCGAGGCTCCCGCCGACTGCGAGGAGCGCGTCGGGCGTCAGCCCCGTCAGTGCCAGCGCGGGGACGGAGATGATGAACGAAGCCGCGAACCCGCGCGACGGGCGGTCCCGGATGCCGGCCGCGAGGAGCGCGAGGACGACCGACCCGAGTGCGACGCCCGCGATGACGTCGCCCAGGTAGTGGACGCCCAGGAGGACCCGCGAGAGCGCGACGCCGACGACGATAGCCACCACGCCCATGACCTTCCGCCAGTCTTCGGACCAGCCGTGGCTGATCGCGAGTCCGCCGTAGACCGTCGTCGCGGCCGTGGCGTGGCCGCTCGGGAACCCGTACCCGCCGGGTTCGATGGGGACGAGCCTGGCCGCCATCGGCGGCCGCGGAGCGAGGAACGTCCACTTGAGCGCGAGGATGGCCACGAGCGCGACGAACGTCGCGCTGACGACGGAGACCGTCTTCTCGCGGTGATGGTTCCAGTACAGCATCGCCAGCAGACCGATGAGGAGTTCGGGGTCGCCCAGCAGCGTCACGCCGTGGACGACCGGGCCGGCGGCCGGTGGAACGAGTTCGCGTAACAGTTGGGAGAGTTCGACGAGGCGGTACCATGCGAGCGGCGCGGCGCTCTGGGCGGCCAGCACCCCCGCGGCTCCGCTCATTCCGCCCACCCGGCCATCCGGCCGTAGAGGTCGACCGTCTCCAGTGCGTTCCGGTCGGCGACGAGCACGAGCGCCTTCTTCGCCCGCGTCAGCGCGACGTTCACGCGCCTGTGGTCCTCGAATATCGGGCCGTCCAGCGAGTCCGTGGCGACGAAGGAGATGACGATGACCTCCTTGCTGGACCCCTGGAAGCGGTCGACCGTATCGACCGCGACGCCGGACGGCACGTGCTTGCGAATCTCGGCCACCTGCGCTCTGTACGGTGCGATGACGCCGATGTCCTCGACGGGAACCCCCGCAGCGGCGTAGGCGTCGACCACGTCGGCGACGGCCGCGGCCTCGTCGGGGTTCGTGTTCCCGCGCGCCCGACCGTCGGGGTCGACAAGCGACACGCCGTCCGTGAGATGCTCCGGCAGGGCGTCGAGGCGCACCCCGTCGATGTCGTCGATTCGCTGGCCGGCCACCTCGCCGGTCGCCGGCCGCAACTGTCCGCCGTAGAACTCACGGGAGGCGAACGCCTGGATGCGCTGGGCCATGCGGTACTGCCGGTCGAGCATCACGCCCGCGTCCGGATAGGTCTCGATGAGGCGCTGGAACAGCGACGTGCCGAGGTCGGCGCGGGTGGGGGTGCCGTCGCCGGCCGCCGCCTCATCGTCACCTTCGTCCGGCGGCGACCACGGCTCGCCGCCCTCGGCCTGCACGACCGGGGGTAGCTGTTGGTGGTCGCCGACGAGGACGAACCGGTCGGCCAGCGCCGTCGCCGCGAGCGTCCCCGGCTCCGTCAACTGCCCGGCTTCGTCGACGACGGCGACATCGAACTCCTGAGTCCGCATCACGCGGGAGCCACAGGTGGCGGTCGTCGCCGCGACGACCGTGGCGTCCCGGAGCTTTCGGGCCGTCGTCTCGGGGTCGCCCCGGGAATCGAGGCGGTACTCCTGCATGTCCTCGCGGACGCCGCTCTCGGTCCCCATACGGACGATATCGTCGAAGCCCTGCTCGATGAGCGCCTCCATCGCGTTGTCGACGGCGCGGTTGGTGAACGCCGACAGGAGGACGCGCTCGCCCTGCTCGACGAGGGCCCGAACCGTCCGCGCGAGCGTGTAGGTCTTGCCCGTCCCCGGCGGCCCGTGGACGAGCGCGAAGTCGTCCGCGCCGACGGCCATGCGGACCGCCTCGTTCTGGGCTTCGTTGTTGTCGATGTACGTGGTCTCGACGTCCTCGAACTCCGGTTCCCGCCGGCCGAACAGCACGTCCTTCTCCGCGGCGGACTGGGTGAGCAACGCGTCGTGCAGCGCCGTCAGCATCCGGTCGGCCCCGATCTCGGAGGGGTAGACGTCCAGCCGTTCGAGATCGAACGGCTCGTCAGCAGTGACGACGATCTCCTCGTCCAGTCGCTCGACGCGGGCGAGTTCGGCGTCGCCACTGATGGGGTCGCCGTCGCTGGCCAGCACGAGGTCGCCCTCGCGTATCTTCGAGGTCGCGCCGGTCCCCCTCGCGCGGAGTTCCCAGCCCCCGCCGTCGAGTTCCCGCCGCCCGGTCGGTTCGAGGTCGACGAGGGCGCGGTCGGCGTCCGCCCGCTCCTCGGGCGACTGCCGCCAGAGCTTCGCGTACTCGCGGTGGACCTCCCCGCGCTCGGCCTCGATGGCACGGTAGAACCGTTCGAAGTAGTCCCGCTCCTCGGTGGGGATGGCTACCCCGACCTGCCCGGCCTTCGACTCCTGGTCGAGTCGGCCGGAGATGGCCATGCAGCTGTCCTGCTCGAAGCAGTACTCGCACTTCGCGTCGGCCTCGTAGCCCGTCGGGACGCCCATCCCGTGTTCCATCGCCGCGAGTTCGTTCCGTTTTCGCAGGACGAAATCGAGCAATCCCGGTCCGAGCGAGAACTCTTTGGCCGGTGAGAGGTCGCCGGTCGCGTCGCCGCGGTCCAGCGCGGCGTTCTTCGTGTACAGCAGCGTCCCGGTGTTCGGCGGCTCGTCGTTGCGTTCGCCGAGGACGAGCGCGTAACACGCCGCCTGCACCTTGTCGTGGAAGCGGGGGTCACGCTTCGTGTTCTTGCCCGTCTTCAGTTCGACGGGCATCCCGCGGCGGACCGCGTCGGCCCGCCCCTTCAGCCCGTACGTTTCGCTGACGAGCGTCATCTCGCTGCGCCACTCGTCCTCGTCGGTCAGCGTCCCTTGCTGAAGCCAGCCCTCGATGGCGCTGGCGTGGTCGTAGACCTCCTCGGCGACCGCGTCGGGGTCCTCGCCGAGCAGCCCGAGGTCGAGGCCGACCTCCTCGACGCGCTCGTCGATGGACTCCTCCAGGTCGTGCCCACGGAGGAGGTCGCCGAACACCTCGTGGACGATGGTCCCCTTCACGACCGGATAGACCAGCGGCGTCCCCTGGAGCTTGCCCAGGTAGTACATCCGAGGACACTGCACCCATTGGCGGACGTCGGTCACGTTCACCAGGAAGTCCGGTTCGACGACGACCTTCGAGCCCTTGCTCGTGGCGAACTTCGTCTCGCCCTTGTACTCGCGCTCGTCGACGCCGGTCGCGAGCAGTTCCATGCCCGGTTCGAGGTACTCGGCGGTCTCGGCCCACTTCCCCCAGAGCGTGACCGTCTCGGCCGCCGCCCTGCCGCGGTCGGGTCGCACCTGCACCTCGGCGAGGTCGGACTCGCCGTAGCTCGTGTTCACCGTCCGTGGGTCCTCGACCTCGACGACGACGCCGCGAATATTCACAGGCCATCGTCGGGGCCGAGGGGGCAAAAACGCTGTTGGTGGGTGATACTTGTCGCCCGGGTCGTCGACACTCACGCCTCCGCGAATTCGTCGGAGCCCATCGACGGGGAGACGAGCGGCAGATCGATGTCGATGGCGTCGTACCAGACGCTGGGCCGTCTGGATTGCCCTTCTTCGACGAGGTCGATCAGATGGAGCGATTCGAGTTCGGTCAGATTGCGATGTACCTGCCGAACGTCACGGTCGACGAGCCGTGCCGTCTCACGGATACTGCTCGGTTCGCCTTGTACTATCGCTCGAAGCAACTCCAGGTTCTTCGGTCTCGTCACTCGATGCACGTCTTCCGGGTCGTCGTATACCACTTCGAAGTGCGGCCCGACGTCGTCTCCCTGCTCCAGCGCGTCCAACATCTCGCCGACATCTTCGGTGGTCTCCGCGCGGAAGCGGACGTGCAAGGTCCGTTGTTCAGTTTCTGCGTCGTTATTTCCAGGTGTCTCCATGTGCGTTCACCTCGTCTTTGAAATCCTCGAACAATTGTCGTAGCCCTTCGAAGTCCACGTCCTCGACTGCTCCATCCGCGACGTGTTTGTGGTGGTGTGCAGCATCAGGATGGTCGGGAAAGTTATCGTACCGAAGTATCGTCTCTCCCGCAGCGTTCCCGTACTGCATCGAGTACTTGATTCCTTCTGGATAGCGGTCGGACTCGGGGACCTGCCAGGCCGTGACTTCGACGAAGCGGTCGCCGAAATCGTGGGTCACGTCGATAACTTTCTCAACGTCCTCCTCCCCGGTCACAACTGTTGTTACTGGCTCCAACGAAATAAGTGTGATGTTGCTTACGACAACACTTCCCCAACGGACCCGCTCCCTTAACCGATGGCTTCTTTCTCGTCGGTACCGTCGGTCGAGGTAGACATGCACGTTCGCGACTGGCAGGACATCCTCGAAGACGTCGTGGAGAGCAACGCCGACCCCGACGGGTGGCGTGCCGTCGGCGGGGACCGCGCGAACGGGCTGGGAGAGGACCTGTACGTCGGCCATCCCGACGCCGGCGTGTTCCAGCTCAAGACCTACGCGAAGAACCCGTTCCAGGTCGAAGGCGTCGGCGCGGAGGTCGCCCGGCGCATCGACGACGACCTCGACTCGCTGTTTCCGAAACAGGGGTCGGGACAGTTCGGCGTGCAACAGCCCGTCGAGGACGAGGACGAAGCGAAGGAGAAGGCGAAGAACCTCGAAACCGTCCTCCAGACCCACGCCGACGCGCCCACGACGCCGGACGCGCTGTTCGAGGACGTGATGGACGCGATGGACAGCCCCGCGTACGGGCCGATGGAGTTCGACCGCGTCGACCGGCCCGACCGGCTCGACGATCTCTCGAACACGTTCGAGGAGGCCGAGGAGCTGCTGGACAAGGAACTCGACGACCTCGTCGACGAGGACGTCGAACGTGGCTTCTACTGATGGCCGGGGACGAGCCAGCGACGGCGACGGAGACGATTCGAGCCTACTACGAGACGCTGCGGAACGGCGAGCCGCTCGGCCCTTACTTCGGCGACGAACGCGAGGATGACGCCCCCTACGTCAAGTTCGGGATCTCCGAGCGCCTCGACGGGAGCGACGCCATCCGGGAGGGATTGGCCGCACAGACGGAGACGACGGCGAACTGGCACGTCGAGAGTCGCGACCTCCGCGTCACCGAGC
This sequence comes from Haloarculaceae archaeon H-GB1-1, assembly GCA_029688825.1. Classification (GTDB taxonomy): domain Archaea; phylum Halobacteriota; class Halobacteria; order Halobacteriales; family Haloarculaceae; genus JARUKX01. The sequence continues at coordinate 35,825 of JARUKX010000026.1, read as the reverse complement.
GGGACGACCACGCGTGGTTCTCCGACGAGGTGCTGCTCGGGTGGACTGCCGTCGAGCAGGGCATCCGCTACGAGTTCCGGACCCGCTGGAGCGGGACGCTGGAGCGGCGAGTCGATTCGGCGGGCGACGACGACCGGCCCGAGTGGCGATTCGTCGGCATGCACGTCTCCACCGCGGGTGAGCTGTGATGGTCGGCCCGATCACCGACGCCGAGCGCGCGGACTCCCGGCTGAAGCTGAAGCTCGCGTTCATCCTGCTCGTCGCCGCCTCCGGCGGGCTGATTACCCTCCTCGGCGACGGCGGCGTACCGGCTTTCGTTCTGGCGACAGTAATCGGGGGCGTCGTCGGTGCGGCGCTGGTGTGGTTCGTCTTCCCGACGGGCCTCTCGGAGTTCCGGTAGGTGGGAGACGCGCGGCTTTAGGCTTCGATGCGGCGAAGCCACAGCCGCGGCGAATCGAGTTCCTCGTCGGTCGGCAGGTTCTCGGGCGCGTCCCACACCGCGCTTGCTGCTTCCACGCCGCGAGCGTCGGCGACGGCGTCGAAGAAGGCCTTCCCACGCTCGTACTGCCGGCGTTTCATCCCGAGGCCGAGCAGCCGGCGCATCAGCATCTGGATGGGGCCGCCGCCGCGCCGTCGCTGCTCCAATTTCCGCCGGAGGTCGGCGTACTCGTCGTCGAACGCCCGGTCCATGACGAGTTCGGCGTAGCCTTCGACGGCGGTCATCGCCGTGTCGAGTTCGCCGAGCGTGTCGCGGTCGATGTGGCCCTCCGTCAGCGACTCGACGGCAGACTCCATCCGCGCTTCGAGGTGCCCGGAAAGCCACGGGGCGGCCGCGAACTCCGCGGCGTGGGTGAGTTCGTGGAACGCGATCCAGCGGCGGAACCGGGGATAGTCGACGTCCAGTTTCTCGGCGGTCCGGACGATGTTCGGATGGACGAAGTACAGGGCGTGGTCGTCCTCCTCGGCGAGCAAGAGCGGGTCGTACTGGCCGAGGACGTTGTTCGCGAGAAAGGCGAGTGCGACCGCCATCGAGCCAGTGTTGACGAACCGGGCGATCTCCGGGAAGAGGCCGACCTGCTGCTCGAGCGGACGCATGACCCGTTCGAACGTCGAGACGTTGGCGTCGATCCAGTGGTGGCGGTTCTGCACCTGGACCGTCTCGGGGAGGTCGAACGCGAGGCCGGTGACCTCCCGGACGCGTTCGCGGGCGTCGCGAACGTCCGTGGCGTAGGCGCTCCGCTCCGTCTCGTCGAGCGCGATGTCGCCGGGATTCGTCGAGGCCTGGGCCGCGTCGGCGACCGCCGTCCAGTCGATGGGTCCGTCACCGGACGCCGCCGTGACCGCACGGACGCTCTCGTAGAGGCTCATACCCCGGTTTCGGGTCGAGTCCGGATATGCCTTCTGACGGGTCAGATCTCGACCTCGACGCCCTCGGTCGGTTCGCTCCCGCTCAGGAGTCGCCACGCGAGGACGACGGCCACGGCGAGCCCGCCACCGAGGACGAGCGGTGAGAGCGCCGGCCCGGCTTCCTCGCGGTCGGACTCCTCGCTCCCGCGTCCGCTTCGACCGACGAATGGGGCGTTCGCGGTCGCGTCGATGCCGCCTTCGGGAAGGTGGATCTCGAAGAGGGTGATGTCAACCATGATCGTTCCTACGTCGGCCGCCGGCTAAAGGGTTCGCTGGCCATTGCCGGGTCCGTCGCCGGACCCACAGGTTCATGGTCGCGAGCCCGAACACGGGCGTATGAACGAGCGACGACGGCACTTTCTCACCGAACTGCTGGAGACCGCGAGCCCGTCCGGCTGGGAGACGCCAGCCCAGCGCGCGTGGGTCGAGTACGTTTCGGAGTTCGCCGACGAGGTCCGGACCGACGACTACGGGAACGCCGTCGCGGTCCACGAGGGCGGTGACACGGAACTCGCCGTCGCCGGCCACGGCGACGAGATCGGATTCATCGTCCGGGATATCACCGAGGATGGCTTCGTCCGGATGGGCCGCATCGGCGGCTCTGACAAGACCATCTCGCGCGGCCAACAGGTCGTGGTTCACACCGCCGACGGCCCGGTGAACGGCGTCATCGGGCAGACCGCCATCCACCTGCGCGACCCAGAGGACGATTCGGTGGCGGAGGTGAACGAACAACACGTCGACGTCGGGGCCGACGACCGCGAGGAGGCCGAGGAACTGGTCGAGCGCGGCGACCCAATCACGTTCGACCAGACGGTCGTCGAGATGGCGAACGGGCGACTCGCGGCTCGGGGCATGGACAACCGCATCGGCATCTGGGCGGCGGCGGAGGCGCTGCGGGAAGCGTGCGAGGCAGATGCGGACGCGACCGTCTACGCCGTCAGCACCGTGCAGGAGGAGGTCGGGCTGCAAGGCGCGAAGATGGTCGGGTTCGACCTCGAACCGGACGCCGTGCTCGCCGTGGACGTCACGCACGCCGTGGACGCGCCGGACGCCCCCGCGAACAAGCAGACGGGCGTCGATCTCGGCGGTGGCCCGGTCGTCTCCCGCGGCAGTACGAATCACCCGAAACTCGTCGACGCTGTCCGGTCGGTCGCCGACGACGACGGCGTCGACGTGCAACTCCAGGCGACGGGCATCCGGACCGGAACCGACGCCGACGCGTTCCAGACCTCCGCCGGTGGTATCCCGTCGCTCAACGTCGGGCTGCCGAACCGCTACATGCACACGCCGGTCGAAGTGGTCGACCTCGACGACCTCGACGACCTCGCGGACCTCCTCGGGAGCGTCGCACTGCGGGCCGAGGAGTTCGCACCGTACAGCGTCGACCTGTAGCGCGCTCCTCCACGACCTGTCTCTCGATTTGTACGTTCGCCTCGATTTCGGGCGAGAACGTGACACACAGCAGCCAGAACGGTACGTTTAAGCGTCCGTCTGCGCGCCGTACGGGTATGAGTGGACGACCGCTTGACGTGCTCGAAGCCGCCCTCGACACCGAGGTGTCGGTGAAGCTCAAAGACGGCGACGTCTTCACCGGAGAGCTCTCCGGCTACGATCAGCATATGAACCTCGTCATCGAAGACGGCGAAGACACAACGATTATACGCGGCGATAACGTCGTCTCGATTAACCCATGACTGGTGCAGGAACTCCGAGCCAGGGCAAGAAGAACAAGACCATCCACGTCAAATGCCGCCGATGTGGAAACAAGTCCTACCACGTGAAGAAAGGCGTCTGCGCGTCCTGCGGGTTCGGCAAATCCGCGAAGCGTCGTGACTACGCCTGGCAGGGCAAAGCCGGCGACAACTGAGGATGCACGAGAAGTGCGGCGTCGTCGGCATCTCTCTGTCCGACCGTGCTGCCGCCCGCCCGCTTTACTACTCTCTCTACGCTCTCCAGCATCGCGGCCAGGAATCCGCCGGTATCGTCACTCACGACGGGTTCCAGCAGCACAGCCACGTCGAGATGGGGCTCGTCGGCGACGCCTTCGACCCCGACGACATCGAATCGCTGAACGGCTCGAACGGGATCGGTCACGTCCGCTATCCGACCTCCGGAAGCGTCGGCACCTCCTGTGCCCAACCGTTCTCCGTATCGTTCAAGAGCGGCTCGCTCGGCTTGAGCCACAACGGGAACCTCGTCAACGCCGAGGAGATCCGCGAAGAACTCGCGGGCCTCGGCCACGCGTTCACGTCGGACGGTGACACCGAGGTCATCGCCCACGACCTCGCCCGGAACCTCCTCGAAGCGGATCTCGTCCGCGCGGTCAAGCGCACGATGTCCCGCATCCACGGGTCGTACTCGCTGACCATCATGCACGACGAGACGGTTCTCGGCGTTCGCGACCCGCAGGGGAACCGCCCGCTGTGTATCGGCGAACTCGAAGACGGCTACGTCATCGCCTCCGAGAGCGCCGCCATCGACACGCTCGACGGCGAACTCGTCCGTGACGTCAAACCGGGCGAACTCGTCGTGCTCCATCCGGACGGGAGCGGCTACGACAGCTATCAGCTCATCGACCTCGACAACACCGCGAACTGCTTTTTCGAGCACGTCTACTTCGCGCGCCCGGACAGCCACATCGACGAGAACCTCGTCTACGACGTGCGGCGCGAACTGGGCCGGAAACTCTGGGAGGAGTCCGGTATCGACACCGACGTCGTCCTCCCGGTGCCGGACTCCGGGCGCTCGTTCGCATCGGGCTACGCCGACGCGGCCGAGGACGTGGAGTTCGCGGAGGGGCTGATGAAGAACCGCTACGTCGGCCGGACGTTCATCATGCCAACGCAGGACGAACGCGAACGCGCCGTTCGGCTGAAGCTGAACCCCATCAAGTCGACCATCGAGGGGAAGACGGTGACGCTCATCGACGACTCCATCGTCCGCGGGACCACCTCGACGCAGCTCGTCAAGCTCCTGCGGGACGCCGGGGCCGAGGAGGTCCACATGCGCATCGGTTCGCCCCCCATCGTCGCCCCCTGTTACATGGGCATCGACATGGCGACGCGAGAGGAACTCATCGCCGGCGACCGGTCCGTCGAGGAGATCCGCGACCACATCGAGGCCGATAGTCTGGCGTATCTCTCTATCGACGCCATCAGCGAGGTCCTCGGCAAGAGCGAGGCCGACCTCTGTCTCGGCTGCGTGACCGGAGAATACCCCTACGACATCGAGGGCGAGGCGACCGACCGAGACGTCGAACGGCCGGTCATCGACGGCGTCGAAGCCACCGCGGACGACTGAACGTCCTCTCTCTTGGGATTTCTGAGCTTCGTTCGTAGCTCTCCAGCGAGTGGTGACCACCTGGAAATACTGTCTTATGCTACCACGTGGCAAAGATTACGGTATGTCACAGTTCGAACCGACGCCGGGCGAGCGGTCCCTCGCGGAACTGTCGCCCTCCGCACTCGAATCGTTCGCTGAGACCGTCCGAGGTGGGGTCGTCACCCCTGGGGACCCGAGCTACGAGGACGCCCGAACGGTCTGGAACGGGCTCGTCAACCGATATCCGGCCGTCATCGTCCGGTGTTCTGGCGTCGCCGACGTCGTCGAGACGGTCGGATTCGCCAGGGAGCACGACCTCGACCTCGCGGTTCGCGGTGGTGGCCACAACGTCGCCGGAAGCGCGGTTTGCGACGGTGGCGTGGTCGTCGACCTCTCGGAACTGGACGGCGTCCGGGTCGATCGGGAGCACCAGACCGTTCGGGTCGGTGGCGGTGCGACGCTCGGCGACGTCGACCGCGAGACGCAGCTGTTCGGTCTGGCCACGCCGCTCGGCGTCGTCTCGAAGACCGGCGTCGGCGGGCTGACGCTCAACGGTGGCGTCGGCCACCTCCGGCGGAAACACGGGCTCGCGCTCGACGCACTCGAATCGGTGGACGTCGTGACTGCCGACGGGACCGTCCACACCGCGAACCCCGACCGGAACGCCGACCTGTTCTGGGCGATCCGCGGCGGCGGCGGGAACTTCGGCGTCGTCACCTCGCTGGAGTACGCGCTGTACGAGGTCGGCCCGGAGGTCTTGGGGCTGTTCGTCTGGTACGACGCCGCCGACGCGAGCGCCGCCTTCGACACCTTCAGGGAGTACGCTGACGACGCTCCACACGAGTCGAGCGTCATCGCGCTCTACGCATACGTCCCCGAACTGGAGGAGTTTCCCCGGGACCGATGGGGAGATCCGGCTGTCGTCTTCCTCGGGTGTTACGCGGGCGACCCGGCCGACGGCGAGACAGAGTTCGACGCGCTCCGGTCGGTCGAGACGCCCATCGTGGACCTCAGCGGTCGGCTTCCGTACACCGGCCTCCAGTCGATGCTCGACCCCGACTATCCCGACGGCCGGCACTACTACTGGAAGTCCATCTACGTCGACGAGTGCTCGCCGGAGGTTGTCGACCTGCTCGTCGAGTACGGGGCCGATAGCCCGTCGTCGCTCTCGACGGTGGACGTCTGGCACCTCGGCGGAGCCATCAGCGAGGTCGAGAAAGACGCGACGGCGTTCTGGCAGCGCGACAGGCCCTACATGGTCACCTTCGAGGCCAACTGGGACGACCCGACGGCGAACGACGAGAACGTCGCGTGGGTTCGCGACGGTATCGCGGACCTGGCCGCCCTCGACGTGGCGTCCGGCGGGTACGGAAACTTCGCGGGCTTCCTCGAAGACCCCGCCCGGAACGTCTACGGCGACAACTACGACCGGCTCGTCGAGGTGAAGCGGCGCCACGACCCGGAGAACCTGTTCCATCTGAACACGAACGTCGACCCCGCGTGACGGGACCGGACACTCCACCTTTTTCGGGCTGGCGAGCGTTCGCTCACGTATGCCAGAGCTACTGACCGACGAGGAGATAGAGACACAGCTACCGGCCGAGTGGGACCGCGACGGCGACGAGATCACCCGAACCTTCGAGTTCGACTCGTATCTCGGCGGCGTCGGCTTCGCCGGAGGCGTCGGCGGACTCGCGGAGGAGGCGTTCCACCACCCCGAGATGATCGTCGGCTGGCGCGAGGTCGAGGTCAGACTGACGACCCACTCGGAGGGGGGAATCACCGAGAACGACGTCGCCCTCGCCGAGCGGATCGACGAACTGTACGACTGACGGCGATGACCGACGGTGACGATACAGGAGACGCGAGGTACGTCTTCGGCGTGCGCTTTCGACTCGACCCGACCGTCGAGGGCGTGTCCGTCGACCCCGAGACGTTCGAGACGACGCTCTTCCGGCGGGCGGACCCACCGGGGGAGGACGGATGGCTGTTCTTCCGGGACAACTGCTGGCGCGGCGAACTCGCCGACGAGGCCCACTTTCGAGAGCTGACCGAGGAGGCGCTCGACGTGCCGGTCGTCGCGGTCGACTTCCGGGAACTCCGTACCGACGAGGCGTATCTGTCGGCGTTGAAAGCGGAGATCGCCGACGATCTGTCGCTGTTCAACGCCAGTTCGACGACCGAAGTCCTGTCGAAGTACCTCGGTAGCTCCATCCACGTTCGAGACGGGTGAGATGCGTGCAGACCGCAGGGGCGCAGGAGAATGCTGTATGCCACCAAACCCCAAGTTTGATACACGGGACGAAGATACTTATTCGCTCCACCCCTACCTGATAAGTCCCGATGACCCACGACGCATACGACTTCTGGCTGTTCGACCTCGATGGCACCATCGTCGACATCGAGCCATCGTACGTCACCGAGGTGTTCGAGGAGGTCGGCGACCGACTCGGGCGGTCGTTCACGGAGGCTGAAGCAGAGACGCTCTGGTACGGGAACGGCGGGTCCCGCGATCAGCATCTCAGAAAGTGGGGCATCACACCGGAGGACTTCTGGGCGGTCTTCCACGAGGTCGAGGACCCTCGCGCTCGCGCCGAGTCGACGTACCTCTACGACGACGCGGGCGCGTTCGTCCGCGACATCGACGGGCCGGTCGGGGTCGTCACCCACTGCCAGCCGTACCTGACCGGGCCGGTGCTGGACACACTGGACATCCGCGACTGGTTCGACGCGGTGGTCTGCTGTACCGACGATACCGGCTGGAAGCCCGACCCCGAACCGGTCGAACTCGCGATGCGTGGCCTCGACGTCGGCTACAACGGACACACGGGCGTTTTGGCAGGCGACGACGCGAACGACGTCGGGGCGGCGTGGAACGCCGGGCTCGACGCGGTCCACGTCGAGCGGAAGGACCCCCACGATCGGGGCCAGTGCGTCCTCGGGGACCACCGAATCCGCTCGTTCGAAGAACTGAAAGACGAGTCCAGCTGACGGGCTACTCGAAGCCGGCGAGTCCGTCCAGCGAGAGCCGGTCCAGTGCGACGCGGAGTTCCTCGACGCCCGATTTCGCTACGCGGTCCGGGTTTATCAGCAGCCGCACGTCCTGGCTTCCCAGCGAGACGAAGCCGAGTCCCAGCTTCTCGGCGGTCGCACGGAGGCCGAGCCCGGCGTCCGCGTCGCCCGCGGCGACCTTCCGGGCGGGGCTTTCGTAGGCACGCACGGTCAGTTCGTAGCCGTCGATGGCGTCGGTCAGTTCACGCCGTGACGCGCCGCGTTCGTCCGCGAGGTCGTCGAGCGCGGCGTCGAGGCTTCGGCGGAGGCCGCTGTCGGTTCCGCGGTTCACCAGTCGGAGGTCGGCGTCGACGAGGTCGTTAAGGCCGCCGACGTCCGCCGGATTGCCGTCGGGAACGAGGAGCCCCCACTCGCGGGTCCAGCCGTCGTGGATCTCGGCGTCGACCTCGCGCTCGACCGGGCCGGCGGCGACCGCGAAGTCGGGGAGGCCGTTTCGAAGCCGTCGGACGCCCTCTCTCGTGCCGACCGAGAGGTATCGGGGTCGTTCGAGGTCGTCGAGCAGGCGCGAGAGCGCGGGGTCGTCCTCGCCGACGCCGAGGACGGTCGGCGGGCGAACGTCGGGCGAGAACAGTCGGACCTCGACCGTCTCGCCCTCGCTCACGTAGTCGGTGTCGGGGTGGACCTCGACGATGCCGTCGGCCTCGGTGAGCGAGGTGGTCGCGCCGCTGCCCTTGTCGACCGGATAGACCAGTCGGTCGCCGTCGTCGTCGAGCAGACCGACGGGCATGAGTCGCAGTCGACCCTGGCCGAAGCGCTCCTCGACGGCCATGGTTCCCTCGACGGTCGCCGTTCGGGGTTCGGGCTTGCCCGCCGCCTCCCGGATCGCGGGCGCGACGAACGTCTGGAAGATGGTGAGCGCGGAGACGGGATAGCCCGGCAGGCCCACGTAGGCAGAGCCGGCCAGGCGGCCGATGAGCATGGGTTTGCCCGGCTTGACAGCGACGCCGTGCATGAGGAGGTCGCCGCCGTCCTCGATGACCCGATAGATGACGTCGACCGCGCTGGCGCTCGTCGACCCCGAGGAGAGGACGAGGTCACACTCCGCGGCGGCCTCCGTGAGGATGCGCTCCATTTCGTCGTAATCGTCGCCGGCGTGAGGATAGAGGACGGCCTCGCCGCCCGCCTCCTCGACGCCCGCGGCGATGGTGTAGCTGTTCACGTCGAATATCTGGCCGGCGTCGCTGTTCAGCGACTGGCCGGGCCGAACGAGTTCGTCCCCGGTCGAGATGATGCCGACCGTCGGTGTTCCGCGAACGGGCACCTCGTCGACGCCCAGCGCCGAGAGCAGGCCGATCTCACGGGGCGTAATCTCGGTCCCCGGACCCAGTGCCCGCTCGCCGGCCGCGATGTCCGCGCCGGCGAACATGACGTTGTCGCCGGGTGCGAGGCCGGTCTCGACCTCGACGACGCCGTCGCGTTCGGTGGTTCGCTCGACCATCACCACGGCGTCCGCGCCCTGTGGCACGACAGCGCCCGTCGAGATCTCGGCGGCCGTCCCCTCCTCGACGGTGACGCTCGGTTCGACGCCCGCGTGGACCTCCCCGATGAGGTCGAGTGCGACGGGGTCGGCTTCGTCCGCCCCGAACGTGTCTCTGGCGCGGACCGCGTAGCCGTCCATCGACGCGCGGTCGAATCCGGGGACGTCGAGCCCCGCGTCGACCCGCTCGGCCAGGACTCGGCCGCGGGCGTCGTCGAGCGAGACGGACTCGGTGTCGCCGCCGAGGTCGAGCGAGGCGATGGCCTCGTGGGCATCCTCTGGCGGTGCGAGGTCGTGGAACTCCTTGCGCTCGCTCATGGGTAGTACTCCCAGTTCTGGACCGCGACCGTTTCACCCGCCGGAATCCCCTCCGTCTCCTCGGGGACGACGACCCAGCCGTCCGCGAGCGCGACGGACGAGAGGACGCCCGACCCGCCGGTGCGCGTCGGCGTGGCGGTGACTTCCTCACCCTCGTCCAGCGAGACGCGGGCGAACGTCCGCGTGCCGGGTTCGCTCCGGACCTTGCTCGTCAGCGTGGCCTCCGTCGCCGGGTGGTCATCGAACGGCGCGTTGCCGAGATGTTTGAGGAGGGGACGGAGGAACTGGACGGCGTTGACGATGCAGGCCACCGGATAGCCCGGCAGCATCAACACCGGCGTCTCCTCGACCACGCCCGCGCCGAAGGGGTGGCCGGGCTTCAGCGCGACGCCGTGGAACAGCATCTCACCGAGGTCCTCGATGACCTCGGGCATCAGGTCACGCTCGCCGACGGACGAGCCGCCGGTCGTCACGATGACGTCCTTCGTCAGGTCCCGCTGGATGGCGGCCCGAAGCGCCTCGTAGTCGTCGGTGACGACGTCGCGGTAGGTGGCGTTCCCTCCCCATCGCTCGACGTACTCGGACACCGTGAGGCCGTTCGTCTCGACGACCTCTCCCGGTTCTGGGTCGCTCTGGACCAGCTCCTCGCCGGTCGGGACGACCCCGACGGTCGGCCGCTGGTACACCGGCACCTGCCGGACGCCCACCGATTTCAGCAGCCCCAGATCCGAGGGCCGAATCCGATGGCCCGGTTCGTACAGCGTCTGTCCGTCCTCGACGTCCTCGCCCGCTGGGGCGACGTTCTCGCCCTCCGCGACGGCGTCGAAGACCTCGACCTCGTCGCCGACGGTCTCGGTCTGCTCGACCATCACCACGGCGTCCGCGCCGTCGGGTATCTCGCTGCCGGTGTGGACCCGAACGGCGCTGCCGGGCGCGACCGCGTCGGCGTCCTCTCCGCGGAGGACCGAGGGCGAGCGGTCGCTCGCGCCGAAGGTATCCTCCGCGCGGACCGCGAAGCCGTCCATCGCCGCCCGCTCGTAGTGCGGGACGTTCCGGTCGGCGACGACGGTCGCGGCGAGCACTCGCCCCGCCGCGCTCGATAGCGGTACCTGGTCGGTCCGCTCCACGGGCGTCGCGGCCTCCCGCAACTGGTCGCGGGCGTCGGCAACCCGCGTCACGTGCTTGAAGCCGGACTCTCGAAGGTCACTCATAACCCGTCGTTACAGTCGGCGGACCAAAAGCCGTCCGGAGGGTGTTCCACTCGCCGGTTTGGGAGTCAGTTCACGTCACCGACCACGGGCTTTTTCGTCGCCCCGTCCTAACGGTCGTGTATGTCTGCGCTTCGTGACGCGTTGCGCGATCTGCCCGACGCCGTGTTCGCCGACGTCCTCGAAAGCGACGACGCCTACCTCCTGGTGGTCGACCTTCCGGGGACGACCGCCGAGACCGTCGACGCTCGCGTCGAGGGCGGTCGAATCAAGCTCGAAGCGCGGCGCGAGAAGGACGTTCCCGACGAGTTCCAGTACGTCTCCGAGGAGCGGTCGCTGTTTCTCGACGCCGAGTTACCCCTGCCCCCGGACGTCTCGGGCACCGACGCCGACGGTCACGTCGACCGGGGCGTCCTCGAACTCCGACTCCCGAAAGCGTCGGCCGCAACGGGCACCGCCATCCCGATCACGGACGAGTGACACAGGGGTGGCTCTCCGGTGAACGTTCGCGCGTACTGGCGATTCTTCCTCGTCGCCCGCCAGTTCCTGCCCCTGTTGCTCGCGTACGCCCGCGACCGCCGGCGCTTCCTGCTGTTCGGCTCCGGCCGTCGAGTCAGTCCCGACCAGCACCACGAGCGCGCCGTCGCGCTGCTGGACTCCATGCTCACGCTCGGCCCGACGTTCATCAAACTCGGCCAACTCCTCTCGACGAGACCCGACGTCCTTCCGCCGGAGTACGTCGACGAGTTCTCGAAGCTGCAGGATCGCGTCCCGCCCGCGCCGTGGGAGGATGCACGCGAGGTTCTCGAAGCGGAACTCGGGCCGGTCGACGACGCGTTCGACGAGTTCGACACCGACGCCGTCAGCGGTGCGAGCCTCGGGCAGGTCTACACCGCCCGAGTTGGCGGCCGCGAGGTGGCGGTGAAGGTCCGACGCCCCGGCGTCGAGGACCTCGTCGAGGCCGACCTTCGCGTCATTCGCTGGTCGCTGCCGTTCCTGCTGTACTTCATCGACGACGCCCGGTCGTTCAGCCTGGAGACGCTCGCCGACGAGTTCTCGAAGACCATCCGCGAGGAGATGGACTACGAGCGCGAGGCCCGGATGCTGGAGGAGATCAGACTGAACTTCGAAGACGACGAGACGGTCTGCATCCCGGGGGTCGTCGAGTCCCACGCCACGCCGCGCGTGCTCACGATGGAGTACGTCGACGGCACGAAGATCGACGACGTCGAGACGCTGGACGAGCGCGGTATCGACCGGACCGAACTGGCCCGGAACCTCGAACGAGCGTACTTCGGGATGATCATCGGCGACGGCGTCTTCCACGCCGACCCACATCCCGGGAACCTCGCGGTCCAGGACGACGGCACCCTCGTCTTCTACGACTTCGGCATGAGCGGGCGCGTGGACCCGTTCATCCAGGAGAAGATCGTCGACTTCTACACGGCCGTCGCGAACCAGAACATTCCGGGCATCCTCGATTCGCTGGTCGAGATGGGGACGCTCAGCCCGGACGCCGACCGCCAGCTCATGGGCGACGTGCTCGAACTCGCCATCGCGGACGCCCGCGGCGAGGACATCGAGCAGTACCGCGTCAACCAGATCGTCCAGCAGGTCGAGGACACCATCTACGACTTCCCGTTCCGTTTGCCCCCGGACCTCGCGCTCGTCCTCCGCGTGGCGACCGTCGTCGAGGGCGTCTGCGTAACGCTCGACCCCGACTTCGACTTCGTCTCGGTGGCGACGGACTACCTGCGCGAGGAGGGGTATCTGGAGGCGACCGCTCGCGAGTACGTCAGTCAGCGCGCCGGCGAGGTCCGCTCGGCGGCGGAATCGGCGCTGCGGACGCCGCCGAAGCTCGAACGAGTGCTCGACGCCGCCCGGGACGGTAACCTGGAGGTCCAGGCGGACCTCCGCGACTCCCGAAATCACCTCGACACCCTCGCCCGCCGGCTCGTCTACGGACTGATGGTGACCGCCGGCGTCCTCTCGACGGCGGTGCTCTACGCGTTCGCGGACCTGCTGGCGACCGCCGTGGCCGCAGGATTCACGCTGTGGTTCTCGGTGGTGCTGGTCTACTCCTTCCGGGCCAGGCGCGGTATCAGGGCACAGCCGCAGTTCACCAGGCAGAACCTCCGGCAACGGCGAGAGAACTGATTCACCAACGAACCGAAGCGTTTTTGTACTTTTAGGCTGACCTAAAACATGTCCGGTCGCGCCCGAGGGTCCGACGACCGGTCCCGTCTGTCCCACCCGATGCATCCATCACGACGGCCCTCGAACGCTCTCACCACCACTGCGTGACCGTGGGCATCACTCGGTTACGCAGCCGATTCTACGCTGAGAGGTACGTTGGACACAAACCGTTTTAGTCGTGCCGACATATCGCCGGTATGTTCACCCGTCTCTCGGTCCCGACGCCCTTCCAGGTCGGTCCCATCAACGCCTACCTCGCCGGTCGAACCCTCGTTGATCCCGGCCCGGAGAGCGAGGAGGCGTGGGCGGCACTCCTCGCCGGACTCGAAGCCGAGGACCTAACCCCCTCGGACCTGGAACGTGTGGTCGTCACGCACCCGCACCCGGACCACTTCGGCCTCGCGGCGCGGCTCAGCGACGCCGGTGCCGACGTTCTCGCGAGTCGGCCCGCGGCGGACATCCTCGCCGACTTCGAGGGTCGTCTCGACTACGAACAGGCGTTCTTCGAGGACTTCTTCTCGCGCTGCGGGATGGCCGAGTCGACGGCCGAGACGACGACGGACCTCCCGCGCGTGTTCCTCCGCTACGCACCCGACGTCCAGACGGACCGCGTCCTCGACGACGGTGACGAAATACAGGTCGAAGGGGGAACGCTCACCGCCCACGCTGCCCAGGGACACGCGCCCGGCGAGCTCCTCTTCTCCGCCGAGGACGACGGCGAGCAGGTCGCCATCGTCGGTGACCAGGTCCTTCCCGACTACACGCCGAATCCGTTCCTCCAGCCGCCGCCCGAGGTCGGGGCCGACCGCCCGCACGTCGTTCCCGCGTACAATCGGTCGCTGGAGCGCCTTCGCGAGGCCGACTTCGACCGGTTCCTCCCCGGCCACGGCGACCCCATCGACGACCCCGCAGGTCGCGTGTCGGAGATCCGCGACGCCCACGAGCAACGGACCGGGGAGGTGGCAGGACTGCTGGACGGCCCCACCACGCCGGTCGAGGTGATGGAGGGACTGTTCGGTGACCTCCCGGTTACGGAGTACTTCTCCGGCATCAGCGAGGCCGTCGGCCACCTCGACGTCCTGCTCGAGCGCGACCGCGCGACGGTCACCGAACGGGGCGGGCTGCTGCTGTACGAACTCAGTACGTAGGGTTCTCTTCAGGGACGCCCTCGCGCTGATTCACGACGCGTGCGAGCGTGAATAGGACGTCCGAGAGGCGATTGATGAACACGAGGGCACTCTCGGAGGCCCCCTCTTCGTCGGCGAAGGAGACCGCCCGCCGTTCGGCCCGTCGGCACACCGCGCGGGCGTGGTGGAGTTTCGCGCCGGGCTCGGAGCCGCCGGGGAGGATGAACTTCTCCAGCGGGTCCAGTTCCGCGTCGAACTCGTCGACCACGTCCTCCAGCCAGTCGACGTGCTCTTCCCGAATCTGCGGGTCGTCCTCGTCCGGACTCGGATTCGCGAACTCCGCTTGCAGGACGTGGAGGTAGTTCTGTAGTTCGCGCAGGGTCTCGTCGACGTCCTCGTAGCCCGTCGGCGAGACCACGCCGAGCAGCGAGTTCACTTCGTCGACGCTTCCGTACGCCTCGATTCGATGGCTGGCCTTCGAGACGCGCGACATGTCCCGTAGGTCCGTCTTCCCTTCGTCGCCGCGGCCGGTGTAGATGGTCATACCCGACCTGGGCGTGCCAGCGACTTAAGCGCCGCCGACCAGTCTCACTCACGCCGCGAAAAATCGCAAATCGTCGATGGCCGGTCGCGTTATCGACCGCGACCGTTGCCGTTGCCGTTGCCGTTCGCGGCACCGCCCCTGTCGTTACCGACGGGCGTGACCGAATCCGACCCGACGACGGGGACGCCGTCGGTCGTCACACCCGACAGGTAGACGTCGGTCGAGTCGGCAGTGAAGCCGACGTCCGCGTTCTCGAAGTGGACCAGCAGGTCCAGGTCGCCGTCGCCGTCGACGTCTTCGAAGTGCCCGCCGTGGGCCGCGGCAGCGCCAGCCCCGCCCTCGGTAGCCGAGAGGCGGAGCGACGACACGTCGACGGCCGAGAGGTCGACGTCACCGGTGTCGAGGATAGCCACCGGGAGTACACCCTTCGCCTTCGGGTTCACCGTGTCGTCCGTGCTGTCGGGCTTGACGTCCACTGCGACGACGTGGGTAACGGTCACCGAGTCGGTGACGGTCGCCGCACCGCCGTCGTCGTCAGTCACCGTCACCGTCACCGCGTAGACCCCACCGGCGGCGTAGGTGTGAGCGGCTCCGAGCGACGCCGTCCCCGCGCCCTGGGTCACCGCGACCGACTCGCTGGTGCCGTCACCCCAGTCCACGACCGCCGTGTGGGTGTCGGCCGTACCCGGGTCAGTGACGGTCGCCGACACGGACACCATTTCGTCCTCGACGCCCGTCGCGTCGAGGGTCATCGTCACGTCGGGCGCGACGTTCGACACCGCGACCGTCGCAGACGCGACGTCCGCCGCGCCGCCGTCGTCAGTGACCCGTACCGAGACGGTGGGAGTGCCGTCGTCGGCGAACGACGTGCTCGCCGTCGGGCCCGTCGCGTCGTCGAACTGGCCGTCGCCGTCGAGGTCCCACTCGTAGGCGCTAATCGAGCCGTCAACGTCGCTCGAAGCCGACGCGTCGAGCGACACGGGCGCGCCCTCATCGACCGCCGATGGTGCCGACAGCGCCGCACTCGGTGCGACGTTCGACGACGCGAGCGTGAAGCTACCGCGCATGAGACGGGAGCTGTCGAAGTGGTAGCCAGTGACCCTGATACCGAAGGCGTAGCCCTGGTGGATCGGGAGCGACGCCGTTCCGGAATCGCTGAACCCGCCGCTGCCTTGGTCGCTGAGCAGGACCTGCGTGGTACCGCCCGGACCGTCGGCGAACGCGTACGCCTTCGCGTCGGCGCGGTACCACGAGTGGTGGCCCTGGAACGTCCAGTCGAACTCGACTGTCTCCGTGGCCGTGGCGGTCGTCGTGTACGTCCACGAACCGCCGTAGAGTGCGCCGTCGTTGTTCCACGCGAGTTCGACGCCGCCGTCGGCGGTGTCGGAGACGCTGTGGGTACCGGAGCCCGCCGAGGACCAGTCGCTCGCGTCGAAGCTAATTGGACTCGCAGCCGCCGGCGTGGCGAACGCCGCCGTCACGAGCATGATCGATACCAGTAGGACGAACCCCCGCGAGACGAGCACGCGGGTGCCGTTGAACGTTGTCGATGATGATTGTGCCATGATTGCTTCCCGGAATCGGACGCACCCCACGTTCGTGAGAGCAGCCGCTCCTGGGTGAGGCTCGACGTTCGAGAACAGGCGACCGACGCGGTCCTCGCCGTACTTAGCCTACGTGGTAATAGCCGACGGAATGAATATTAAATATGTAGTATAATTCCCCAAAATCTGAACTAATGGTCAGTACATACTGAGTAACGGACATGTTATTTCCGAAAATCGAATCACTGGGTCGCCACAGGGTCGTGCTCGTTCGAGACGGAACCGACGAGCCGAGCGTCCGCACGACGGTTCCACGGTCGCGAGACTAGTCGGGCCTGGGTTCGGGCTCCTGATTGCTCGAAGCTCCGAACGGTTCGCGGACAGATTCGAGCGTCGCTTCGTCGCCGTGGCCGCCGACGACGGCGTTGTACCGCGCGGCCGCCGTGGAGTTGATGAACTCCGCTGGCGAGTACTCGGCCTCGAACTCCGCCAGTAGCTCCTCCTCGCCCCGCAGATAGTACTTCTGGTGGTAGTCCTCGGCCACGTGGAAGGTGTCGAAGGTCTCGACCGCCGTCGTGAGGCTCACGTCCGTCTGGTCCTCGATGCCCGCGAGGTGAGTCTCCGCGCGCGTTCGTTGTGCGTCGTCGTGGACGAGGATCAGCGAGCGGTACTGCTGCTTCTGGTCCTCGGTCGGGTCGTGGCCCGCCCAGAACGTCTCCAGCATCTCGCCGTAGTCCGTCCTGTTCGGGTCGTAGTCGACCTGGACCACCTCGGTGTGGTCGCTGACGTCCTCGTAGGTCGGGTCGCTCTCCTCCCCACCGGCGTAGCCGACGCGGGTTCGGACGACGCCGTCCCTCGCGCCGAACAGTGCCTCCGAACTCCAGAAACAGCCCATGCCGAAGGTCGCGGTCTCGACGTCCGTCGGCGTCGTGGCGTCGATCTCGAACGCGTCCGCCGTCGCGGCTTCGAGGTCCGATGCAGTGCGCATACGCCTGCTTGTGGACGCGGACGTAAACTGTTTGCTGGGTCGTCTCCGTGGTGAGATGGAGAGGTCGATTGCCTCCAGTCGCTCCCTGTCGCGGGGTTCTCCGAGGCTGAAAAACTGCGTGGCACATTTGTATGTCCTTCCCAATAGTCCAATACATGAGCAACGGGATTCGGGTGGTCCTCTCGCTATCGAATCCGCGACACTGTCCCGTCGCAGCGGCGTCGGCCCAGTTGGGGGACGACGTTCACGACGTGTCGCTCTCGAGTGGGGGTGACACCGTCACCGAGGAGTTCGCCACCGCCGGCGAGTTCTCTCATCCGAAGGGGTCACTGGAGCGGGTCTTCGAGGCCGAGGGAAACAGCGTCTACCGGTTCGAACGGACACAGGGCGTCGGCTGTCCCTGTGAACGCATCGACGAGTTCGACGTTCCGGTGTCGACAGTCGACGCCAGCGACGGCGACCTGTCCGTGACGTTCTACGCGCCCGACGTCGAGACGGTTCACGACATCGTCTCCTCGCTGCAGGAGGTCTCCGAGGTGACCGTTCACCAACTGTCTACGGCCGGGCCAGACGCCGACGGTGACCCCGTCTTCGTCGACCGCAGTCTGCTCACGGCACGGCAGCGTGAGGTGCTCGAAACCGCCCACGAGATGGGCTTTTTCGACTATCCCGACGGCGCGAACGCCAGCGAGGTCGCAGAGGATATCGGCATCTCGCGGTCGACGTTCAGCGAGCACCTCGCCACCGCACAGACGAAACTGCTCAACGCGATTCTGGCGGCGTGAGCGTCGATCTTCTCGGCAGCGAACCCGTCTTCGCCGCCCTCCCGCCGTCCGTCCTCGACTCGATTCACGACCGGGCGATGGACGTCGAGCTCCGGGCGGTTCCCGAGGTCGGGCTCTCCTTCGACGTGGTGGACGGGCTGGAAGCGACAGTCGACGTCCCGCACACGCTGTGCGATGACGACCGACTCGGCGTCGTGAGCGTCAGCGAACCGCCGGTCGTCGAGACCTTCGCGGCGCACTTTCGACGGTTGTGGGCCGACGCCGAACTCGTTCTGGGATGAGAGCGACGGTATCTCGATCTCCGGCGGTTCTGACTCCTTCTGGTCGCTAGCTTCGACAGCGCCCCGGAGCACCGTGTTTCTCCCGTATCCTGGATTTCCTATCGCGAAATATAGTTTATCCTTCCGCTGGAAACCATATCGATTAAACCCCGTCCGGTGGAACGTCGTGATATGATGGAACGCGAAGCATACTGCCCGAGCTGTGAGGAGACCCAGACGTTCTACCGCGCCGCGAGCACGGAGATGCACCTCGGTCGGAAGATCAAGTGGCACTGCCCCGACTGCGACTACGGCTTCGTCAGCATCGACGAGAGCGTCGACACCAGCGTCACAGCGTAATCGGTCGCTGTTTTCTGACACACTGCGTTGGGTCTGGTAGGTTTAAAGGGAATGCCCACCAACGCGTAGATGACCCCCATGTCAGACCCGGTTCGCGTACTGCTCATCGACGAAGATCCCGAAGTGCTGGACATCACAGAGACGTTTCTCGAACGCGCCGACGAAGGACTGGACGTCACTTCGGTGCAACGTGTCACCGCCGCACTCGATAGCCTCGACGACGACGAGTTCGACTGCGTCGTGAGCGACTACAAGATGCCGAAGATGGACGGGCTGACGCTGTTCGAGGAGGTCCGAGACCGGGACGCGGACATCCCGTTCTTCCTGTTCACGGCAAAAGGTGGCGGAATCGAGGACCAGGCAGCCACCGCTGGCGTCACCGGCTACGTCCAGAAAGGGACGGGGACGGAACAGTACGACGAACTCGCGAGTCGCATCCGCGACGCGGTCTGACCGCTATTCTTCGCCGTCTTCGAGCGCGTGCCAGGACAGCCGTGGGTTCCGCGCCGCGCTCGCCTGGTCGATGTGACCCGCCGTCGTCCGATTCGGTGCCGACGCGAGCGTCGCTTCGTCCTCGGCGAGGACGTTGTCGAACGCGGTCGCCAGTGCGTCCAGCGTCTCGATGCTCTCCGTCTCCGTCGGCTCGGTCATGAGCGCCTCGGGGACGAGTTCGGGCCACTTCGTCGTCGGCGGGTGGACGCCGTAGTCGAGCATCCGCTTGGCGAAGTCCGCGGCGTCGAGGTCGCCGGCGCTGGCGACGAACTCGTGGTGGAACGGCCCGTACGGAATCTCCAGGTCCACCTGCGTCGCGAGGTAGTTGGCGTTGAGGACCGCCTTCTCGCTCGTGTCGGCCAGGCCGTCGCCGCCCAGCCGCGCGATGTAGGCGAACCCGCGGAGGGAGTTGAGCCAGTTGCCGTGATAGCCGTGGACCTTGCCGATGGACTGAGCGGGCTCGTACAGCTCGTAGTCGCCATCGTCGGTCTCCCGAGCGTGCGGGTCCGGCAGGAACTCGGCGAGGTCCTCGACGACGCCGACGGGTCCTGCTCCCGGGCCGCCCCCGCCGTGCGGGACGGCGAAGGTCTTGTGCAGATTGAAGTGCATGATGTCGAAGCCCATATCGCCCGGGCGTGCCTGCCCGAGCAGTGCGTTGAGGTTCGCGCCGTCGTAGTAGACCAGCCCGCCGGCGTCGTGGACGACGTCGGCGATCTGCTCGATGTCGCGCTCGAACAGCCCCAGCGTGTTGGGGTTCGTCAGCATGAGCGCGGCAGTGTCGTCGCAGACGGCTTCTTCGAGCGCTTCGAGGTGGACGCGGCCGTCCTCCCCGCTCGGGAGTTCCACGACGTCGAAGCCGGCCATCGCCGCCGTGGCGAAGTTCGTGCCGTGGGCGCTGTCGGGGATGATGACCTCGCTCCGCTCGTCGTCGTTCGCGCGGTGATACGCGCGAGCGATGGCGATGCCGGTGAACTCGCCGGCCGCGCCGGCGGGCGGCTGCAAGGTCACCTCGTCCATGCCGCCGATGCTCGCGAGGTAGTCCTGCACGGTCGCCATGACGTCGAGAACGCCCTGCACGGACCCCTCGCTGCGGTCCGGGTGGACCGCTGCGTCGTCGAGGCCCGCGACCTGGTCGATGTACTTGGGGTTGTACTTCATCGTACAGCTCCCCAGGGGGAACGGGCCGTTCTCGACGCCGTAGTTCATCTGGCTGAGCCGAGTGTAGTGGCGCGCGAGTTCGGGCTCGCTGAGCTCCGGCATCTCCAGCGTGTCGCGGGTGAGGTCGTCGGGGAGCGGGCCGTCCTCGACGGCGACTTCCTTGCTCGCCTTCTCGACGAGCAGCGGCTCGTACAGTTCGTCCGAATCGTCGCGGTAGGACGCCTGGTCGTAGATCATAGTACCGCCTCCATGGCCGCCACGAGGTCGTCCGTGGCGTGTTCGTTCACGTCGGTCACGCAGACCTGGAGGAGGTGGTCGTCGATGGCGTGGACGGCGAAGCCCTCGCTCTCCAGGTCGGCCGCCACGTCCGCCGCGGAGCGGTCGGTCCGGGCCGCGAACTCGCGGAAGTGGTGGCGGTCGTGGACCGGTGCCTCGATGCCGTCGAGGGCGTCGAGGTCGGCGGCGAGTTCGGTCGGCAGTTCGACCATCCGCTCGGCGAGGTCGACCATGCCGTCCGCGCCGAGGTGGGCGGCGTGCATCGCCACGCGTAGCGCGAGCCAGGCCTGATTCGTGCAGATGTTGCTCGTCGCCCGCTCGCGTCGGATGTGCTGCTCGCGCGTCTGCAGGGTGAGGGTGTAGGCCCGGCGACCGTCGTCGTCTTCGCTCGCGCCGACGAGGCGGCCCGGGACCTGTCGAAGGTAGTCCTCGCGGGTGGCGAAGATGCCGGTTCCCATTCCGTAGGCGGTACCGAGGCCGAGCATGGCCGCCTCCCCGACGACGACGTCCGCGCCGACGTCTGCGGGTCGTTGTAGCAGCGACATCGCGACCGGGTCGCTCCCGAGGACGAACAGGGCGTCGTGCTCGTCGGCGAGGTCGCCGACGGCGCTCGCGTTCTCCTCGACGGTGCCCCGGACGGTGGGGTTCTCCGCGTAGACCATCGCCACGTCGTCGTCGATGGCGGCTTCGAGGCCGTCGACGTCGACGTTCGCGTCGTCCATGGGGTAGGTGTCGACGACGAGATCTGGCCCGTCGGCGTAGTTCTCCAGGACGCCGCGTTTGCCCTCGTGCAGTAGTTCCGGCACGAGGACGCGGTCGCCGGACGTCGAGCGGACGCGCTGGGCGAGCGTCGCCGCTTCGCCGAGTGCGGTGGCCGCGTCGTAGATGGAGCAGTTCGCGATCTCTAGACCCGTTAGCTCGACCAGCATCGACTGGAACTCGAACAGGGCCTGCAGGAAGCCCTGTGCGATCTCCGGCTGGTACTGGGTGTAGGAGGTGACGAACTCCGAGCGCATCGACAGTTCGTCGACCATCGACGGCACGTAGTGGGCGAAGTGGCCACGGCCCATGAACTCGACCAGCTCGTCGTTCTGGGCCAGCGTCTCGGTTATCTCCCGTTTCAGCTCCTGTTCGCCTCGTGCGTCGATTCCGAGTTCGCCGTCGAAGCGGACCGCCGACGGGATGTCGAACAGGTCCGTGGCGTCGTCGGCGTCGACGGCGTCGAGCATCTGCTCGACGTCCGACGGTGTGTGCGGGGTGAACGGATTGCCGGGTTCGGTGGTATCACTCATGTTTTGAGAAGTGGGTGGGGAACGCCACCCGGGCGACCTCTCGTCCACGAACCGAACGGCCCGTGGGAATCGGACGCCGAGTCCGCGGGGAGGTCGTCACCGGACAGCTCAGGCCAGTTGGGCTTCGTACTCCTCGGCGTCGAGGAGGTCGTCGAGTTCCCCCTCGTCCGCCAGGTCCACCTTCAGCATCCAGCCGTCGCCGTACGGGTCCTCGTTGACGAGTTCCGGCTCGTCCAGCAGGTCTTCGTTGACGGCCGTGACCGAGCCCGAGATGGGCGCGTAGACGTCGGAGACGGCCTTGATACTCTCGACGACGCCGAAGTCGCTCCCGGCGTCGAGGTCGTCACCCTCGCTGGGGAGTTCGACGAAGACGATGTCGCCGAGTTCGTCCTGCGCGAAGTCGGAGATGCCGATGGTCGCCGTGCCGTCGTCGACGCGTACCCATTCGTGACTGTCCTGGTAGTGAAGTTCGTCGGGGATTTCGAAGCTCATTGTTCGATAAATGGTGTCGTGGTGATAGTTGCCTTCTTCGGTTCGCCGCGGATCTCGACCCTGACCGTCGTGTCGGGGTCGGCGTACGATTCGTCCACGTAAGCGAGGGCGATGCCCTCATTCAGCGTGGGGCTCATCGTCCCGCTCGTCACGTGGCCGATGTCCTTGCCGGCGCGCGTCTGCACGCTGTATCCGTTCCGGGGGATGCCGCGGTCGATCATCCGGATGCCGACGAGACGTTCGTCGACGCCCTCCTCGAAGACGCGTTCGAGTGCGTCGTGACCGACGAACGGCGTGTCGAGCTTGACGACGTAGCGGCCCCAGCCGGTCTCGTAGGGGTTTCGGGGCTCGTCCTCGTAGTCGAACTCGTTGCCCGACAAGAGAAAGCCCATCTCCAGCCGGAGCGTGTCCCGAGCGCCGAGCCCACAGTCGGTGCACTCCAGCGCCGACCAGACCGCTTCGGCTTCCGTGGCGTCACAGAGTATCTCGTAGCCGGATTCGCCGGTGTAACCCGATGCGGAGACGAGACACTCGACGCCCGCGATCTCGTCGACGAGCATCTCCAGCATGTCGAGGTCGTCGACGTCGGCCTCGGTGGCACCGCCGACGACGTCCGATGCGTCGGGTCCTTGAATCGCGAACATCGCGTACTCGTCGGTCCGGTTCTCGACGGTCACGTCGAGGTCGTACTCGTCGCGGTACTCGATGGCCCACTCGTAGAGCCACTCGTCGTGGCCCGCGTTCGGGACGAACAGCCAGTCGCCGTCGAACTCCTCGGGGAGGTGATACAACATCACGTCGTCGAGGATGATTCCCTCCTCGTCGGTACACATCGAGTAGACGAGGTTGGGGCCGCCGTCGACGATGCGAACGTCGTTCGTCGAGAGCCGTTGCATGAGTTCTCTCGCATCCGGGCCGGTGAGGACGATCTCGCTCATGTGCGAGACGTCGAACCGACCGACCGACTCACGTACCGCCGCGTGTTCGGACTGGATGCCCTCGAACTCCACGGGCATCTCCCAGCCCCCGAAGTCCGTGAACGACGCGTCGTTCGCTTCGTGGACGTCGCGCAATGGCGGTGTCCGTAATGACATCCCGTTTCGCTTCGGGCGGCTTCGTATAACGCTTTGCCATCCGGGCATGGCTTTAAGGAAGCGGTTATTGCCGGATTCTCGGCGGAGTTTATATGGGATCACGTCGCGACCGACGAGCATCACCTGCCGGGACGACTGGTGCCGGATGTCCCCCGCGATAAGCATCTCCCACATGACCGTCGCATTTTAAGTAATGAACTACATGCCGATATACAAAATCGCTCTGACCAACCGCGCGCCGGATTCACGAGTCGTCGTTACTACCGTCGAGCCCTGTGCGTCGGCCTGTCATGGAATCCTTATTACCTGCGCCCCCCTGAGTTAATACATGACCGTCGTCAGCGTCTCGATGCCGGACGAACTCCTGGAGCGGATCGACGAGTTCGCCGACGAGCACGGCTACACCGGACGGAGCGAAGTCGTGCGTGAAGCCAGCCGCAATCTCCTCGGCGAGTTCGAAGACCGTTCGCTCAGCGACCGTCCCCTGATGGGTATCGTGACCGTCCTGTTCGACCACGAGACGACGAACGTCGAGGAGAAGATGATGCACCTGCGCCACGAACACGAACGGCTGGTGTCCTCGAACTTCCACAGCCACGTCGGCC
Organism: Haloarculaceae archaeon H-GB1-1; assembly: GCA_029688825.1. Taxonomy (GTDB): domain Archaea; phylum Halobacteriota; class Halobacteria; order Halobacteriales; family Haloarculaceae; genus JARUKX01. The sequence goes on along the minus strand of JARUKX010000026.1, from coordinate 11,806 downwards.
CGCACTTCTGCATGGAGCTGTTCGTGCTGGAGGGAACGCTCGAGGAGATCTCGACGTTCGTCGGCAAGATTCGCGCGACGAAGGACACCATCACCGTCGATTACTCGGTCACGCCGGTCGACGAGGTCGGCCCGCTGTCGCAGGTCTCCGGGAACTGATAGTGATTACTGTAACGATGTACCGGCGGTCTGCCACCCCGTTCGGCAGACCGTCCGGTAATGACTTACAGTAATCACTATGATTGTTCGTCGCTGGTTTCGGGTTCGGACTGGATGGTGAGTCCGAACTCCCTTGCACGCTCTCGCCAGAACTCCTCGTAGCCTTCTTCGCGTCGCTCGACCGTGGAGACGCCGTCGTGGACGTGGTCCAGTTTGAGGTTCGCCTCTTCGAGCAGGTGTTCGCCGACGTCGTCGCTGACGACGCCCTCGCGCATCGCGTCCCGTAGCGCGGCCTTCTCGCGCTGGAGGATGCGGCGCTCGCTGGCGAGCAACTGCTCGCGTCGAAGCTCGGGATACTCGGTCAGCAACTGCGAGATGGTGCGGTTGAGCTGCTTCTTCTCACGCTCGTACTCCGCGGTGAAATCCGAGTACACCTCCGGGGCCAGTTCGCCGGCACCTTCGAGTTCGTCAGCCGCTTCGAGCGCCGAGTCGACGGCGCGGGCACGGCCGACGAGCAGTTCGTACAGTTCCTCCGCGTCGGAGCGGGTGACGACGCCGAGCCTGTCGAGCAGGCTCGACATGGTGAATCCCTGAACGACGAGGCTGAACGCCGCGACGCCGAACACGAGCGCCCGAAGCGTGGTCCGGAGTTCGGGTGTAAGCGTCTCGCCCGAGGGCAGCCCCAGCACGAGCGCGATAGGGATGGAGGCGTGCAATCCGCCCCAGAACATGACGTGTCGGTAGCGCAGGGACACGGATGGGTTGGTGACGCGGTTGACGAGGTACGTGAGCGGGTAGACCGCGATCGCGCGCGCGAAGAGAACGAGGACGATCGCGATAGCGATGAGTTCGGCGTGGGCCAGCAGGTCGCTGATCGGAGTCGTCACGCCGATCATGACGAAGATGAACGTGTTGACGATGAATGCGCCGGTCTCCCAGGTGTTGAAGATCGAGAGCTTCGTCTGCGGGCTCATGGCGTACTCCGCGCCGCGGTTGCCGAGGAAGGTCCCGGCAGCGACGGTCGCGATGACGCCACTGACGTGCAGATAGTGCTCTGCGAGGACGAAACTGCCGTAGGCGAGGATGATTGTGAGCACGATCTCGGTCATGTGCTCGTCGAGGTTCGCCATCACTCGATAGATGGCGTAGCCAGCGGCGAGGCCGACGACGAGGCCACCGGCGCTGACGAAGGCCATCTCCAGCGCGAGGGTCCCGAGCCCACTTGCAGTCAGCAGTTCACCGCCGGCGTTCCTGCCGGTGACGTGGGCCAGCAGCGCCGTGAACAGGACGACGCCAACGCCGTCGTTGATCAGACTCTCGCCCTCGACGAGTACGGAGAGCCGCTCCGGTGCGCCGAGTTCCTCGAACAGCGCGAGCACCGAGACCGGGTCGGTGGGCAGTATCATCGACGCGAACAAAAGCGAGACGAGCAGCGAGAACTCGAACGCGTAGGTCCCGAGGAGTCCGAGGACGGCGACCGAGAGCAACAGCCCCGGAATCGCGAGCGTGAGGATCGGCAGGAGGTTCCGCCGAAGTCGCTCCAGGTCCGTCGTCGCAGCGCCCTCGAACAGCAGCGGTGGCAACAGGACGAGCAGGATGAGGTCGTGGCTCAGTTCGATATCGACGCTCACGCCCAGGATCGACGCGGCGAACCCCGCGAGGAGGAGGGCGATGGTGTACGGAACGCGACCGATCTTCGCGACGAAGATGCCGACGCCGGCCGCGATGATGAACACGGCCAGGAGGTCGACGAGGACGTCGATGGGGACTGCCCCAGCAACTGCCATGACAGCGAGTCCGGACGGGTCCTCAATAAGGCGTGTGACCGAATCGCGTCGACGCTCGGAATCAGCACGGATAAAGCGGGGTGGAGCGTACTGCCTGCATGGACTGGCTCACCCGCCTCGGCGGCAACGCCGATTCGGTTCGCGTCGGGCTGTTCGTCGACGGTCCGAACGTCCTGCGCGACGAGTTCGACGTGGACCTCGACGAGATTCGCGAGACGGCCGAGGCGAAGGGCCCGCTGTCGCTCACGCGGCTCTACCTGAACGAACACGCACCGCCCGGACTCATCCAGGCTGCGGAGGCCCGCGGGTTCGAGGTCGTCACCACCAGCGGGGACGTCGACGTGCGACTCTCCGTCGACGCCACGGAGGCGGCCGTGAGCGGCGCGATAGACGTGCTCGCCATCGTCTCCAGGGACACGGACTTCAAGCCCGTCATCGAACTGGCCGCACGGAACGGCCTCGGAACGTTCGCCATCGCGCCCGGCGAGTACGGCAATTCCGACGCGCTCCGGAACGCCGCCCAGGACGCGGTGACGCTGGAGTAGCGAACTGCTTTTGCGGCCCGCGACCCGACCGAGGCACATGGAGCCCCTCGACACCCCCGTTCTCGACAATCATCTGCATCTCGACCCGGTCAACGGCCGGAACGTCGAGGCCGTCGAAGCGTTCGATTCGATGGGCGGCACGCACCTCCTCGTGGTGAACAAGCCCTCGTGGATGCTCGCCGACGTCGCCGACGAGCCCTCGCTGTTCCGAGAGACGTTCGACCTGACCGTCGAGGCCGTCGAAGCGGCCTCCGAGGTTCTCGACGGGCGGGCGTGGCCCGTCCTCGGCGTCCATCCGGCGCTCATCTCGAAGCTCACGGGCCGCGGGTACACGCCCGCGGAGGCCCGGGACATCATGCAGGAGGGTCTCGACATCGCGGCGGAGTACGTCGCTGACGGCCCTGCGCTCGCACTCAAGTCCGGCCGTCCGCACTACGAGGTCGGCGACCCCGTCTGGGAGGCCTCCAACGACGTGATGAAACACGCCTTCGAACTCGCCGCCGAGACGGGCTGTGCGGTCCAGTTGCACACCGAGGGCGGGACCGACTTCACCGACGTCGCCGAGTGGGCCGAGGACCGCGGCCTCCCGCGCGAGCGCGTCGTCAAGCACTACTCGGAGGGGCGACTCGACGGCCCGATCCCGAGCGTCCTCTCGGACAAAGCGGAACTCGAAACGGCCGCTCAGGAGGGCAAGCCCTTCCTCATGGAGACGGACTTCATCGACGACCCCGACCGACCGGGTGCCGTCCTCGGCCCGAAGACCGTCCCCCGTCGCGTCCGCTGGCTGCTCGAGGAGGGCTACGACGAGGCGGTCCGGAACGCCCACGTGGACACTCCCGCGCGCGTGTACGGTATCGACACGGAAGGGACGCTATCGTCGGCTGTCAGTGACTGACGTCGCTGATTCGCTGCGGACACGGCGGTGCCCTCGCTGGCTTATCCCCACGCATTGAACGCGATAGGGACTGAGATGCAAGCCTCTCGTTCCGAAACTGTGGGCAGGAAAGCGGGTCCCGAAAGTCATATCCCCCGGGCCACGTAGGTGGAGGTATGAGCACTCCGCCGGGGGAGTATTACACCGACGAACGCTGGCAGAACTGGCTCGACCGTATCGAAGCAGAGGACGTCGACCCCGAATCCGACGACTCTGCACAGCTCCTGTGGAACATGCAGGACGATACAGCGATTGCGGTCGCGAAGATACTGAAAGACTACGACGACGGCGAACTCGACGAGGACGCCGCGCTCGGCGAACTCGAGGACATGCGCGAGGTCGTCCTCGCCGACCTGGAGTTCGAGGACGAGGAGCGGCTGATGCTGGTCGATAGCGTCCAGACGTCGCTGGTCTGCGTCTTCTACGCCGCCGAGGAGTACATCGTCGGCGGTGCCGTCGAGGAAGGAACCCCCGTGGAGTACGTCCACGCGGCCGCCGATTCCGAGTCCGAGGAGGACCTCGACGCCGCGCTGGGCTACAGCGTGCAGGCCGGGACGCGAATCATCGCCGGTGACGAGTTCGACCCGGCCGTCGCCGAGGAACTCGAACCCGGCCTCGTCGTCCAGTGGGTGAACGGGCTGGACAGTCTCCAGAGCGCGATGCAGGACCCGGAAGTCGTCGAAGAAGACGAGTAACGCGGTCTCGACCGACGTTTCTCCTCGATTGCTACTGTCACACGTGTTCGACGTTCGGGGACGCTCGTTCGTTCTCCCGGCGAGTAGTTCGGCGATCGACGACCGTCCGGTGTGGTGGTAAATGTCAACAAACTCTCCAACCTAGCCAACAGTAATGGGTCGTTTTTTACCGGACAAGAATCAAGAGACGATAGAACAAACACGATGTGTGGGTGGGGCGACGAGCGCGGCCAGTCGATTCAGGTGGGGGCGATATTGCTGTTCGCGACGGTCATCGTCGCATTCAGCATCTATCAGGCGTTCGTGATTCCGGACCAGAACAGGGCAGTAGAGTTCAATCACAACCTCGAAGTCGGCCAGCAGGTCGAACAGTTGCGCAGTGCCATCGTCGCCTCACCGGGACGGACGGGGAGGGAGCCGGTGGTCATCAAACTCGGCGTCCGGTATCCCGAACGGGCGATTGCACTGAACCCGCCACCCGTGTCGGGGTCGTTGCGGACCGAGGGGACGACAGACCCGGACGTCAACGTCTCGATACAGAATGCCGACGTCAGCGGGGAGACGGGGGACTTCTGGGACGGCACGTCTCGCAACTACTCCAGCGGATTCGTCGTCTATTCCCCCCAGTACAACGAGTACGCCCAGTCCCCGGAAACGGTGTACGACAGTACGGTCCTGTACGATCGCTTTCCGACGCGGAACCTGACCCGGACCGAGCAGACCATCGTCGACGGCAAGCACATCTCGGTGGTCGCCCTGAACGGAAGCTACGCGCGGAGCGAACAAGGCGCGGTGACGGTGCAGGTCGAGCGGTCGAGCAGTTCAGGGACGACGGTGCCGGTGACGAACGTCTCGGCCGGCCAGAACGTTACGTTGCTCGTCCCCACGACGCTCTCTGCGAGTCAGTGGGAGGACCTGCTCGACGGGCAGTTCGTCGACCAGGGTGGACACGTCCGGCGGGCGAGTCTCCAGACGATTCCGCTCCCGGACACGGTCGGGCACTATCTGCGAATCGAACTCCAGCCGAACGTCACCTATCAACTGCAGATGGCGAAGGTTGGTCTGGGGACGGGCGTGCAGTCCGAGTCCGCCACGTACCTGACCGACACGTCGGGCAACCGCACGTCGGTTCCTGAGGGCGGCACGCAGCAGGTCGTCGTCTCGGTCAGGGACCGATACAACAACCACGTCAGCGACGTACAGGTCCGCGCCAACACGAGCGGCAGTGGGTCGCTCACGTTCGCGGGCGAGAACGAGAGCGACGCCGACGGTGACGTCACGATAACCTACCATGCTCCGCAGGACATCGACGGAAGCGGGAACACCGTCTTTGTGAACGTCAGCCTCCAGGGTCCGAGAGAGGACGTCCTCGGGTCGTTCGATCCCACGACGCCGGAGAACGTCACGCTCCAGCTCACCGTCGAGAACACGGACGGCAGCGGGCTCGGCGGTGGCGGTGGCGGTGGTGGCGGCGCGTACGCTCTCACGTGGCAGGACCCGTCCGGACAGACGGGCGTGGAGTGTCCGGGTGGGGCGAACGACGTCTGCACGCTCTACAGTAACGAGACTGCAGATGCGTCCCTGACGGCCGAAACCGATCCCGTCGTTCCGGGTGCGACGGTCACGTACCTCGTGAACAATTCGACCGTCGGCACTGTCTCCCCGTCGAGTGGTGTCACGGACTCCACCGGGACGGACGCGACGACGCTCGAACCCGAGGGGAACGGGTCGGTGACGGTATTCGCCTCCAGCGGCGGAAGCGGAGACGCGCTCGAGATGGTCGTGGAGAACTTCACGGCCCGCGGCATCGGGGAGGTCGGGGTCGAGACGACGGATCAGACCGGCTTCCAGACGATTTCGCTGGAGCAGGAGTACGACAACCCCGTGGTCATCGCGCGCCCGCTGAGCTGGGACGACTCCGAGCCGATCTACGTCCGCGTCCAGAACGTCCAGGCCGAGAGCTTCGAGTACAAGATCGAGGAGTTCGACAACGACGACGAAGGCGACGGCCACGAGCAGGTGACCTTCCACTACCTGGTACTGGAGGAGGGCGTACACGAACTCTCCGACGGGACGATCGTCGAGGCCGGGACGAACAGGGTCGACGGAAGCGCCGACACCGTCGCGTTCAATCACACCTTCGGGGCGACTCCGATCGTGTTCAGCCAGCCGCTGACGACCAACGACCCGACGCCGGTCGTCATTCGACAGGAGTCGATCACCACGACCTCCTTCCAGCAGAACCTCGAAGAGTCCCAGGCGAACGGCCAGACGGGACACGGAATCGAAACCGCGGGCTACGTCGCCATCGAGCAGGGGACCGGCTCGAACGACGAGGCTGCCTACGAAGCGGGCACCACCGGGAACGTCGTCCGTGGTGTCGACAACGGCTGGACCACCATCACGTTCTCACAGACCTTCACCCAGTCACCGGCCTTTTTCGCCCAGATGCAGTCACAGGACGGTCCCAACACCGCCTGGGAGCGCTATCGGCTGCTCGACCGGACCGACGTCGAGGTATCGCTGGACGAAGATCAGACGACGACGGCCTCCCGTGCGCACACCACCGAGAACGTCGGGTACTTCGGATACCAGGAGTTCGGCGTCTTCGATGGCACGACGCTGGGGACAAACAGCTTCGCCATCTACCGACAGACCGACGACGACCTCGCGGGGGTCGGCTTCCTCGGACTCGTCGAGACGTACAGCACGGACACGCCGCTCAGCCTCGGTCCCGGTGCGGACATCGACGGTGACGGCGACGTCGACGTGCCCTACATCGAGAACGATGGCAACCCCAAGGGACTGCTGATGGTCGACCAGAACGGCAACACCGAGACGCTGGTCGGGACCGGCAACACGAGCCCGATCACCAGCAACTCCCGGCTCGCGGTTGCCGACCTCCCACGCGACGCGGACTCGAAGGCGGGGGTCATCTACGTGACCTCGAAGAACGAGATTTACACGTACGAAGACGGCGAGAACGGCGGCGATCCGCAACTCGTCTCCGACGTCGTCAGTGCTGCCGCCATCGGTGGCGTCGGCGACTTCGACGAGGACGGCAACGCCGACGACATCGCGTACGTCAGCACGTCCAACGACGTTCGGTTCCTGGACACCAGCGATGGGACGGTCGAAGGGACGACGCTGCCGACGACCGGGGCAAATACCATCGGCGAACCGGCCGACTTCGACGGCGACGGGTCCGATGAGGTCCCGTACTTCGAAGGCGGGAACCTCCACTTCGCCGATGCGGCGAACGGCGACGTGAAGGTGCTGGCAATCTCGGCCTCGGCGTCGGCGATGGGAACCGAGGACTGGGACAGCGACGGTGACCTCGACGTGGTGTACCTCGACGGAAGCCAGGTCATCAGCTACGTCGACTACGACGGAAACACGGCCACCGTGTCCGGGTCGCCGACGGCCGCGACCGCGACCGGGGTCGTGGAGGGGGCAGCGCCGTGACCGCGCTTCTCGGCCGACTTCCGAAGGTGTCGTAGGATGATCGACGACCGTGGCGCGTCCGATACAGTCGGCATCGTGTTGCTCGTCAGCGTCGTCGTCGTCACTGCGACGGTCGGGGGGACGTTCGTCATCGACGAACTCCAGTCGCGCGCGGAGGAGAAGACGGCCGTCGCCGAGTTCGAAGTGCGGCTGAACGTCACGTCCGTTCACGTCACGCATACCGGCGGCAGGTCGCTTCCGCTCGACGCGCTCTCGCTCACGCTGGAGGCGAGCAACGGCGGAACGTACGACCTGACGGCGAACAACGTGACCGGCGACGGCGACGACCGGTTCGAACCAGGCGAGGTGTTCGTCAGGGACCACGGCCTGACGGACCGGACGGTCCATGTGGTCCTGACGTTCGAGTCCGACACGGTGCTCGTCAACGGCATCTACGACGTCGGGACGCCGGGCGAGCCGTTGACTCCTCGTGCGGTCATCGACGTCACCACTTCGGACCCCGTCGCCGGCAGTACGATACACTTCGACGGCTCCGGGTCCGAGGCACCGAACTCGATCACGAGCTACGAGTGGGACTTCGACGACGACGGAACCACGGACGCGACCGGCGAGGCGCCGACGCACACGTACGCGTCGAGCGGGACCTACGACGTCACGCTCACCATCACCACGCAGTCGGGCCAGACCGACACGTCGACTCGACAGCTGACCGTGGACGCCCCCACTGCGAGCGCGTCGTTCGACTACTCGCCGTCGGACCCGGTCGGCGGAGAGACGGTCACCTTCTCCGACGACGGCAGTACCGCCGCTGCCCCCATCACGAGCTACGAGTGGGACTTCGACGACGACGGAACCACGGACGCGACCGGTGAGTCGGTCACCCACAGCTTCGCCGACAGCGGGACGTACACCGTCACGCTGACCATCACCGACGCCGACGGCAACTCGGACTCGACCTCCGCACAGGTCTCTGTCGACAACGCAGCCCCGTCGGCGTCGTTCGATTACTCGCCGTCGAACCCGGTCAGTGGAGAGACGGTCACCTTCTCCGACGCGTCCTCGGACCCCGACGGGTCCATCGCCAGCGCGGAGTGGGACTTCGACGACGACGGAAGCACGGACGCGACCGGTTCGTCGGTTTCACACTCGTTCGCCGACGACGGGACCTATCCGGTCACGCTGACGGTCACCGACGACGACGGTGCGACGGCGACGACGACTCAGCAGGTCCAGGTCGACAACGCACAGCCGTCGGCGTCGTTCAGCTATTCGCCGTCCAATCCGACGACGGCTGACGCCATCACGTTCACCGACGCGTCGACCGACGACGGGACCATCGTCTCTGCGGAGTGGGACTTCACGAACGATGGAACCACGGACGCGACCGGTGGATCGGTCACCCATCAGTACCCCGACGACGGGACCTACAGCGTCTCGCTGACGGTCACCGACGACGACGGTGCGACGTCCTCGACGACCCAGCAAGTCCAGGTCGACAACCTCGCTCCGTCGCCCGCGTTCACGACCGCGACGATCTCGGGCGGAATCCGCTACGACGCCAGACGGTCGTCAGATGCGGATGGGTCCATCGTCCGCTACGAATGGGACGTCGACGGCGACAACGTCTACGAGGTCTCGACGGCGAATCCGGTCCACGACTACTCGACGGCGTTCACCACAACTGGGACGGTCCGGCTTCGCGTCACCGACGACGACGGCGCGACGAACGTCCTGGCGAAGTCCGGGGAGCTACAGCCGTCGCCGGGCTTCGAACTGTTCGGTGCTGTCCTCGCCGTCCTCCTCGGTGGTGCGCTCAGGCGTCGTGGCTACCTCTGAACAGCGTCTTCGAGGTCCGCCACCGCGGCGTCCAGAACGCCGTCGACCAGCGCCTCCAGTTCGGGAACGAAGACCGTGAGTACTCGGTAGACGCCGAGCAGGACGACGACGACGAGGATCTGTGCGAGGACGTACTCGGCAACGTAGTACGAGACGAGACCGGGGTCCGACACGCCGTAGAGGGCCGAGACCGGCCCCGCTACGGCCGCGAACCACTGCCCGGCGATGGAGCCCGCGACGAACGTCGTTCGAATGACGTTCAGCGCGTAGATGACTACTGCGACCGAGACGCTGGCGACGACCCTCTTCCGCAGCGGTGCGTCACTGGCGCTGATGAGCCCGACGAAGAGCGTGATGGCGCTGATGCCGGAGCACGCCGAGACGAGGCGGATGCCGTGGCCGAGCGGGGCGCCGAGGAAGGTGACGCCGGTCGCGTATCCCTGCGAACTCTGCGTGATGACCGGCTCGAATCCGGCCACCGACAGGCTCCAGGCCGTGTGCGCGGCCACCGACGTGAGTCCGAACCGGTACACCGGCTCGACGAACTCGAAGGTGACGAACAGGGCTGCCATGACGCCGAACGCGACGGTCAGTTGGGGGCCGGGGTGTCGACGACGGACCACCAACGTCGTCGCGTACCCCGCGACCGCGACCGTGACGAGGCCGACGAGGCCGAGGAACGTTCGGGAGTCCCGTAGGAACGTCACCGCGGTTACCAGCCAGAACGCCGAGAACGCCGCCCACGCGGGGCCCGCCAGCGCTCGTGCGACGTCCTCCCTCCCGACTCGGTAGGCGAGTCCGCCGCCGAGCAGCAGTGTCACGCTGCCCAGGAAGAAGACGTCCAGCGGCGTGATGGAGCGGAGAACGGCCATTGGTACACGGACTACTGCCCTGCACGGACTTTTCGGTTTCGGGATTACGACGACCGTCGAACTTCGAGTCGACAGGATATTATAGCGCTTCGAACGCAATAGCGTGTATGACCACGGACTCGGTCGGCATCGACGCCATCGAAATCCGGACGGGCAAGCTCGAACTCGACCTCGCGGAGACGTTCGCTCCCGCGAAGGACGAAGACCCAGGGAAGTACACCAAGGGGCTGGGACTGCGGTCGAGTTCGTTCCCGGACGTCTACGAGGACATCGTGACGATGGGAGCCAACGCCGCCCATCGACTCATGGAGCGCAAGGGGCTGACGCCGGCGGACATCGGCCGGATCGACGTCGCGACCGAGAGCGCGTTCGACAACTCCAAGCCGGTCTCGACGTACATCGCCGGCTGTCTGGAACAGGTCTTCGACGAGGACTTCCACCACGCCAACAAGGGCGAGCGGAAGTTCGCCTGTATCTCCGGCACGCAGAGCCTCGACGATGCGTACAACTGGATTCGCGCGGGTCGCAATCGCGGCCGCGCGGCGCTCGTCATCGCCACCGACACCGCACTGTACGCTCGCGGCGACGCGGGCGAAGCCACCCAGGGGGCCGGAGCCGTCGCCATGCTCATCGCGGAGGACCCCAGCATCGTCGAACTCTCTCCCGAACAGGGCATCGGAAGCGCCGACGAGACGGACTTCCTCAAACCGAACCAGCAGTTCCCCAGCGTCGACGGCAAGCGCTCGATGAAAGTGTATCTCGCGCGCATGCGCGAGGCCGTCGAGGACTTCGAGAGCGTCTCCGGAGACACCCACCCCGACGACTTCGAGTTCATCCCGTTCCACACGCCGTTCCCGGGGATGGTCCGCAAGGCCGGCCTGCTCGGCTATCGCCACATCATCCGCGGCACGGAGATCGAGGAGGAACTCGCCGAGGAGATCGGTCACCAGCCCCACCCAGAAGAGTCCGAGGACGACGAGGCCTACCTCGACGCCGTCCGGGAGTACACCGACGCGCTCAAAGAGACCGACCGCTATCGAGAGTGGTACTCACAGGTCATCGAACCGACGCTCGGCATCTCCCGCCACGTGGGCAACTGGTACACAGGCTCCGTCCACATCGCCCGCGCGGCCGCGCTCAAGTACGCACGTGAGAACGGCATCGACCTCGACGGCAAACAGCTCCTCGTCGGCTCGTATGGCTCCGGGGCACAGGCCGAAGTCCACGCCGAGACCGTCGTTCCCGGCTGGGAGGCGGAGATCGCCCAGCTCAACATCGACGAACAGATCATGAACCGCTACGACATCTCGTACGAGGAGTACGAGCAGATCCACGACGTCCACAACCACGACGAAGAGGCCGACGCCGAACCCCTCACGGCACCCGAAGGCGAGTTCGTCTTCGACGGCTGGGGCCGGATGGGTGAGCGGAAGTATACGTTTGTGGAGTAGCGAGACGCGACCGCAGGGAGCGTCTCGGACATACGAGCGGCGAAGCCGCGAGAAGTAGCGAGG
>JARUKX010000025.1 GCA_029688825.1 Haloarculaceae archaeon H-GB1-1 | reverse complement strand
ACGCTCAGACCTCGCTGTTCGCGGGTCGTTCCTCCCCGCTCGCTCGTAACGAGGTCCTCACTACGTTCGGACCTCGCTAGCCCAAAACTCACTCTCGTGTTTCAGCTTCGGCACCCAGGTATCCTCGTGGGGAGCCAGCAGCGCCACCCGAGAGGCCTCCTGCTCTTTCAGCACGTCGTGGTTCGGCAGGTGCTCCATGATGGACTCGGCGAACTCGACCACGCGGTCGTGGCTGGGCATGGAGTCACGGTCCAGCCGCCCGCGGGAGTGGCCGACGTGCATGTAGGCCTTGAGTTCGACGTAGTCCGGTTCGGCCCGCTGGAACATCGACGCGTACCACTCGGGATGGTGGGCGTTCAGCCCCTCGATGACGGTAGTCCGGAGGACCGTCCGCGTCTCGTCTTTCTCGGCGAGGACGTCGAGCGTCTCGATGAGGTGTTCCCAGGCGTCGTCCTCGACGGCTTTGACGGTCTCCTGGAACGTCACGCGGTCGGCGGCGTCGACGCTGACGTACAGTTGCGTGGGGTCGCACTCCCGGAGGACATCGGGGCGGGTCCCGTTGCTCACCAGGAACGTCGTGATGTCGCGGTCGTGGAAGGCCTCGATGAGCTCCGGTAGATAGGGGTAGAGCGTCGGCTCGCCGTCGAGACTGATGGCGACGTGGCGTGGCTCCATGGCCTCGTCGAAGCGCTCGCGTGGGACTTCGTCGTTGCCGCCGAACCCGGAGAGCAGTTTCGACTGGAGTTCGATGCTGGCGTCGACGACGGCCTCTGGGTCGTCCCACTCCACCTCGTCCATCTCGTAGGCGTGGCCCTGATGGTCGCGCCAGCAGAAGACGCACCGCTCGTTGCACTTCACGACCGGCGTCATCTGGATGCAGCGGTGCGAACGAATCCCGTAGAAGGCGTGCTTGTAGCAGGTCCCCTCACCCCGCAGCGCGTTCGCCGTCCACCCGCAGGTCTGGGCCGCCGTGTGGTTCTCGTTGTGGTAGTCCGGCGAGTCCACCTGTTTGGGGCCGTCGGCGTCACTCATGTTGGAACGCCCTTTGACGTGCGAGGGCAAAAGGACCCGGGTGTCGTCCACCGGGACCGGCTCGGCGGGCCCGGACGCTCCGTGGGGGAACGCATCGACTAAGAGTCGCCGACGCGACGCCAGGAACACATGAAGCGTTCCCGGACGGTCGCGCTCTTTCTCGCGCTCGCGGCCGTCTGGGGAACGGCGTACATGGTGACCAAGGTCGGGCTGGCGTTCCTGCCACCGGTCCTGCTCGCGGCGGTCCGGTTCGACCTCGCCGCGGTTCTCCTGCTCGGCTACGTCGCGACGACGCGGTCGTACTGGCGGCCACGCACGGCAGCGGACTGGCGGTACGTCATCGTCGCCGGAGCGCTCCTCGTCGCGGGACACTTCGCGTTCCTGTTCGCGGGACAGCAGTACCTCACCAGCGGGGTCGCCGCGATGGTCACCGGCCTCATCCCCGTTCTCACCCCCCTGTTCGCGTGGGTCCTGCTGACCGACGAGCGACTCTCCGCGAGCGGCGTCGTCGGCGTGGTCCTCGGATTCGCCGGCACGGTCGTCATCGCAGATCCGAGCTTCGAGGCCGTCCTCACCAGTCGATTGCTCGGCATCGCGCTCGTGTTCGGGGCCTCCGTCAGCATCGCGCTCGGGTCCGTGCTAACGCGTCGACTCGAGACGGACCTCGACCTCCTGCCGATGCAGGCGTGGGTGATGCTCGTCGGTGCCGTCCTGCTCCACGCGGCGAGCGCCGTCGTCGAACCCGCACCGTCGGTGTCCGTAACGCCGCGTGCCGTCGGGGCGGTCCTGTACCTCGCGCTGGTCGCGAGCGTCGGCGGCTTTCTGGCGTACTTCGTCCTGCTCGAAGAGATCGGGGCCATCGAGAGCAACCTCCTCGACTACGTGATTCCCGTCTTCGCCACGGCGTCGGGCTGGCTCGTCCTCGGCGAGACCGTCTCGCCGACGAGTCTGGTCGGCTTCGCGCTCATCCTGCTGGGATTCGGTCTCCTGAAGGGACGTCCGCTACTGCGGGCGCTCTCGCGGGCCGGGTCCGGGACCAGCAGCGAGTCCCGGTAACATCGACGTCACCGGCTGACACCGCCGTCCGCGGAGGTTTATGCCGACTCGGAGTCTCGACTATAGTACCGGGATTCCCCGGCGTCGGCCCCCCACGTACCGCCATCCGGGAGTGGCGACGCTGGCCCCACCACACCCATGCCACAGACGAAATCCGACTTCGACGTCGACTACGACGAATCGCTCGACGACCACCCCGACGAGAAGACCATCGACGCCACCGTGGAGAGCCTCGAAAATCGCGGGTTCGACCCCGTCCTCGTCGACTCCGCGGCCGAAGCACTCGCCGAAGTGAAAGACCGCATTCCTGCCGGTGCGTCCGTGATGAACGGCCACTCGACGACGCTGGAGGAGATCGGCTTCGTGGAGTACCTGGACGACGGCGACCACGACTGGGAGAACCTCCACGAGGCGATCTTCGCGACCGACGACGAATCCGAGCGCAATCGGCTCCGCCGGGAGTCACAGACCGCCGACTACTTCCTCGGGAGCGTCAACGCCATCGCGAAAAGCGGCGAACTCGTCGCCGCCGACGCCTCGGGGAGTCGCGTCGGAGCCTACCCGTTCGCGGCGGGGAACCTCGTCCTGGTCAGCGGCGTCAACAAGATCGTCGACGATCTCTCCGCGGCGCTCGACCGTCTGGAGGACGTCGCCTACGCGCTCGAAGATGCACGGGCGCAGGAGGCCTACGGGCAGGGAAGCGTCATCGGCAAACAGCTCATCTACCGGCACGAACTCACCGAGGGCCGCACGACGGTCGTCCTCGTCGACGACGACCTCGGCTTCTAGACAGTCTCGACCCACTCGTCCGCCCACTCGTCCAGGGCGGAGAACACCGGACAGAGATCTTCGGCTTTCTGCGTCTCGCTGTAATACGTCGCCACCGGTGCGTCCTCCTCCAGCCGCCGCTCGACCAGCCCGTACTCCTGGAGGTCCTCCACGACGCGGGAGAGCGTTCGCGAACTCGCGTCCGTCGTCCGTTTCAGTTCGTTGAACCGGAGTTCACCGTGCTCGTGCAGGGCGTAGAGGACCTTCAGCCGCCAGTTCGAGCCCAGTTGGTCGAACGCCTCGCCGACGAGTTCGCTCGGCTCGGGTTCTTCCTCCGCATAGATGTGGGTTCGTTCGGTCGACATGCCAGACCGTTCGGACGACGCCGGCATAGTAGTTCGGATTCGAACCGGGTTACATATAGTAATCATCCGGCGCGGGAGTTCGTTACCCTAATACCGGCCGCCGGGCAACGGAGGCGTATGTTCCTCTCGCTTCGGACGGAGGTCGAGGACGCCCTACACGGTGCGCTCGGGACGCTCGACCTTCCGACGGACGACCTCGGCATCGAAGAGCCGCCGGAGGACGTCGACGCCGTGCTCGCGTCGAGCGTCGCCTACCGGCTGGCCGGAGAAGTCGGCGCGCCACCGCCGAAGGTGGCCGCCGACGTCGCGGCCGAAATCGACCCGGACGACTACGACTATCTCGGCGACGTGACCACCCAGGGACCGTACGTGAACTTCCTCCCCAGCGAGCGCTACTTCGCCGGCACGCTCGAAGCGGGTCAGGACGAGGAGTTCGGTCGGCTGGAAGACACTGGCGACTCCGTCGTCGTCGAGCACACCAGCGCCAACCCGACGGGACCCGTCCACGTCGGCCGCGCACGCAACCCCATCATCGGCGACGCCATCGCCCGCATCCTCGACTTCGCGGGCAACGACGTCGAGACCAACTACTACGTCAACGACGCCGGCCGGCAGATCGCCGTGTTCACGTGGGCCTACGAGACCTTCGACGAGGCCGACCTCCCCGAGCCCGAGCGCGATTCGCCCGAGTACGACCTCGTCCGCTACTACCGCAAGGGCAACGCGTACCTGGAGAACGCCGACGCTGAGGACGTGGAGGAGGCCGAAGCCGAGATTCAGGCTATCCTCCAGGGCCTCGAAGAAGGCGACGACGACGTCTACGACCGCGTCAGCGAGGTCGTCGACACCGTTCTGGACGGGATGGTCGGAACCCTCGGTCGCCTGCCCGCCGAGTTCGACGAGTTCGTCAAGGAGACGCGGTTCATGCGCGACGGCTCCACCGACGACCTCGTCGACCGACTGCAGGACCTCGACGAGGCCGTCTACGAGGAAGACGCCTGGCAGCTCGACTTCGCCGACATCGAGAAGAACCTCGTGTTCCTCCGCGAGGACGACACCTCGCTGTACACCACCCGCGACCTCGCCCACCACGAGTGGAAGTTCGATACCTTCGACCGCGCCGTCACCGTCCTCGGCGAGGACCACAAGCTCCAGGCCGACCAGCTCGAAGCCGCGCTCGACCTGCTCGGCAACGACACCAGTCAGCTCCGGCAGGTGTTCTACTCCTGGGTGAATCTCCCCGAAGGAGGGATGAGCACCCGAAAAGGGACCGGCGTCGACCTCGACGACCTGCTCGACGAGGCCATCGCACGCGCCCGCGAGGAAGTCGAATCGCGACTCGACTCCCGGCTGCGTGACGACGACCTGGACGAGGACGACGTCGAGCGGATCGCCGAACAGGTCGGCGTCGGGGCCGTCCGCTACGACATCGTCTCGAAACAGCCGACGAAGGGAATCACCTTCGAGTGGGAGCGCGCGCTCGACTTCGAAGCGCAGAGTGCGCCGTACGTGCAGTACGTTCACGCGCGTGCGTGTGGCATTCTCGACGAGGCTGGCGAGGACGCGACCTCGAATCTCGACGCCGACCTCCTCGACGCACCCGCCGAGCGCGACCTCCTGCGAACCATCGCGCGATTCCCCGCGGTCGTCGAGGAAGCCGCCGACGAACTGCAGCCACACCTTGTCGCGACCTACACGCGCGAGTTCGCCGAGACGTTCAACACCTTCTACCGCGAGTGTCCGGTGTTGACCGCCGACGACGAGCACCGTCGGGAAGCGCGGCTCGCACTCGTCGCCGCTGCGCGGAATACGGTCGGAAACGCGCTGGGGATACTCGGCGTCGCCGCCCCCGAATCGATGTGAAAAGGCTCAGTTGAACAGGCCGAACGTGGCGTCGTCATCGTCGTCGTCGTCCGCTGCCTCCTCCTCGGTCTCTTCCTCGGACGCCTCCGCAGTGGGGCCGGTCGCCGTATCGATCGCGTCAGCGGATGCCGTATATCCCTCCTCGAACCACGCGTCCTCGACGACGGTGTCGATGTCCGCCGGATCGGTCGCCTTGAAGAAGATGCTTTCGAGGACCATCGAGAGATTCTGGTAGGACTCCGCCGCCGGGCTCTCCGGCGAGTTCAGGACCAGCGGCTCGTCGACCGTCGCCTGGACGTCCTCGGGGACGACGGCCATGAGTTCCACAGACAGTCGGTCGCCGATGTCCTCGGCGTCGCCGGCCTGCTTCACTCGCGTCAGCAACGCGCCGAGGACGTTGCCGTCGAGTCGATCCGCCAGTTCACGGGTCTTGACGGCGTCGCCGACCGCGACGTCGTCGGGCGTCGTGACGACGATGATGCCGTCCGCGAGGCCGAGTGGAACGGTCGTCTCGTGGCTCAGCCCCGCGCCGCTGTCGATGAGGACGACGTCGTACGCGTTCCGGAGCGTCTTGACGACCTTCTTCAGGTTCGCCGGGTCAGCGTCGGCGAACGCTTCCAGGCTCTGTTCGCCCGGCACGACGGTGAGTCCTCCCTGTGCCTGTGTGAGCGCGTCGCTCACCGCACGACCACCGGCGAGGATCTCGTGAATACTCGTCTCGACGTCGACGTCCAGCATCGCACCGAGGTTCGACATACCGAGATCTGCGTCCAGGACCACCACGTCGTAGCCGGCTTTTTCGAGGGCCGCGGCGACGTTGACGGCAGTCGTGGTCTTCCCGACCCCACCTTTGCCGCCGGCAATCGTACAAACGTAACCCACCATGCTCGTAATGTAGGCAGAGTGGGGGCAATCATATAAACCCGGCCCTCTGTTCAGCCAACTGTGACAGGTCATCTCCACGAACGAACGGCGAACGTCTCGACGTCGCGCAGTGGCCTGCGATTCCCTCCATGTGGCTAGTGATAGCACGCAACTCGCGGTAGGTCAAAGGTTACTTACCGCTCTCGGAGCCAAGTGATAGTAATGAGTGAGCAGCAGAGCGAGCAGTCCGACAAACAAAAATACGAGTTCCGGAAGGTCATCGAGGACCTCAAGGACTACCGGGGCTCGGGGACACAGCTCGTCTCGATCTACATTCCGGAGGACAAGCTGGTCAGCGACGTCGTCGCCCACGTCACCCAGGAACACAGTGAAGCGAGCAACATCAAATCCAAGCAGACGCGGACGAACGTGCAGGACGCGCTGACGTCGATCAAGGATCGGCTGCGCTACTACGACACCCACCCACCGGAGAAGGGAATGGTCATCTTCAGCGGCGCGTTCGACGTCGGCGGCGGTCAGACCGACATGGTCACCAAAGTCCTGGAGAGTCCACCGGACCCCATCCAGTCGTTCCGCTATCACTGCGACTCGGAGTTCCTCACCGAACCCCTCGAGGAGATGCTGGCCGACAAGGGCCTGTTCGGGCTCATCGTCCTCGACCGCCGCGAGGCCAACGTCGGCTGGCTGAAGGGAAAGCGCGTCGAGCCGGTGAAGTCAGCGAGTTCGCTCGTGCCGGGGAAGCAGCGAAAAGGTGGCCAGTCCGCCCAGCGTTTCGCCCGTCTGCGACTCGAAGCCATCGACAACTTCTATCAGGAGGTCGCGGAGATGGCCAACGACCTGTTCGTCCCCGAACGGCACGACCTCGACGGCGTCCTCGTCGGCGGTCCCTCACCAACGAAAGACGAGTTCCTCGACGGCGACTATCTCCACCACGAGATCGGCGACATGGTCCTCGGGAAGTTCGACGTCGCCTACACCGACGAGTCGGGCCTCTACGACCTCGTCGACGCCGCCCAGGAGGTCCTCTCCGAGCACGAGATGCTGGAGGACAAGCAGGTCATGGAGGAGTTCTTCAAGGAACTCCACAACGGCGACCTGGCGACCTACGGGTTCCAGCAGACCCGGAAGAACCTCGTGATGGGCGCGGTCGACCGGCTACTCATCAGCGAGGACCTTCGGAAAGACGCCATCACCTTCGAGTGCCCGGAGGGCCACGAAGAGTTCGAACTCGTCGCCCGTCGAGCGGACACCCCTGAACACACTTGTTCCCGCTGTGGCGAGGACGCAGCTGAGGTCGACCGAGAAGACGCCATCGACCACCTGATGACCATCGCAGAGCAACGCGGCACGGAGACGCTGTTCGTCTCGACGGACTTCGAGAAGGGCGAACAACTCGTCAACGCGTTCGGCGGTATCGCCGGACTACTTCGCTACTCGACGGGCGTCTGATCGAATACGAGCGTCTCTCGGCCCACTTCTGCTGCTCGTTCTCCGAGTTCGTCACGCGGACAGTACGTCGTGACACCCCTTCCATTTGGGTCCCGGCGACACCATATTTCACTTTAGAGTTCGTAAATTTTATTCGTTAAAACAACGAGTATGATCTGTATGGGGGGACGGGCACCAGTCATTCTCGTAGTCGTCTTGCTCCTCGGACCGGCACCGGTCCTGGGAGCAGTTGCCGGGAGTCCGGCGCTCTCGATCAATCTCGCGGAGAACGAACTCACACCGGGAACCGACGAGCAGCTCCAGTTCACGCTCTCGAACGAGGGTAACATGGAGACCGGATCGGTCGCCGAACCGGACATGAACAGTCGAGTAACTACGGCACGCGGCATCGACGTGACGATGGCGGCCGATGATGCACCGATCCAGATCCGAACCGAGAAACGAACGCTCGGTTCGTTGCCGTCGGGCAAGAGCGCACCCGTCGCGTTCGCCGTCTCTGTTCCCGCGGACGCATCTCCGGGGACATACGACGTCTCGGTCGACGTCGCCTACACGTACACGAGCTACATCTCAGAGAAATCCGGGTCGTTCACCGAACGCACCGAACGAGACAACTTCAAGCTTTCCGTCGACGTACAGGAGCGAGCGGCCTTCGACGTCGTCTCCTCGTCGGACGACGTCCGAATCGGCGAAAGCGGCACCGTGACGGTCACCCTCCAGAACGTCGGCACCGCTGCGGCACACGACGCGACCGTCGCCCTCGAATCGCGAAACGGCGTGCTCTCCGTCGGCGGCCAACGCCGCGGCACCCGCTTCGTCGGAGAATGGGAACCCGGCGAGAACCGTACCGTCTCCTTCGACGTCGCTGCCGCACGAAGCGCACAGCGTCAGCGCTACGCGTTCGACGTCGGCGTGAACTACGACGACGCTGACGACCATCCCCAGCAGTCGAAGCCCACCGCTATCGGCGTCGTCCCACAGACGCGACAGTTCACGGTGGTCGAGACCGACGAGGACCTCCACGTCGGGGACACCGGGACCGTCGACGTCACGCTCCGCAACGACGGCGAGGCGGCAGTCCACGGCGCGACGGTACGACTCGACTCCCCGAACACCGGCCTCAGAGTCCAGGGAGCCGCGTCGGGCGAGCGATTCGTCGGCGAGTGGGAAGCCGGCGAGAACCGCACCGCCTCCTTCGACGTCGGCGTCGCCAAGAATGCAAGCCCACACCGCTATGCGCTCCACACGACCGTCAACTTCGTCGACGACTCCGGGGACGAACTCACCTCACGCCCGCTCTCGCTCGGCGTCACGCCGGCTGCCAGGTCACTCGAACTGACCGGCGGTGGTGGCACGCTTGAGGTCGGTCGCGAGAACGAGGTCACGGGGTCGATTCGAAACGACGGGCCGGGGACAGTCCACGACGCCGTCGTCGTGCTCTCGACGGCCGGAAGTGGCGTCTCGCCCCAGCAACCCGAGTACGCACTCGGAACGCTCGAAGCCGGCACCCGCAGAAACTTCTCGTTCACGGTGCCCGTGAGCGACGACACCGAGCCGGGTCAACGACAGTTCACGTACCGCGTCCGGTACCAGAACGCCGACGGCGACGAACAGGTGAGTGGTGCGCTCAACGCACAGGCCACGCTGGGGGACTCCCCAAAGCGATTCGGCGTGCGCGTGAATCGCAGTGAGATCGAACCCGGTTCGACAGGAGAGGTCTCGCTCCTTGTCACGAACAACGGGACGGAGGCCGTCCGGAACGTCGACGTCAGGGCCTTCACCGAAGCCCCGCTCTCGTTCACCGACGACCGGGCGTTCGTCTCGGCGCTCGAACCCGGCGAGACGGCCGAGGTGAGCATGCAACTCCAGGCCGACGACGACGCGATACCCAAGTCCTACCCGATCTCCGTCGACTTCCAGTATCAGACCAGCGACGGTGAGACGAAGCTATCCGACACGCACAGACTCGGTGTCTCACTCGTCGAGTCCGCCGGAGGAACGAACGTGACGGTCGGGTTCGCGGGAATCGCATCGATGCTCACCCTCGCCGTGTTCGGCATCGGCTGGTACCGCCGCTGAATCGACCGATGGCGTCGAGAGTATTCGAACGCGTCCACGGCGTCGCTTCCGAGCGCCCGGTACCCGTCGTCCTCTGCTTTCTGCTGTTGACCGGCGCGTTCGCGGTGGGAATACCGCAACTCACCGTCGAATCTGGCACTGAACGGTTCACCGACGTCTCCCCGGCCGCGGACGCGTACGGCGAAGTGAACGAGCAGTTCGCGGCACCCTTCGACGCCGACGCCGGGTCCACCCAGCTGATTCAGCAGGACCGGAACGTCCTCTCGAAGCCGGCCCTGCTGGAGATGCTCAGGACCCAGCGACGGCTCCAGACCCGTCCGGACCTCCACGTGACGGCGACCGACAGCGTGGCCAGGATGGTCGCCCGCGAACTCGACCCGAGTGCGCGAACGCTTCCGGCACAGATCGACGCCGTCGAACGGGCGACGCCCGCCGAGGTTCACGAGGCCGCCGCGGTCGTCGTGAGGGACCCGGAGGCACAGCGATTGCTCAGCACCGACCGCAACGAAGACGCCGTCACCGCCAGCGCGACTATCGGGACAGTTACGCACGACGTCGGGGCAACCAGTCACGGTCCCGGTGTGAGTGCCGATACACCGTTGACCGACGTCCAGCAGCGTGCACGGGACGTCGTCCAGGAGACCGGACGCGGGATTCGCGTGTTCGGGTCCGGTATCGTGGTGAGCGAACTCTCTGCTGTCGTCGTGGACTCGCTGCTTCTCACACTTCCGCTTTCGTTCTTGCTCGTCGTCGCGATTCTGTTCGTTGCGTTCCGCGACGTCCGGACGATTCTGCTGTCCATGGCCAGTCTAGCTATCGTCTTGATCTGGACGTTCGGGTTCATGGGTCACGCCGGCATCCCGATCACGCAAATGCTCATCGCCATCCCGGCGCTCGAACTCGGCGTGAGCGTCGACTTCACCTTCCACTTGATCAATCAGTATCGCGAACACCGAACGAACGACGGCCACGGAGACGACGTCGTCGGCGCGATGACTTCCACGACCCGACACCTCCTGATTGCGTTCTTCATCACCGACGCGACGTCCGCGCTCGGATACGGTGCGAACATCGTGAGCGAGATCGGACCCATCAGGGAGTTCGGCATCGTCGCCGTTGCGACGACGACCGTGACCTTCGTCGTCTTCGGGTTCTTCTTTCCCGCTGGGAAGGTCCTTCTCGACCGCGGTACACGTCGAGTCACGGGGTCGGTTCCACAGTCAGAGCCGCTCGGCAGTGAAGGAAGTTCTCTCGGCGAGGCGCTCGCGGTCGGAACCGAACTCGCTCGAACGGCACCGCGGCTCGTGCTCGCCATCGTCTTGGTCTCGACGGTGGTCGCTGGAAGCTACGGGATGGGCGTCGAGACGACGTTCACGACAGACGACTTCTCACCGCCCGCCGACACGCCGGACGCGTTACAACGACTTCCCGAACCACTGGCTCCACGCGAGTACTCCCTGCGGGAGCTCAGTGACTTCCGGAAAGAGCACTTCGAAACGACGAGCAGCGACACCGTCACGATGTACGTCCACGGTGATCTCCGGCGTGATAGCGCGCTGGAGTCGATTGCACGTGTCACGAGTAGGCCACCCGACACCATCGTCACACACGACCGGGCGGCGGCGACGGACAGCATCCTCGGCGTTATTCACGCCTACGCCGCCGAGTCACGGTCGTTTGCGGCGCTGGTTCGACGGAACGACGACGATGGGAACGGCATCCCAGACGACAACCTCGGGGTCATCTACCAGCGCCTGTTCGACTCACCATACCGGGACACCGCCGCTCGCTATCTGACGTCGGATTATCGGCACGCTCGCATCGTCGTCTCGGTCGAGAGCGACGCCTCGACGGACGCCGTCGCGACCGATGCCAGACTACTGGCCGACCGATACCGTCAACCCACGACGGCGACCGGCGAAATCGTGGTCAACGACGACGTGGCCGACGCCATCCTCGGCTCGGCACTGAAGAGTCTCGGCGTCGCGCTTCTCCTGGCGACCGCATTTCTCACGCTCTTATATCGGGCCCTCGGCCGTGATCCGCTACTGGGAGTGGTCAACGTCGCACCAATCCTCGTCTCGACCGTTGCCGTCGTCGCGAGTATGCGTGCGCTTGGCATCCCGTTGAACGCGCTGACCGCGACGATTCTGGCAATCGGGCTTGGTCTCGGCATCGATTACGTAGCGCACGTCGTCCATCGATTTACCGCCGAGCTCGACGAACACCAGAGCGTCGACGAGGCACTCGAACTGACCGTCCGTCACTCCGGTGGTGCCCTAACCGGAAGCGTCCTCACGACCACGACCGGCATCGGCGTCGTCGGACTCGCGTTGACGCCGATGCTCACGCAGTTCGGCGTCCTCACAGCCCTCAGTGTATGCTACTCGTACCTGTGTGCGGTCCTCGTGACGCCGGCCGCGCTCGGACTCTGGGCCCGAACGACAGGCACCAGTACGTCTGATACGACGCGAACCCAGCAGTCGCTCGCCGAGTAGCGTCGAAAGGGGGATGGGGGAAAGGGGTGGGAGTTGGAGGGGAGGGGGGAGAGGGGATCGTTGCGAGTGTGGGGGAGCTCGCGTTCAGGTGGTTGGGAGTTGTCGCCGTCGAGACGGCGCCGACACGGCAGGAACGTCCGGGCGCCGCATTGGATGCAAGGAATTCCGGGCCTAAAAAGAGTGTACCAAACCAGTTAGGCTAGTCCAGTAATTGCTCGAGCTGATGGCGACGGCGGCGCAGATCGACCGTTGCGTCGATGCCGGAATCGTCGGCGAGACGCCCCAGCACGAGGAAGGGGTCGACGCCGGCACGCTCGACGTGTCCCAACAGTTCGGTCAGCTCAGACCGGTACAGCGCCAGTGACGACGAGAGCCCGACCACGAGCGCCATCGGGATTGCGGCATCGGGGTTCGTCGGGAACGCCTCGCTCACGTGATCGAAGGCGGGGGAATCCGACGGTTCCTCGGCGGGATGGAGTGCGAGACAGTGAGTGCAGAGTGCGAGGGTCTCCTCACCACCCGGAACGTACTCGCGAAGGTCTTCGGGAACGGCAAACGCGGCCGTCTCGGAGCCACAGTCTGGACAATCCATGGCGATACGTCCGGCCCGCCACCCAATAGAGGCGTCGCTCGCTGGCAGTGGACGGCCACAGCGCCGACCGGAGAAACACTCATTGTTCGTCGCCTATACAAGCCGCCATGCCAACTATTCCCGATGACTATCGCGACCTGTTCGAACGAGAGACGTTCGCCCACTTCGCGACGACGCTACCCGATGGCACGAGCCACGTCTCACCGGTCTGGGTGGACTACGACGGCGAGTACGTTCTCGTCGCCGTCCAGCGCAACAGCCGAAAACACAAGAATATCCAGGGAGAGCCCACGGTCGCGTTCAGTATCACCGATCCCGACAATCCCTATCGGTTCGTCTCCGTTCGGGGAGCCGTCGCCGAGCAGACCGACGACGACGCGGAGGTCGGTCCGTACCTGGACGCCCAATCACGTCAGTACTGGGGGACGGACTATCCGCACGAACTCGATCACGTGCTGTTGAAGATTCGCCCGAAAAACGTCGTCACCCAGGAGTTCGAGATTCCCGACCCGGACGATTAATCCGCTGTCGCTGCTTCGGCAGCGTCCTGCTCGGCCTCGCGCGCTTCCTTCTCTTCTTTCTCCTTTTTGGCCTTGATCTTCTTCATCCGGAAGATCTCCTCGCGTTCCTGCTCTTCGAGCTTCTGCTCGATGTACTCCTGATTGTCCTTGAGCTCGGGCAGGAGCTTGAACTCCAGCGCGTTGACGCGGCGTTTCGTCGTCTCGATCTCCTCGAGCATCTTCTTCATCGCCGTCTCGACCTCGGCGGCGAGGATGATGTTCTCCAGCAGTTCCTCGTAGGCGTCTGCAGCCTCGTCGATCCGCGCACTCGTTCCCAGGACGCCGTACCCACGCTCGTCGAGGCTCTTCTGGACCTTCGAGGACTCGATCTGCGGGACGACGACGCCCATGATGTTCTTCGACTCCGTCGTCAGTTCGGGGTGCTCTTTCAGCGCCGCGGCGGCACCGCGGACCGCGACGTCGCCCTCCATCGCACGCGCCATGTTGATGGCGCGCTGGGCGCGCTGATAGGAGTCGTCGAGGTCCTCGCGGACGTCCTGTGCCTGGTCCAGGATATCCATGAACTCCATGATGAGGCCGTCGCGCTTCTTCTCCAGCGTGTCGTGACCCCGCTCGGACAGCTCGATGCGGTCCTCGATCTGCATCAAGTTCTTGCGGGTGGGCTTGACGTCCTTAGCCATTGTGCGGGAGTTGCTCGTGGAGGCAGTTAATCGTTGTTAGTTCCACTGGCCGGTAGGAACGTCCGCGCGGCCGTCGACGGGTGTCGCTCAGACGAATTGGTATACTGAATAGAGTACCGAAATCGCGAGCGGGATACCGACGACGACGGCAGCCTCTCGAACCTCGATGTCCTGTACGGTACTGACGCCGAACGTCCAGATGAAGCCACTCCAGAGCTTGAACGCGATGGCGGCGACACTCGACACCATCAGCAGTGGATGGTGCTTCATCGACTCAGCATACTGCTGGATTGCCTGCGGGTCTGAGAAGCTGGGAATCGTCACACCCTGGATGGCGAACACGTAGTACGTCACGCCGAACGCGATGATACCGCCGAAGATCTTCGGCACGTTCCCCCAGCCGGTGACAGCGAGCGTGTCGGTGAACGATCCATCGCCGTCGTACAGGACGGACGCCAGCAAGTGGAAGAGACCGCCGAAGAACAGCCAGGCGACGAAAACACCGAACAGCCCGCCGATAACCGTCGTCACGAGTGCAATCGTCTGGAAGCCCTGCGCGCTGGCCGACAGTGCAGACATCGTGACCTGAATCGTGAGATACCCGGTCCCGACGTTGATAAGCGCGATTAGGAGGACGATACCTACTGCAGGAACCAATGACAGATCACCGTCACGGCGGGCGAAGAATGCCTGTGGATTGGTGATCACGTCGATCATCGACATGATTTCATCCCTGATTCGCAAATATTTAAATTAACCGCTACCTCATCCATGCGGTCGCTCTGAGGATTCGTCACCAACAAAAAACGAGTCGCTGCCGGAAAGCCTCAGTCCGCGGTGACTTCTTCGGCCGTTTCCTCGTCGATGTAGTGCTCTTCGATGAGGTCCTCGTCGATACGGTTGAGTTCCGCCTTCGGGAACATCGAGAGCAGTTCCCAGCCGAGGTCGAGCGTCTCGTCGATGGAGCGGTCGGTGTCGAAGCCCTGGTCGACGAACTCCTCCTCGAAGCGGTCCGCGAAGTCGAGGTACTTGTTGTCACGCTCGGAGAGCGCCTCGCGACCGACGATGTTCACGAGGTCGCGCAGGTCCTCACCCTCCGCGTACGCGGCGTAGAGCTGGTCCGAGACGTCGGCGTGGTCGGCGCGGGTCAGGCCCTCGCCGATACCGTCGTCCATCAGCCGCGACAGGCTCGGCAGCACGTAGATCGGGGGCTTGACGCCCTGGCTGTTGAGGTCGCGGTCGATGTAGATCTGCCCCTCCGTGATGTACCCGGTCAGGTCCGGAATCGGGTGGGTGTCGTCGTCGCCGGGCATCGTGAGGATGGGGATCTGCGTGACAGAGCCCTCGCGACCCTCGATACGGCCGGCGCGTTCGTACAGCTGGGCGAGGTCGGTGTACATGTACCCCGGATAGCCACGGCGGCCCGGGACCTCTTCGCGTGCGGCACCGATCTCGCGCAGCGCCTCACAGTAGTTGGTCATGTCCGTGAGGATGACCAGCACGTGATAGCCCTTGTCGAACGCCAGGTACTCGGCGGTGGTGAGCGCGAGTCGCGGCGTGATCGTCCGCTCGACGGCGGGGTCGTCCGCGAGGTTCATGAAGACGACGGAGCGTTCGAGCGCGCCCGTGCGCTCGAAGTCGTCCATGAACTCGTTGGCCTCTTCGGCGGTGATTCCCATCGCGCCGAAGATGACTGCGAACTCGCTGCCCTCGTCGTCGCCGTCCTCGCCCTTTGCTTCCTCCGGCACCGTCGCCTGACGGGCGATCTGGAGTGCCAGGTCGTTGTGCGGCAGCCCGGACGCCGAGAAGATCGGCAGCTTCTGGCCGCGCACGAGGGTGTTCATGCCGTCGATGGCCGACACACCCGTCTGGATGAACTCCTCGGGGTACTCCCGGGAGAAGGGGTTGATCGCCTCACCGACGATGTCTCGCTTCTCGTCGGGTTCGATGTCCGGCCCACCGTCGATCGGTTCGCCGGATCCGCTGAGGACGCGCCCGAGCAGGTCCTCGGTGAGGTCCATCTTCATCGTCTCGCCGATGAAGCGCACCGACGACTCGCGGTCGATGCCTGCCGTGCCCTCGAAGACCTGGATGGCGACGTGGTCGCTCGTCGATTCGAGGACCTGGCCGTTGCGCGTCTCGCCGTCGGCGGTCTCGATCTCGACGATCTCGTCGTATCCGACCGGCTCGTCGACCTCGGCGAAGACCAGCGGTCCGCTGATTTCCGTGATCGTCTTGTATTCTTTCTGCATGGTTAGTACAGCTCCCGCAGCTGCGATTCGATGTCGGATTCGAGTTCGTCCACGTACTCGTTGTAGTCCTCCTGCACGCCGATCCGGTTGAGCCGGGGAACGGCCTCGATCTCGATGAGTTCCTCGACGGGGACGCCAGCGTCGAGTGCGTCGAACGCCTCGTCGTTGAACGTCTTGATCGCACCGAGGATGCGGTAGGTCTTCTCCGGCTCACAGAAGGTGTCTACGTCGTGGAACGCGTTCTGCTGGAGCCAGGCCTCGCGCAGGTAGCGCGCGACTTCCAGCGTCAGCTGCTGGTCCTCCGGCAGCGCGTCCTTGCCGACGAGCTGGACGATCTCCTGCAGTTCGGCCTCCTCGTCGAGGGTGTCGATGGCCCACTGGCGCTGTTCCGGCCAGTCGGCGGCGACGTTGTCCTCGAACCACGGGTCGAGCTGGTCGCGATACAGCGAGTAGGACTCGTTCCAGTTGATCGCCGGGAAGTGCCGACGCTCTGCGAGGTCGGCGTCCAGCGCCCAGAACGTCTTCACGATACGGAGCGTGTTCTGGGTGACCGGCTCGGAGAAGTCCCCGCCCGGCGGGGAAACCGCGCCGATGACGGAGACGGACCCCTCGGTCCCGTTGATGTTCTCGAAGTAGCCGGCGCGCTCGTAGAACTCGCTGAGACGCGCGGCCAGGTACGCCGGGTACCCCTCTTCACCGGGCATCTCTTCCAGGCGCGAGGAGATCTCGCGCATGGCCTCTGCCCACCGGGAGGTGGAGTCGGCCATCAGCGCGACGTCGTAGCCCATGTCGCGGAAGTACTCCGCGATGGTGATGCCCGTGTACACGCAGGATTCGCGTGCGGCGACGGGCATGTTCGACGTGTTCGCGATGAGGCAGGTCCGGTCCATCAGCGCGTTGCCGGTGACCGGGTCCTCCAGCTCGGGGAAGTCCTCGATGACTTCCGTCATCTCGTTCCCGCGCTCGCCACAGCCGACGTAGACGACGATGTCCGCGTCGGCCCACTTCGCGAGTTGGTGCTGGGTGACCGTCTTCCCGGAGCCGAACGGACCCGGAATCGCGGCCGTTCCACCCTTCGCGATGGGGAACAGGCCGTCCAGAATACGCTGTCCGGAGACGAGCGGCGTCGTCGGCGTCTGCTTCTCCAGGCTCGGGCGGGCCTCGCGGACCGGCCACTCCTGGTGCATCGTGATCTCTTCGCCGTTGTCCAGTTCGACGACGGCCGTTTCGACGTCGAAGTCACCGGACTCGGCGGCGACGACTTCGCCGCCCTCGAAGTCGGGCGGCACCATCACTTTGTGGTCGATACTCGGGGTTTCGGGAACGGTCCCGACGACGTCGCCGGGCTCGACTTCGTCGCCCTCCTCGACGGTCGGTGTGAACTCCCAGGTCTTCTCCAGGTCGATACCCGGGGCGTCCACACCGCGGTCGAGGAACGCGGAGTTCATCTTCTCTTCGAGGACGTCGAGTGGGCGCTGGACGCCGTCGTAGATGCTGTCCAGCATGCCCGGGCCGAGGTCTACGGACAGCGGCGCACCCGTACTCTCGACGGGTTCGCCGGGAGACACGTCGGAGGTCTCCTCGTAGACCTGGATGGTGGTGATGTTGCCCTCGATCTCGATGACTTCACCCATCAGCCCTTCGTTGCCGACGTACACGACGTCGTTCATCCGGGCGTCGAGGTCCTTCGCCGTCACGACGGGACCGCTTACGCTCTCGATGACGCCATCTTCGCGGACGTCAGATTCGGTTGCTTGACTCATTGGTTAGTCTTCCTCCATCAGGTCGATACCGATTGCTCGTTTGATCTGTTCGCGCAGTCCTCCGCTGCCGGTGCCGCCACCGAGCGTCACGAGGACCGGCTCGACGCTCGTCTCGACGTCCTTGCGGACGCCACGGGAGAGGTGGTCGAGGTCGTCGTCGTGCATGACGACGATGCCGACGTCGTCGTCGGTGAGCATCTCCTCGACGGCGTCGTCCAGTTGGTCGTCTTTGTCGTCGTCCGGGACGTCCGCGAACTTGCGGACGCCGGCGAGTCGGAAGCCGGTCGTGAACTCGGGGCTGCCGATGACGCCGATCTCCTGGCTCATAGTATCACCAGTTCGTCTTCGATCTCGTCCTCGCTCAGGCCGGCCTCGCGGCCGCGAGCGATGGCTCGGATGTTGTCGACTTCGCGCTCCTTCGCGAGCACGTAGGACAACACCGGACAGACGGACAGCGGGTAGCGATTCGACAGTTTGTCGGCGTACTCCAGCAACGCGGCGTCGAGCGCGTGCTCGAACTGGATGAGGTCGTCAGCGTCCTCGAGGATGTCCAGCGCCGCGTCGAGGTCGTCACCGTACGGGCTCGAACGAACGTGTTCGACGAGCTGGTCGCGGTTGCCGACGAGCTGACGCAGGTCGTCTTCGTCGAACAGGCGACCGCCATCGATGAAGTACTCCGAGGGCTCGATGTCCGCGCCCGTGCGGGCGAGCCGCAGGGCGTTGCGGACGTTCCGGAAGTCGATCTCGGCGTGGAGGAACTCCACGTAGAGTTCCGTCGCACGGTTGGGTTCCTCCGGCAGTCCGGCGAGCAGGGTCTCGAAGAACGTCCGGTCGACGGCGTTCTCCAGCGGAATCAAGACGCCAGTCTCCTCGTAGTCCTCGTACGCAGGCGCCAGCGCGTCACCGAAGATGGTCGAGGAGAGTTCCTCGACGACCCCTTCGATGGAGTCGACGGCGAGCAGCGCGTCGAGTTGCTCCTCGCTGAACTCGCCGGCGTCGATGAGGTCGTCCTCGATGGACTCTCGGTCGGCGTCGGAGTACAGTCCGCGAAGGACCGTCTTGACGTTCCACGCGTCGAACTTGCGCAGATACCGGACGATGTAGTCGTACAGCGTGCCCTCCGACCACCGCAGCAGGTCGTCGAAGTGCTTCGCCAGGTTGCGATTCAGTGCGTACTCGATGAGGTTGACACCCGAGTGACGAGAGCCGAGCGCGTCCATCTCGGCTTCGTACTCCGTCTCCTCCATGAAGCGCGCGATCTCGCCGGGTGCCATGCGGACCAGCTTCCGGTAGTCGTCGTCGTCGAACAGCACCGCACGGCGCGACCTGACGCGAGCCGTCACGTACTCGTAGTTCGGGCTCTCGTTGTCGGTGGCCGTGCTCATTGGTCTTCGAATAGTTGGGAACTGATGTCTCGTAGGTTGTCCTGCCAGACCTCGTCGAGGACGGAGTCGAACGTGTTGTTCACGCGGATGCGCGAGGCGTCGCTCTCGACGACGACGCCGCCGAGACAGTCGTAGTCTCCAGCGAACGCGAAGCCGTCGTAGTCCTCGAGAATCGATTCCAGCAGGTCCTCGTCCGCGGCAGCGCCGTGGACGCTGACGTCTGCACCGTCCTCGAACTCCTCGGCCGCCGCGTCGAGCAGCGTCCGGGTGAGTTCCTCGCGTCGGTCACCGTCGAGACCGGCGATCTCGTCTTCGACGGACTCGCGAACGTCTTCGAGGACGTCGCGTCGCGCTTCCAGGCGCGCCTGCTTCGCCTCCAGCTTCGCACTGGAGAGCTTCTGTTCGCGCTCCTGTTCGATGGTCCGTTCGGCCTCGCGCTCTTTCTCCTCGCGGATCTCCTCCGCGTCGGATTCGGCCTCGGCGACGATCTCGTCGGCCTGCTGTTGGGCCTCCGTGCGAATCTCCTCCGCACGCGCGCGGGCCTCGTCTCGGATGTCCTCTACGACCGTATCAAGGCTCATTGTTTGAAAAGGGGTGGATTTAGACGATGAAGACGACGACCAGCGCCAGGATGACGAGCGTTTCCGGCAGGACCGTCATAATCAGGCCGCGGCCGAACATGTCGTCGTCTTCTGCGATTGCGCCGACAGCAGCAGCACCGATACCGCGCTCTGCGTACCCTGCACCGAACGCGGCCAGACCGACGCCGAGTGCGGCGGCGGCGGATGCCGGGATAGCGGGAGCAGCAGCGGTACCTTCTTGCAATACAACGGACGCGAATGCGATAAGGGCTTCAATCATGGTTTTACTGGGTCTACAGTCGGGTATTCAGCTGTCTCCGAACACGCGTAGATGGCCCCACCGCACCCATAAAACTTCCCAAACGCGTTCAGCCCCGCGTCGTCCCGTGGTTTTTCACTAGAGAGTGGAGACTATTGTCACGTGATGAAGTACCATATTCGCACTAACTGAAACGTACGGATATCGCCGAAAGCGGGGGCGAACGCTCTCGAGGAGTCGAATCGCGGAAATCGGAGAACGGAAAGTCGGAGTCGCTCAGTTGTCGGTCGTGTACGTCCGGTCGTACCCGAACGGCGTGTAGCTCTTGCCGCCGCCCTCGTAGAACTTGCCGAAGAACTCGACGTACTCGAGACGCACCGCCTGCAGACCGGCGCTCGTGATCCCGAGCGCCAGCACGAGCAGGTGGCCGAGGACGAGGATGAGCAGGCCGCCGACGATGCCGGCGATACCCGAGTGGGAGAGACCGCCGAACATGATGGACGTCACCTCGTGGCCGTGGACCATATCACCGACGTGGGGCATGTGGCCGAGGCCGAAGTGCCACGTCGCGTCTTCACCGTGTCCGGTGACGTACACGCCGAAGAACAGGAGATTGACCACGAAGGCCATCCCCGCTTTCGCCAGCAGGACCGCGGCGATACGCGTGTAGGACACGACGTGACCGAAGCCCTGCGTGATGCTCTCGATGAGCGCGATGCCGACGCCTTCCGCCTTCATCAGCATCACGATGCCGACCGCGGCGACGGCCAGTCCGGCCATCCCGACGGTGGGCGAGAAGCCCGTGAACCCGAGCGGAATCGCAGCCTGGTCACCGCTGGAGAACACCGTGTACATGAAGTCCGGCTTCGGGCCGCTGACGCTCGTGCTGAGCACCCAGATCCACAGGCCGACGGTGAGCATGATCCAGGAACCGCTCTCCAGCATCGCCTCACCGAAGCCGTGGCTGAGGTTGTTCTTGAAGTCGAACAGGCGGCCGAGCACGAGGTGGAACACGCCGACGAAGGCGCTCACCAGCAGCCAGGCCTCCGCATACTTGCCGTAGTGTGGCTGCAGCCCCTTGTGGATCGGCGGGTTGCCGTTCCAGAGGACGTCGCCGAGCACGTGCAGGCCGAATATCTCGCCGTACAGGATACCGAACAGCGCGGTGAACCCACCGGCCCACAGCGCGACACCACCGAGGCTCTTGACGACGTCGCTCTCGAAGGACTGGACGATCCAGTAGCCAATGCCGAGATACAGCACACCGTACCCGAGGTCGCCGATCATGAACCCGAAGAAGACCGGGAACGTCAGGAACAGGACCACCGTCGGGTCGAGTTCGCTGTACTTGGGCTTGTTGATGACCTGAACGAGCGACTCGAACGGTCTGACCGGGCCGGGATTGTCCTGAACGACGGGCGGTTCGCTCTCGCCCATCGAGACGAGTCCGCCGTCGGCGGCGGTCGGCTTGCCGGGCGCCTCGCCGCTGCCT
The DNA here is from genome assembly GCA_029688825.1 of Haloarculaceae archaeon H-GB1-1. Classification (GTDB taxonomy): domain Archaea; phylum Halobacteriota; class Halobacteria; order Halobacteriales; family Haloarculaceae; genus JARUKX01. The sequence continues at coordinate 32,708 of JARUKX010000025.1, read as the reverse complement.
TCGACGTGTTCAGTTTCGTGAGCGTGGCCGTCTTCGTCGTAGGCCGCGCGTTCGAGTTCGTCGACCTCGACGCTGTCGCCGACCGCGCTTTCGAGCGTGCCCTCGAACTCGGAGACCCGAGTCGTCGGGATCCAACCCTCGGCGACGAAGGCGTTCTCCGTCGTCGCGAACGTCAGCGGCGCTTCGCGCTTCTGGACGTCGATGGCGAGCTTCTCCTCGGCGGCGAGCAGGAAGCCCGCGACGTCGAGAGAGAGGTCGTTCAGTTCGTCCTCGACGGTGGTCAGCTTGGATTCGAGCTGCTGTTTGCGGTGACGAAGCTCGGCGAGGTACTCCTCCGGGTCGACGCCACCGGACGGCTCGTGGTCGACGAGGTCGTCGTTCGCGACGTCCGGAATCTCCAGCGCGGAGAACGTCGCGTTGACGAGCGCGTCCTGGAGCGTTCCCTCGTCCGTCCGAGCGAACACGCCGATGACGTCGCCTTCGACGAAGAGCTGGTAGGTGTCGACGCCCGCGTCGTCGAGCGCCGCGCGAACGGAGTCGGGATTCCCTTCCCCGACCTGCACGGAGAGACTTTCGTAGCCGCCGAGGAGGTCGAGGTCGATCCCGAGTGCGACGAACGGCTCCATGTCCTCGATGCGCTCCTCGACGGCGCGCAGTTCGTCGGAGAGGTCGTTGCGGCGGTCGTCGAGTTCGTTGACCTCCTGCCGGACGTCTTCGAGTTCGGTTTCGAGCGCTTCGTCGGTGACGAGTCGCGTCGGGCCCGCGTTCTCCTCGTCGACGTCGAGGATGCTCTGGAGCGAGCGGACGGTCACCAGTTTCTCCGACGCGTCGTCGGCACCCTCGCCGGGGTTGCCGGGATCGAAACCGTCCCAGGACCCGTCGTACTCGGTGACGTGGAGCAGGTTCAGGTCGTGGACGGTTTCGATTACCTCGTCCATGACGCGCTTCGACCCGGTCACCGAGACGCGGCTCATTCGCTCAGGTCTGAGCATGTACCGCCTCCTCGAACAGGTCGACGACGTGTTCGATCACGTCGTCTGTGTGTTGCTCGGCGTGCGAGCTGAGTTCCTCGCGAGCCTCCTTGCCGTCCGCCAGGAGCGCTTCTCGCTCGGTCTCGATCTCCTCGCGGGCCTCCGCGAGGCGTTCGTCGGCGCGTTCGGTCGCCGCTTGCCGGGCCTCGGCCCGGATCTCCTCGGCCTCCTCGCGAGCGTCGGCGATGATCTGCTCGCGCTCTTCTTCGGCCTCGGCGACGATCTCGTCGGCCTCATCTTCGGCCTCCGTTATGTTCTCGAGAACCTCTGGCCTTGGCATTCTCTAATCGCGTCGAAATAGCTCTAGCGCCTATTTGGTTGTTGCGAAGTCTCTCGGGCCATCGCACCACGATGTGCCCCCACTCGGATCCGGACACGGGCGGCGAATGCGGACGGCGAGAACCCGTGGTGGTCGGGTCCCGCTGTGAATCCGCAGAATTATGGCGCGCACCTCCCAACGCTCGGGCAATGGGAATCCTCGAGAACAAGGCGCGGGCGCGGCTATTCTACAAATACCTCTCGAAGATATACGACCAGATCAACCCCTTCATCTGGAACGAGGAGATGCGCGGGGAGGCGCTGGGCCTGCTCGACATCGACGCAGGGGACCGCGTCCTCGACGTGGGCTGTGGCACTGGTTTCGGGACGGCAGGGCTGTTGCAGTACACGGACGACGTCCACGCGCTGGACCAGAGCGTCCATCAGATGGAGAAGGCCTGGGCGAAGTTCGGCAAGCACGACACCGTTCGGTTCTACCGCGGCGACGCCGAGCGACTCCCGTTCGAGGACGACGCCTTCGACGTGCTCTGGTCGTCGGGGTCGATCGAGTACTGGCCGAATCCGGTCACGGCGCTCGCCGAGTTCCGACGCGTCACGAAGCCAGGAGGACAGGTCCTCGTCGTCGGGCCGAACTACCCGACCAACACGCTCTTTCAGAAGGTCGTCGACGCTATCATGCTGTTCTACGACGCGGACGAGGCCGACCGCATGTTCAGCGAGGCCGGTTTCCGCGAGTTCCGCCACGTGACGATGGGGCCGTCCTACAGCCCGAACGCCGCCATAACGACGGTCGCCCAGGTGCCGGAGTAGGCCCGGCGTTCAGTTCGGCGAGAACGAAACCTGAACGCTCTCGCCGGCTGCCGTGGTGACGTTGACGACCGTGTAACTGTTCGGTGTCACCGTCCAGAGCGTCCCGTCGCTCCCCGTCCGACCGACCCGGTCACCGTTGACGCGGACGGTGCCGTCGATGGGCTCGTCGCCGGCGTTCCGAATCAGCGTGACCTGCATCGGCCCGGTCGCGTGGGTGTGGTTGACCCGTAGCGTCAGCGGCACGGTGTTGTTCGAGACTCGCGAGGTCGGGATGCTCCGGAGTCGCTTGCTCTGTATCTCCCGGAACGCGTTCTGGGTCGACCCGTCGAGGTACGTCGTCAGGTCTCCCTGGGAGTGGTCGACGCTGATACGATACACGGACGTATTCCCGAAGCCGGTCGCGCTCGGCGGCGCGAGGGCGTTCTCGACGTCGAACGCCCACGGGTAGAGCTCCGCAGCCCGCTGGTATGCGACGCTGATTCGCGGGCGGTCGGACGCGCCGAACTGGTCGACCCCGCCGGGTTCTCGTTCGTCGCCGAGGTACGCCTCCCGGACGTACCTGTTCGTGGTCGTCTGGGAGAGGACGATCGCGTCCTCGGAGGTGAGAACGAGGACTCGCGTCGACTCTTTCGTCGCCAGCGACGCCGCGAGCTGGCGGCGCACTGGGCCCTCGAGCGTGACGAGGTCCGCCTGGAGGTTGTCGTACCGGCTCCGTAATCGATTCGGTAGGGAGAACGTTCCGGCGGGTTCGAGGTCGCGCCGGACCGTCACGAGCTGGGTGTCGAGAGCTCGCGCGGCGGCGTCGATTCGGGCGAGTTCGCGGAGGAACCGATGCGTCGAGATGGTTCCCTCGTTGTACTGCCGGAGAGCGCGGCGCTGGCGTTCTTCCAGGGCGTCAGTCCGGCGTTCGATGCGTGACGCTTCCGACCTGAGGAGTTCAATCCGACGTTCGGAGTCGTCGTTCGCGATGAAGCCAGTCCGTAACGAGAGTTCGTTGTATCGGCCGTGCAGTTTTTCGGTGTCTACCGCGACGGCACCAGCCACGTCGATCGAGGTCGATCCGTACTGATCACGCTCTGTTTCGGAGGCTTCGATGGCCAGGAAGCTCGTCGTGTTCTGACTCGGGGAGACCGTGTGAGCTGTCCCCGGGGAGGAATCGTCAGCGGCGACCGGTCGCACCGCTGGTACCGCTGCCACGAGGAGGGCGAACACGAGCAGGAGCGAGAGGGCAACAGAGCGGGTCGCGCGCATTCACCAGACGTTTCGCCTGCGATTACAAAAACCCCGCTACTTGAGACAGAGACGTGACGAGAGCCGTCGAGACATTTTAAATCAGCCTATGACAGTTTATCATGGAAAGCGTTTTCCCGCGAGGAGAGAGAGTGGTGAGTATGCCCTCGCGGTCAGTTGCCGCTCTCTTTGCCCTCCTGGTACTCCTCTCAGTCACGGTCACGGGAGCGGCTCAGGTACCGCAAGCGACGGGACTCTCCGGTGAGAACGCACCGGCAAGCCTCGGCGCGACGCCCGCAACGCAGCTCGAAGGCGACGGTCCACCGAAGACGAAGATGGTCATCCACGTGCAACCGAACGGCGACGCGCGTTGGTCGGTCACGACCACGTTCGAGCTAGAGACGGACTCGGACGTCGAGGCGTTCGAGCGACTCGCCACCGAGTTCGAGGACGGTGAGACGACGCAGCTCGGCCTGGCCGCGTTCGAACGGGCGAGCGAGCAGGCGAGCACTGCCACGGGACGACCGATGGAGATCGCGAACGTCCATCGTGACGCGCGTCGAGTCAACGATACCGGACGGCTCGTGCTGGCGTTCACGTGGACGAACTTCGCGAAACAGCGGGGTGAGAGATTGATCGTCCGCGACGCGTTCGAGACGCCGAACGGGACGTGGCTGCCGAGTCTGGCACCGGGACAGACGCTCGTCATCCGCCCGCCGCCCGGCTACGGCGTCGACAGTTCACCCCCCATCGGCGTCGAGAACGGGACCCTCCGCTGGAGCGGGGAGACGACGTTCGGTTCGGACGGCCCGTGGGTCATCTACCGCGGGTCGAAGCAGACGACCGTGACGACCACCACACCGGTGCCCACGGGGCCGTTCTCCAACGGCCTTCCCGTGTGGGGAATCGTTCTCGTCGGCGGCGTCGGCGCGCTCGCAGTCGCAGCGTACGTGCTCAGAGACGGGGCTCCGGACGTTCCGGACCCGAACGGTGACGGCGCAGTCGTCTCCGAGGAGGCCGACGGCTCCGGGCCGGCATCGCGAGACGTCGTGGACACCGCTCCCGCAGAGACGGCGGACGAAGACGGTGCAACCGGAGTGGAAGCGGCCGCGGCCGACGCCGAAGGCGACGAGACAGAGAGCGACGACGCGGTCGACGAGGAACTGCTGAGCGACGAGGAGCGGGTCGAACGCCTGCTAGAGCAGAACGGCGGGCGGATGAAGCAGGCGAACATCGTCAAGGAGACCGGCTGGTCGAACGCGAAGGTCTCGCAGTTGCTCTCGGCGATGGCCGACGACGGCCGCATCGAGAAGCTCCGACTCGGACGGGAGAACCTCATCTCCTTCCCCGACGAGGACGTCGCGGACTTCGAGTCCTGAGCGGCGGCGCAGTATTCCGTCACCTACTTGCCACAGCAGCGCTTGACCTTCGGGCGATGGAGTATCTCGAGAGCCGGCGGGCACGCGTCGAAGACCGGCTCACGGAGGTTTTGGAAGCGGTCGAGCCCTCGGAGCTGGCCGACCAAGTACAGCACGTCGTCCTCTCGGGGGGAAAGCGCGTCAGACCGACTGTCACGGTGCTGGTGTGTGAGGCGATGGGCGGCGACGTCGAGCAGGCGATCGACTTCGCGGTCGGCATCGAGATCGTCCACAGCGCGTCGTTGGTCATCGACGACATCATCGACCGCTCGGACGTCCGTCGCGGCGTCCCGAGCGCGTGGGCGGAGTTCGGCCACGGACCAGCTATCATCGCCAGTGACGGGCTCTTGGGTGAGGCGTTCGCGCTGTTCTCGGCCGACGAGCGCGCGATGCAGGCCGTCTCGGAGGCGATGGTCGAACTGGGCGAGGGGGAAGCGACGGAGCTGACCTCGGTCCCGAGCAGCGAGGAGGAGTACCTGACGCTGGCCCGACGGAAGACCGGGGCGCTGTTCCGTGCGGCGGCGGAGCTCGGCGCGATAGCCGCTGACACGGAGGCCTACACCGTCGAGGCCTTCGGCCAGTACGCCGAGCGGGTCGGCGTCGCCTTCCAGATGCGCGACGACGTGCTCGACGCGACCGCGGACTCGGAGAAGCTCGGCAAACCCGCGGGAACGGACGAGAAGATGGAACGCCCGTCACTCGTGCAGGTGACCGACCTCTCGCCCGAGGAGGCGAACGAGCGCGCCCGCGAGACATCCGACGCGGCACTCGAAGCCCTCTCGAGGGTAGACGCCAGTGAAGAGCAGGCCATGGACTACCTGGAGGACCTCGCGGAGTTCGTCGTCGCCCGCGAGCGATAGCGGGGACTCGTGCTAGCCGTGGAAGCGATACAGCGACGTGACGTACGGGAGCCGGTTGAACATCCAGAGTGCGATGGGGAGCCCGATGATGGACACGGCGAAGACGTTCGCGACGTTCGCCCAGGCGAGGCTCAGCCACCAGCCGACGAACACGAAGTAGACCGCGCGAACGACCAGCGAGTGCTGACCGCGGGCAGTCTCCGGCGTGTCGAGCGAGCGGGGTTCCGCCAGCGTGAGGACCGTCGGTACGAGGTTGATGAGCTTGATTCCCAGCGGCAGGAGGATGATCGTCGCGTTGAGCAGCCACGCGACGTTGACGACGATAGGGGTCACCCACCAGCCGACGACGAGGAACCAGAGCGCGCGGACGAAGAGCGAGCGGTCTGCCATGAGCGGGTCTAGACGGCCAGCGGGGAAAGCACTACTGGCGAGACGGTGTGCTTATACGGAGTCTCGGACAAGCATTCTGCAATGACCGTACTCGGTTTCGTCGGCCTGCCAGGGAGCGGCAAGAGCGAGGCCGCGGCCGTCGCGAAGGCGGAGGGCGTCCCCGTCGTGACCATGGGCGACGTCATCCGCGCGGAGTGTCGCGACCGAGGGCTCGACCCCGCGACCGACCACGGCACCGTCGCGAAGGCACTGCGCGAGGAGAACGGCCCGGACGCAATCGCGCAGCGCTCGCTTCCGATCATCGAGGACGAACTGGAGACGAGCGAGACGGTGCTCGTCGACGGCATCCGCTCTGACGTCGAAGTGGAGCGATTCGTCGACGCGTTCGGCGACGACTTCGTCCTCGTGGCCGTTCACGCACCGTTCGAGACGCGTGCCGAGCGACTCGACCTTCGCGGTCGTGACGCGAGCGCCGAAGACGGCGGCGAGTCGCTGGCCGACCGGGACGAACGGGAGAAGGGCTTCGGCATGGACGCGGCCATCGAGATGGCCGACGTGACCCTCGACAACACGGGTACGCTCGAAACGTTCCAGGAGAAGGTGCACACGCTCCTCGAAGAAGGTCCAGAGCCTCTCCAGCGACCATGAGCACAGTGTACAGCATCGACGTGCAGATCACCGCGCCGGTCAACGACACCGAGGTGACCGACCGCGTCGCAGACGCCATCACCAACCTCTTTCCCGGTGCGACCGTCGAGCAGGGACCGGGCGAACTCCGGGGCGAGACGCACGAACTGGAGCACTTCTCGGAGCTGTTGCACCGTCATGAGATCCTCGACACCGCGCGCGGCATCTTCTTCGAGAACCGCCGCGGCGACACGTTCTCGTTCGACCTGAAGAAACAGGCGGCCTTCGAGGGACGGGTGAACTTCGCCGTCGGCGACCCGAGCGAACTCGGCGACCTCCACGTCCGCGTCCGGGTGAACGACCCCGACGTGGAATCACTCGTCGACCACGTCGCGCCGCCGACCGAAGGCGGCCGACCGCTCGACGTCTGAGCCGGCCCGTCGCAGATTTTCGAGTCAGAGTCCCGGCATCGTCAGCAACACCGCCAGCGCCGCCGAGATGAACACGACCTTCAGCGAGATGTTGACCACGATGACCTTCGAGCCGAACTCCGCGCCCCAGATGCCGTACTGGAAGGGGATGGAGCGACGGAACGTGGAGACGGCGAACGTGAGGATGCCGCCGACGAGCATGGTCGCGACTGCCTGCGTCGCCGTGAACGTCCCGTTGTGGATCAGCGGCGCGATGACGAGCGCACCGTTCGTCGTGTCGACGGCGAAGACGGCGATGACCGGCGCGGCGGCCGCGGGGAGACCGACGCCGGCGGCCAGCGCGTCGGTGACGGCGGCCAGCTGGCGCAGGTCGACCACGGGCTGGAGGACCCGGACCACCGTGTCGTAGTAGGCCATCAAGAGGACGACCAGCGTGTAGACGACGGCGAGACGCGGGAGGATGTCGACGACCTTGCTCCAGGTGTTCTCGGCGGCGTTCCGGAGCTTCTCACGGGTCGTCGACGATTCGTCCTCGGGCGTCTCGACCCCGTCGGGCAGCGCAGCGTAATCGACGTTACGCTCGGAGAGCAGCGCCATCCCGGCGACGATGCCGGTGATGGTGATGGCGAGCGAGATGAGCGCGCGTGCGCCGACGTACATGAGCCCGACCTTCAGGCCGAGGATGGGGATGAGGACGGGGACGTAGAAGGTGATGATGTGTGAAGCGAACCCGAAGAACGTGTTTATCGTGACCGCGACGAGCGTGGCCCGGTCGTCCAGCATCCCCGATTCGCGGAACTCGGCGAGCATCCCGTAGCCCGCCGTCGTCGACGCGGCGGTCGTCAGGATGGCGGTCCCGACCTCGACGGGGAGGTTCGCCGGCTTCGTGAGCGGCTTCGAGAGGGCGGCTATCTTCCGGACCGCGCCGAACGCGACCGCGAGATTCGCCAGGTAGACCCCCACCGAGATGAAGAGTGTTATCTTGGCGACGCGGGGGAGGACGGTCCCGACGACGAGGTCCACTGGTGACGGCACGGCCGTCTCTCAGGACGAATTTCCCATATAGGCGTCGATTATCGACGGTCGGAACTCACACCAGAATCTGCACGACCAGAAAGAGGACGACCACGCCGAGGACGTCGCAGGCGTTTGTCACCACGGGGATGACCACGTCGTCCGGGTCGAGTTCGAACCGATAGGCAGTGTAGGTCGCGACAGCGGTGACGACGACGGCGAGTACCGCCAGCACCTCGCCGCTGACGAACGCGACCACCACGACCGTCGAGAGCGCGAGCCTGCTGCCGACCGTCACCGTCGCGAGCGCCCACGCACCGGCCCCGATGACCGGGAAGACGGTGAGCGCGAGCGCGAGCGTCGCGACGGCGTTGCCCTGGAGAACGTCGTCCTCCGGTTCGAACGACAGTGTCCCGAGGTGCATGGCCGTCGAGAGCCTGGCGGCGAGCACGCTCCCGAGGTTCCCCGCGGTCCCGATGGTCACGGGGACCAGCACGAGCAGCGACGGCGACGCCAGCAGATCGGCCTCGAACGTCCCGAGGACGAGCCCGCTCCCGATTTCGACGAGCGTCAGGACGAGCAGGACGGGCATCATCGCGCGAGTAATGGCCCGTACCGTCCAGTCGGTCGCCATCTACCCACCACCCGCCAGGAGAACGACCCGGACGGCCAGCAGCAGGAACGCGATACCGAACACGTCGCCCGCGGTCGTGACGATGGGGCCGACGAGCGTGTCGGGGTTGTGCCCGCGGCGGTACCCGGCGAAGACGACGACGACCACCGTCAGCGACAGTGCGATACCCGACAGCAGGCCCGCGAGCAATGCGACCGAAAGGAGGACCGACAGCGGCGCGGCCGGGCGTCCGAGCCACGACAGCACGAGGAACGCGACCGCGGCGGCGAACAGACTCGCCACGAGGCCGTTCGCGATGGCAGCGACGATGGCGCGCCAGAGGCGGTCGTCGCCTCGAATCCGGGGCTCGACGAGCCCCTGGTGCAGGGCGGTCGAGATGCGCGCACCGAGCGAGCCGTAGACGTTGCCGCGGGTCGCGAGCAGCGCTGGAACGAGGACGAGGAGCCCGGGAACGAGGCGGAACTCCGAGCGCATGCCCCCCAGGACGACGCCGGCGAGGAGACCGCCGAGGACGCTGGTCGCGAGCGCCGGTAACCCTTCCCGGTAGGCCTCGACGGCGACCTCGCGGACTGTCATTGCCGGAGTTCACGGGCGGGGGTCCCAAAAAACGACCGTGAGTCAGGTCGGTAAGCCGTGTCTTACGATGGCATGTACCACTGGTCCGATGACGAACACATCATATGGTCGATAGCGCTAACGCCGACGCTCACGAGAGCCATTTCCCATAATCTTGTAACAGCCACACATTATAACCCGGTCGCGACCGAAGTTTCACTCGTGAAGGAAAATGAGCGCTAACGACACACAGAACGGCTACGCTATCGTGCTGGCCTCCAGCGAACTCGCGCGGGTACAGGCAGTGAGCATCATCGGCTCCATCGCGGCGATGTCCGAGATCCCGGTCGACGTGTTCGTGACCATGGACGGACTGCTTCCGTTCGAGAAAGAGACCGTGGAGAACGGTGACTTCGACGTCGGTCCCGTCGGGGCGCGAATGCTCGAAGCCGAAGACATGGACGTTCCGCTGTTCACCGAACAGATGGAGAACGCGAAGGAGATCGGTCCGATGCGCATCTACGCCTGCACGATGGCGATGGACCTGATGGGCAACACGCTCGACGACTACGTCGACCTGTTCGACGAGGAACTCGGCGTGTCCGGGTTCCTCCAGAAGGCGGCCGACAAGCAGATCGTGTTCGTCTAATCAGTATTGTATATCACAGCCAAGCGAACCCAAACGAAAATAAGCCAACATACACAAGGTGATAAAGATGAGCGAATCAACGATTACGGCTGACGTGACTATCGACTCCCGCGGTGCGACCTGTCCCGGTCCCCTGATGGACCTCATCGGCAAGGTGAAGAAGGTCGACACCGGGACCGTTATCGAACTCCAGACCTCCGACCGCGGGTCCACCACCGACGTTCCGGAGTGGATCGAGAAGGCCGGTCACGAACTGCTCGACAGCGTCGAACACGACGACTACTGGAGCCTCTACGTGGAGACGAGGTGAGCCATGACCGAACGCATCGTCGTCGTCGGTGGCGGCACCGGCGGGACCGTCCTCGCCAACAGGCTGGCCGACGACCTTCGGCCCGAACTTGAGCGCGGCGAAGTCGAGGTCCGGATGGTCACCGACAATCCCGACCACGTCTACAAACCGACGTTCCTGTACGTTCCGTTCGGGAAGAAGCAGGTCCACGAGGCAACTCGCCCCGTGAGTGACCTGCTGGACCGTCGGGTGACCATCCAGATCGACGAGGTCGTCGGCGTCGACACCGACGGGAAGTCCCTGTCGCTTGCGGACGGTGGAGCGGTCGGCTACGACCACCTCGTCCTCGCGACGGGCGCGAACCTCGTCCCCGAGGAGGTGCCGGGCCTGAAGGAGGGCGGCCATCACTTCTACGGCCCGGAGGGCGCAGAGCGTCTGCGTGACGCGCTCGCAGACTTCACCGAGGGACACCTCGTCCTGTCGGTCATCGGCGTCCCCCACATGTGCCCCGCGGCACCCGTGGAGTTCGTCCTCATGGCCGACGCGTGGTTCCGCGAGCGCGGCCTCCGCGATCAGGTGGATATCACGTACACCTACCCCATCCAGCGCGCCCACGGCATCCAGACCATCGCGGACTGGGCCAGCGAGGAGTTCGAAAAGCGCGACATCGGCCTCGAGACGTTCTTCAACGCCGAAACGGTCGACCCCGACGAACAGGTCCTCGAAACGATGGAGGGGACCGAACTCGACTACGACCTGCTCGTCGCGATTCCGCCCCACGGCGGCAGCGATCTCGTGACCGAGGCCGGACTGGGCGAGGACGGCTGGGTCGACGTCGACCGGAACACGCTGGAGGCCACCGCAGCCGAGGACGTCTACGCCATCGGTGACGTGGCGGACGTGCCGACGAGCAAGGCCGGCAGCGTCGCCCACTACGAGGCGGGCACTGTCGCCGACCGCATCGCGTCCCGCGTCCGCGGGCAGGTCCCGACGGCGACCTACGACGGCAAGACCGTCTGCTTCATCGAGAGCGGCATGGACGAAGCCACGTTCGTGGAGTTCGCCTACGGCGACACGCCGGTCGTCCGCGAGCCCTCGAAACCCCTGCACTGGGCGAAACTCGGCTACAACGAGTCCTACTGGCTGACCGCCAGGGGACTCCTGTGAGGTGACCGCGATGTCCGAACAGGAGCAATCGACCGCGGAACAGCCCGAGGGCGACGCCGGGACGGACGTCTCCGCCGGCAGCGGCCTCGAATCGCTCGTCGCCGAGAATCCCGAGGAGGTGGCCCGCTTCCTCGAACGGCTCGGCCTCGTGAACGACCTGCTGGACACCGCCGAACTCGCCACCTCGGCGATGGACGACCGGATGGTCCAGGAGCTGACCGGCACCGCGACGAACCTCGGGGCCGCCGCCGACGGCATGGCGACCGAGGACCTCGCGAAGCTCGGCGAGTCCACCGGCGAGAACGCCGCGGAGTTGGCCGACGCCATCGAGGGGATGGCGAAGCTCCAGCGCTCGGGTACCCTCGACGACCTGCTCGCGCTGGGCGACGCCGTCGCGCTCGGCACCGCCGCGATGGACGACGAGATGGTGATGAAGCTCACCGCGACGGGCAGCAAACTCGGCGAACTCGCCGACACCGCCGCGGACGACGACGTCGCCCGGTCCCTGGAAGCGATGCTCGAAGCGCTCGGTGAGGCGAGCGACGAGGAGCCGACGGCGGTCGGCGCATTCGGCCTCCTCGGTGCCATGCGCGACCCCGAGGTCAAGCAAGGCATGGGCTTCCTCGTCGCCGTCGCCCGCGCGCTCGGGCGGAAGCGTCGACGATGACGCCCGACCGGGTCCCCCTACGCCCCCGAATCGCGCCACTGTGGGCCGGTGGTACGGTCCAGCACTCGAGTCACTGGACGACGAACTCCTTGCTTCGACCGTCCGACCGCTCGGTCACCTCCGGGAGCGTCGCGAGCCACGTCCCGACGGTGCTGGCTCTGCGCCGGACGCTCGACTCGGAGAGGTCCGTCTCGCGAGTCAGCACGGCCTTCACGTCGTCGTAGTGCAGACGCTCATCCTCCGTTAGCGCCGCGTAGACGCGCTGGACGATTTCGACGTCCCGAATGGCCGCGACGAGTCGTTCGCGCGCGTCGTCTCGCTTCCCAGCCTCGATGCGTTCGAGGTAGGCCACGCCGTCGCGAGTCAGCCCCCACCGTCTGACCTCGCGTCCGTTCACCGTCTTCGGCGTGTCCTTGTGGACGAATCCCAGCAGCCAGCCCGCGATACCGTAGAGGTCGGCGTGCCGGTCGTCGAACGACCCGTCGGTGTGCTCGCGGACCCACGCGGCGACGGCGGTCTTCGACCCGTCGGTCGCGTCGATCCCCTGTAGCACTGCGCGGAGCGTCTCGAAGCTGTTCGCCAGCGGCACCTCGGTCGAGGGAACCACGTCCTCGCGTTCCGGGCGGTCGAAGGCCTGCCAGAACTCGGCGTCGACCTCGTAGCCACGGGTCGTCTCCCCGACGCCGATCTCGTTCGACACCATCAGTGACGCGAGGTCCGCTCCGTCGACGAGGCAGATCTGGAGGTCCGCGGCGGCGTCCCGCGCCGGCCCGGTGAACGAACTCGACGTGACGTACGTGCCTATCTGGTGGTCCCCCTGCCTGAGTGCGCCGCTGAATCGCTGGACGTGCCGGTTTCCGACCGTGTTCCCCTCGGCGTAGCGTTTCACCTGCACGCCGAGCCGCGCCCGGATGATTCCCTCGTCGATCACGCCCTCGACGTCGATGCCGTCGTCCTGCTGGAACGCGGTCACCCGCAGGGATTCGGCGTCGAGGTGGCGGACCAGCACCATCTTGCAGAGCACCTCGAACTCCGACGGAGTGACCTCGAACAGTCTGTCGCGGACGTGGCCCCGCATGCTGGCGGCCTGCATGCTCGACTCGTGTACGGATCGAAACATAAAGCCACCACCACTACCGCAACCGTCGACGCGGTCCTCCCACAGTGTTCTGGTCGGGCGGCCCGCGCGCGACCACCTTGTTTTCCGAGCGGATACCGTACGATGCGTACTGGATGACCCTCGACGAACTCGAATCGTACGGAATGGGACGGATGAGCGACCAAGAGATCCGTGGGCTGCTGTCGAGCACCCGCTTTGGCGTCCTGGGCCTCCCGACCGAGGGGGCACCGTACCTCCTTCCGCTGTCGTTCGGCTTCGACGGCGATTCGGCCCTGTACTTCCTCTACGTCCTCGGCGGCGACAGTCGAAAGGACGAGCTGACGCGACATAGCGACGCGGCCAGTTTCCTCGTCTACAGCGCCGAGACGGCGTTCAACTGGCGGAGCGTGATGCTTCACGGAATGGTGAGCGAGGTCCCCGCGGACGAGTCCGAGGACGTGTTCGAGGACGTCATGCTGGCGTGGCGACCGGTTGTCTTCGAGGACGCCGTCGAACAGCAGCCCACGAAGCTGTACCGGTTCGACGTCGAGGAGTGGACCGGAATCAAGCACACCGGACTGCCGCCCGGATTCTACGGTGGCGGAGACGCGGATACCACCACGCGGTGAGTGGATCATCCCGCGAGCGGTCACGAGGCGGTCGCAGCGTCTCTCGCCCGTCGACTCTACAGTACCGTACGAAGCTATATACCCCGCATTCGTACCAGTTACCGTATGTTTACTGCACACGGACGATGGCTACTCGTCGGACTCGCATGCGTGGTCGCCGTGGTCGGGCTCACGGGCTCGGTCGCGGCAGCGCCCGACGACACGCTCGTCACGGACTCGGACATCATGGTCGACGGAGACGTCGCCGTGGACAAAGACACGACCATGGACCACGGAGAGACGGACGACGACGGCACGGGAACGGTGGGAGTGATGCCTGGTGACAACGTCCAGATCGTTCGCGGCGACGGCAAGCAGTTCACGCCGGGAGAAACCATCGTCGTCCCCGAGCAGGCCGCCGACGCGACAGACGTCCGAAACTCGTTTCTGAAAGCGAAGAAGGCGTTCCACGAGGGTCGCCAGGACGTTCAGGACATCAAGAAAGGAGACCAGGAGGCTCGTGACGTGCCGACGTTCTTCGGCGACGAAGACGAAGACGAAGCGTAGGTCGCACGAGAGCCTGACCAGACGGTCGGTATCGAACGACGCTATCAGCCGAACGGCCCGAGACCGCCGCCACCGCCGCCGAGTCCGCCCATACCGCCACCGCCGCCCTTCTGCATCTGCTTCATCATCCGCTCCATGTCGGCGTCGCCCATGCCCGAGAACTGGTTGAGCATCTGGTCCATCGCCTTGTGCTGTTCGAGCAGTTCGCGGACGCGCTCCTCGGGCTTGCCGGACCCGCGGGCGATGCGCTCGACGCGGCTCTGCCCGACGACGCGGGGATTCTCCAGTTCCTCGTCGGTCATGGAGTCCATGACGACGTCGAAGTCAGCCATTCGGTCCTGGGTGACGTCCATCGCGTCGTCGGGAAGCTGGTCGAGGAGCCCGCCGCCCATGCCGGGGATCATGTCCATCACCTGGTCGAGCGGCCCCATCTTGTTCATCGTCTGCATCTGCTTGCGCATGTCGTGGAGGGTGAACTGCCCCTCCAGCATGTCCTCGGGGTCCCAGTCCTCGTCTTCCTCCTGGGTCTCCGCCATCGCGCGCTCGACGCGCTCGGTGAGCTGCTTGAGATCACCCATGCCGAGCAGCCGGGAGATGAATCCGGACGGCTCGAAGCGCTCGATGTCCTGGACCGTCTCACCGGCACCGAGGAACGCGATGGTGGAGTCCGTCTCGTTGACCGCGGCCAGCGCGCCACCACCTTTCGCAGTCCCGTCGAGCTTGGTGATGACGACGCCGTCGACGCCCTTCGCGATGGCCCCCTCGAACCGCTGGGCCTGCTCCTTCGCGCCCTGTCCGATGGCCGCGTCGAGCACGAGCAGCGAGCGGTCCGGCTCGACGGCCTGGTCGATCTCCTCCAGTTCCGCGATGAGGTCGTCCTCCAGGGCGTGCCGACCGGCCGTGTCAACGATGTGAACGTCCGCCTCGCTGGTCGCTTCGAGGCCGTCGCGGGCGATCTTCACGGGGTCGTCCTCGTCGGGATCGCCGTAGAACTCGACCTCGGCCCGCTCGGTCATCTGCTTCGCCTGGTCGTACGCGCCCGGGCGGAAGGTGTCCGTCTGGATGACTGCGGGGCGGAGTCCCTTCTTCGAGAACCACCACGCCATCTTCGCGGCGGTGGTGGTCTTCCCCGACCCCTGGAGCCCGGCGAGCATGATCGTCTGGCTCTCCAGTGGGATCTCGGTGGACTCGCCCACCATCTCGACCAGTTCCTCGTAGACGATGCGGAGGACGTGGTCGCGCGCGGACGTCCCGGACGGTGGCTCCTCGCTGAGCGCCCGCTCTTTGATGCTGTCGGAGAGGTCCATCACGAGCGAGACGTCGACGTCTGCCGAGAGGAGCGACCGCTGGATGTCCTTGACGACGTCCTCGACGTCTTCCTCGCTGATGCGGGACTTTCCGCGGAGGCCGTCGAGCGTACTCCGCAGGGAACTCCCGAGATCGTCGAGTACCATTTGCAGGTGAGTAGGCCGCTCGCCCGTTAAAGCCTTTTTCTCGGCAGCCACCGCTCTCGAAACGATTTTTGCTCGCGGTACGGGACGTTCTGTCGATGACTGGGCCGCTTCCGCTGGGATTCTCGACGAACGCGCTCGCGCTGTTCCTCGGCGCATCGGTCGCGCTCGTCCTGACTCCGGGACCCGACACGATGTACGTGCTGACCCGCGGCGTCGCCGATGGGCGCGCCGCGGGCCTCCAGTCTGCACTCGGCGTCAGCACCGGTATCCTCGTCCACACCACCGCCGCCGTCCTCGGCCTCGCGGCGTTGCTCCGCGTCTCCGAACTGGGCTACGCGCTCGTGAAGTACGTCGGCGCGGCGTACCTGCTGTATCTCGGCGTCCAGACGATACGGCAGGACGACGCGCTCTCGTCGGCGGACTCGTCGGCGGACGGCGGGAGCTTCCGCCAGGGCGTCGCCGTGAACGTCCTCAACCCGAAAGTCGCGCTGTTCTTCCTGGCGTTCCTCCCGCAGTTCGTGACCGCCAAGTCGGCCGCGAGTTTGCAGATGGTCGCCCTCGGACTGCTATACGCGGTGCTGACGGTCGCGTACCTCGGCACTGTCGGCGTCCTCTCCGGACGCATCGGCACCGCGCTTCGGCGCCGGGACCGGGTCAGATCGGCCATCCAGTGGGGATCGGGAACCGTGCTGGCGGGACTGGCCGTTCGACTGGCCGTCGGCGATTCGCTCGGATGAGTAGCATCGGCAGCTAGTCCGAAAGAATCGGTCGAGAGGCCGCGGAAGAAGTGATTCGAGTTCCCTAGCTGGGCATCTCGGACGGTGTGTCAGTCGGTGTCTCGGTTGGCGTGTCGGTTGGCGTCTCGGTCGGTGTGTCAGTTGGCGTCTCGGTTGGTGTGTCAGTTGGCGTCTCGGTTGGCGTGTCAGTTGGCGTCGCGGTCGGGGTCGCAGTTGGCGTCGGCGTCGCAGTCGGCGTGTCGGTTGGCGTCGGCGTCGCAGTCGGCGTGTCGGTTGGCGTCGGCGTTGCAGTCGGCGTCGCGGTCGGCGTTGCAGTCGGCGTCTCGGTCTGTGCTTCGCAGTCGGAGTAGACGACGTACGCAGCGCCGGCGTTCGGTGCCGTCGAATCGTTGTTCGGGGCACCAACCAACACGTCGCCGGCGCCGTCTTGGTTCACGTCACCAGCACCGGCGACCGCCGTCCCGGCGCGGTCCTGACGCGCCGCACCGGTGAAGGCTGCGTCGGCGTCGGCCAGCGTCGACGTTCCAGCGAGCGCGTCGCTCCCGGCGACGACGTACGCGGCACCCGCGTTCTGACCGCCAGCGTCGTTTCGCGGCGCACCGACGAGCACGTCGTCGATAGCGTCACAGGTGGCGCTTCCCGAGGCCGCGAACGCGACCGCAGCCCCGGCGCGGTCCTGTCTGGCCTCGCCGACGAGCTTCACGTCGGCAGCAGAGGCGTTCACCGTCGCAGGCAGCGAGTCACTTCCGTAGACGGCGTACGCGGCACCCGCGTTCTGACCGCCGGCGTCGTGGAACGGTGCACCGGCGAGTACGTCGGCCACGCCGTCGTCGTTGGCGTCACCGTCCGCGGCGAGCGACCGGCCGAGGTTGTCGCCCTCGGACTCACCGTGGATCGTCACGTTGGCGTCGCTGAACTGGACGGTGCCGGATAGTTCGCCGCCGTACACGGTCACCGAACCGTCGTTCGGCACGTTCACGTTGTGGCCGGGCGAGCCGACCAGCACCTCGCCAGCACCGTCGTCGTTCACGTCACCGCTGGCGACCGACCAGCCCGCGTTCGTGCCGTTCGCGGGCCCCACCACAGTGGCGTCCGCCTGGCTCGACAGGTCGACGCTCGTGCCGAGCGTCGACTGGTTCACGACGTAGGCAGCGCCGGCGTCGTCACTGTGGGACGGAGCGCCGACGACGACGCCGCGTCGGTCGCCAGCGGGACCGCTCCGGTTCGCAACGGAGAAGCCGGCGCGGTCACCGGGCGCACCGAGCAGTGTTGCGTTCGCGTTCGAGAGGCTGCGGTCGGAGAGCGACGGGCCTCCGTAGACGACGTACGCAGCACCGGCCTGTGCGCCGTTGGCGTCGTTTCGCGGCGCGCCGACGAGCACGTCGTCGTAGCCGTCGCCGTTGAGGTCACCGGCGGGCGCGACCGACCACCCGGTCAGGTCACCCCGACCGATGCCGGTCAACGCGACGTCGGCCTGCGACAGCGTGACGTTCCCCTCGACCGGACCGTAGAGAACATACGCCGCGCC
Organism: Haloarculaceae archaeon H-GB1-1; assembly: GCA_029688825.1. GTDB lineage: Archaea > Halobacteriota > Halobacteria > Halobacteriales > Haloarculaceae > JARUKX01. Next base: position 14,664 of record JARUKX010000025.1, on the reverse strand, counting down.
GGTGTTCCGCTGGTCCCCGTCGGCTCGCGGAACGCCGACGATGACGTCTGTCACGCCGTCACCGTTCACGTCGCCCGCCGAGGCGACCGAGAAGCCGGCGTTGTCCTGGGGGCCTTCGCCGAAGAGCGCAGCGTCGGCGTCGGCAAGATCGGTCGACGGCGGGAAGCCAATCGGCGCGTTTCCGGCCTGATCCGGCGCGTTTCCGGCCTGGTTCGGCGCGTTTCCGGCCTGTACCACCGAAAGCGCCCCTGTCGTGGCGACGCTCGCGACGACGAGGACCGCCAGCGTGAGCGCGAGTACTCCGCGGTAGCTCGTCGTCGTCGGTTCGTATGTGTCTGGAGGCATTACACCACGACGTACCGTTCTACGTGGTTTGGTTATGAGCAACCAATGCAGTCGATAAGGAGCCACGGAAATAGAGCCCCGCACGCGTAAGTGTATCTGAACGGGAGCCCTGCAGCGATTCCGCGACTCAGAGAAGCGTCTGTGGCCGCCATTCCCAGCTGAAGCGATGCGGAGACATCACGTCAGCTTACCGCACGTACGGCGGTTCAGTCGGTACCGAACCGGACCGACCTGATGAGTATCGGGCCACCGCCGCCTCGGGACCAAACTGACAGAAGAACATCGCTACCCCTCGAAACCAGAGATTCGAGATTACTCCTCGGTGAGGAGTCTGTCGACGACGTCCTCCGGATCGAAGCGAGTGAGGTCGTCGTAGCCCTGCCCGGTCCCCAGGAAGAGGATGGGCTTGCCCGTGACGTGCGCGATGGAGATGGCTGCACCGCCCTGGGAGTCCGCGTCGGCCTTCGTCAGAATCGCGCCGTCGATGGACGCCGCGTCGTTGAACTCGCGGGCCCGCTTGACGGCGTCCTGACCGGCGACCGCTTCGTCGACGAAGACGGTCATGTCCGGGTCGATGACGCGGTCGATCTTCTCCAACTGGGCCATCAGGTCGTCGCTCGTGTGGAGTCGACCGGCCGTATCGCCCAGCACGACGTCGACGTCGTTGGCGTTCGCGTACTCGACGGCGTCGTAGATGACCGCTGCGGGGTCCGAGCCCTGCTCGTGGGTGATGAGCTTCCGGCCCAGATTGTCCGCGTGCTCGCGCAGTTGCTCGTTCGCGCCGGCGCGGTAGGTGTCACCGTTGGCCATAACCGTCGAGAAGTCCCGAGCTTCGAGGTACTCGGAGAGTTTCGCGATGGTCGTCGTCTTCCCGACGCCGTTGATGCCCGTGAAGATGATGACCAGCGGTTTGTCCGCCTCGGCGACCCGCTCGTCGAAGTCGAACTGCCCGACGCTGATCACGTCGTACAGCGCTTCCCGGAGCGCGTCTCGGACGAGATTGCCGGTACTCTGGAGGCGGCGACGCGTCTCGCCCACGAGGTTCGCCTCGACGCCGTCGAGAATCTCCTCCGCGACGCCCATCTCGACGTCGCTCTGCAGCAGCGCGAGCTCCAGCTCGTCGAGGTGGTCCTGGAGGTCGTCCTCGTCGATGACCGCCTTCCCGGTGGCGAACAGCTTGGCACGTTCGCCGATGCCCCGGCCATCGTTGGCGTCGTCGTCAGCGTCGGCGTCAGACTGGGACTCGGACTGCTCGGGCTCCTCGGCGGACTCCGCCGTGGCGTCTCCAGCGGTCGTGGAGCCGTCGGCCTCCGATTCGGCGTCCGACTCGGCCGCTTCGGCCTCCGACTCCGATTCAGGAGCGTCCTCCTCGACGTCCGCTTCGACGTCCTCGGCGTCCTCGACCTCCGCGTCCTCTTCGACGTCGCTGGTGAACTTCCCGAGTTTGTCTTTCAGTCCGTCGAACATCGCCTACTCGTCGTCCTGTTCCTGCCCCTGCATCTGCTGCATCTGCTGTTGCATCTGCTGTTGTTGCATCTGCTGGGCTTTCTGCTCGAGCTGCTGGCTCTCCGTTTCGAGTTCTGAGATCTCCTCGCGAACTTCCTCGATGCGGTCGTCGAGCGTGTCCTGCTTCGTTTCGAGTGAGTCGATTGCCGCGTCCTGGTCGCGCTCGGCGGCGTAGTCGCCACCGAGTTCGACGATGACTTCGTCGACGTCCTGGACCTCGGCCCGAACGTAGGAGCCGCCACCGAGGGGAACCTGGATGGTGCTTCCGGATTCGAGCTCCTCGATGGTCGCGATGGCGTCGTCGATGTCTGCCTTGTCGTCCTGCAGCGACTGGACCTCCTCTTCGAGGGTTTCCTGCTGTTCGTTCAGGACTTCGATCTCTTGGGCGAGCTGCTGGAGCTGCTGGCGTCCACTCATGCCGAGACCTCCGTTACCTCGACCTGCGTCCGGTTGAGGCCGTGTTCGGACCCGAATCCGGCAAGGACGTGCTCGGTCGCGACGTCTTCGTTCTCGGCGTCGACCTGTTTCTCGAAGGTCTGCCAGCCGTCTCGCGCTTTAAATCGACCGCTAACCGTGAATTGACTCATGTCTCCCTCTGGGCGACCCAGCGGGAAGTATCTTCTTCTTCCGATTTCGTCGAGGGGACAGGAACTTACGCGATATTTTCGAGGAGGTTCCCCACCGTGAACGCGACGAGTGCCGCAGCCATCCCCACGACGAACATCTCGGTGCCGTTTCGCCACCACGGACCGTCCGTGACGAGGGTGCGACTCGCGCCGACGCCGAAGAAGGCGACGCCGGTGAACAGCACCGACAGTTCGAACAACGGCTCCAGCGACAGCAAGTACGGGACCAGTGGCGTCCAGCCGGCGACGACGAACGCGAGAAAGGTCGCCGCCGCCGTCTTGGCGGGGGGTTTCTCGTTCCGCTCGCTCTGTGCCGTCTCGATGCCCTTCGAGGTCCGGTAGGCCCGCTCGGATCGCTGGCTCAGGAAGTTGCTCATCCCCATCGAGAACCCATCGGCGAGCAGGTTCGCGACGCCCAGGACGACGACGATAGAGGGAGCGAGCGACGCGCCGGCCACGCCCGCGACGACCGCGAACGTCGTCACGATGCCGTCGTTGGCCCCGTAGATGACCTCGGCGATGTACTTTCCCGAGGCTTCGACCTCGTCACCGAGCAGCGTTTCGAGCATGATTGGTCGAACGGTTCGCTCGGTGATTACTCTCCGTGACGGTCGTGGGCGAACCCACCACCGTCACGGCCATTGCGGAGCGCGACCACGGACCGTGCTATCGGTCGATGAAGTCCAACGCGCTGTCGATGCGGCCGAGTTCGGGGCCGGTCGTGTCGTGACCTGCGACGTAACCGTAGTCGTTGGCGAGCAGTCCCGAGCCGACCAGCGGCCCACCGTAGTTGATGGTCCCGATGTCCGCGGGAACGCCGAGCGTGTCCTCGATGGCGTCGAGTTCTTCGTCGGTCGCCTTCGGGTGGCAGAGGACGCCTCGGTTGTTGGCGACGGCGGCGGTCCCCACCGTCTGAACGCCCGCGAGGTCGCCCCGTTCGACCGGGACCTCCAGGGCGTCCTCGACGGCTTTGACCGCCTTCCGCGAGAGGTCCGGGTGGACGTAGGCACCGTCGTCGTTGGCGACCACGACGTTGCCGGCGGCGTTGATCCGGCCGGGAAGTTCCCGAACCGGTAGGTCGACGACCTCCTGGATGCGGTCGCGCTCGCGGTCGCGAACGCGGTTGCTCACGAGGAGGGCGTTGGCGTTACCCGTGGCCAGAGCCCCGACGGTTCCGGAGCCACCGATAGTGGTCCGGATGGCGGGCACTTCGAGTTCGTCGCTGAGCGAGTCGGCGAGCGAGTCCTCGACGTCCGGACGGACGAGCAGACAATCGTCTGTCGCCCGTGCGAAGACGCCGACGTACGCCGACCCGGAGAATGCCGCGCGGAGCAAAGCTACTCTGCGGTTTCGGCTTCGACGATGCTCTCGCCGTCTTCCTCGAAGCGAGCCGCGCGAACGCGAATCTTGCTCGGGGGCTTGGTTCGGCCGTTGGCCCAGACGGCCTCGTTGATGGAGGGGTCCAGACGGACGGCGTCCTCGTCGACGGCGAAGTGCTTCGCGAGGTGTTCGCGAATCACCTTCATCGCGACGTCACTTGCCTCGGATCGCGAGGCGGAACCGACCTTGCGGAGCGGGACGGTGACGACCCGCTCCTCGAAATCACTCGCGCTCATTCGTCGGTGTTACTGCGGCGCCAGTGGCGTCGTTTCGGGTTCCGCTGGACCTCGCGGTCGGTCTTGAGCATGACCCAGGCCGGCACTCGACTGTTCTGTCGGTCGAGCTTGGCCAGTCGTTTCTTCTTGGCCTTCGATTTCTTACCCATAGTAAGTTCCTGTATCTCGTGATGGCTTAAATTTGTGTTCTTTTGTCCGGAGGCCCGTCCCAGCGTGTGATAGCCACACACAAACTGGGACTCGCCGATTATCAGGGGTGAAATTTTGTCGCTGAGAGCTTTATGGGTGGCCGAAAAACAGAGGCGTTGCATGAGGCGACGCCACCTGCTACGAGCGATGGGAGCGAGCGCGACCCTCGGCGTCGCTGGCTGTATCGGCGGCGGGAGCAAGATCGTGACGAACGTCCAGCGGGACGTCTCGGTGACGCCGGGAACCGGCTGGGTACAGAAGATACCCGACGTCTCCGAACACGGCGGGGCGATACAGTACTCCGTCCGAGCGAAGAAACCGTTCGACGTCTACTTCTTCGTCGGAGAGTCCCAGTATCTCGCCTACGACGATTTCACCGATGGCACCGAGCCACCGGAGACGCCGTTCGGTGACGCGTCGGTCGGCACGAGCGCGGAGGAGGAGTCGAACACCTACGTCGCCTCGACGACGGAGGACGGAGCGCGGGAACCCATCGAGGGAACCGGACCGTACTACTTCGTCGTCGACCATTCGGCGTACCTCGGGCGCACGCCCCCGAAGGAACACGGCGGGCCTCTGAAGGCGTTCGTCGACCTGACCGTGACGAAGAAGCGCTTCCTCTAGAACAGCGCCAGCGGCACCATCAGTGCGATGCCGGCGACGAGCCCCGAGACGAGTTCGCGAGTCCCGTTTCCTGGGAGCGATTCACCGAGTTCGCGAGCCTCGGGGATGAACTCCGTCGCGACGAGGAAGATCATCGCACCGGCGGCGAACCCGAAGCCGAACGGCAGGAACTCCTTTGCCAGCGTCACGAAGTAGAAGGCGATGACGGCCCCGATGGGCTGGGGTAGGCTGGAGAACACGGCCCACCACGCCATCCGCCACTCGCTGACCCCCATCGAACGGAGAGGGATGGAGATGGCCACGCCCTCCGGAACGTTGTGGATGGAGATCGCGATCGTCATGAACACGGCCAGGAGCGGGAGCTGATAGCCGAGGAACGTCAGCACGTCCGCGGATTCGAGCCCGAGTTCGCCAAAGGAGACGCCGATGGCGACGCCCTCGGGGAAGCTGTGGACGGTGAGGATGCCGAGGATGAGTACGAGCTTCTTGAAATCTGCCTGTTCGTACTGTTTGGCGTTCATCTCTGCGCCCTCGAGAACCTCGTGGCCGGCGACGACGATGAGCACGCCCGCGAGCATGCCGGGAACGACGAGCCACGCCGGACCCGCGGCCGTCGCCACTCCCTCTTTGATGAGCCCGAACACAGACGCGGAGACCATGATTCCCGACGCGAGACCCCACAAGACGACGTTCCAGCGGTCGCTGATCTCGTCGACGAGGAAGAAGGGAATCGCACCGAGCCCGGTCGCGATTGCCGTAACGAGTCCGGCGACGAACACCAGGACGAGATTCTCCAGCAGGGCCTGCTCCATGTGTAAGCGATGCTTATCGCCGAACGGGTTTAACTGTCACGAATATGATTGTTTTGGGCAGCCTAAATCGTGCGATACGGGAGTGGGTCCGGAATGGACGGCCCAGAGAGTCGGTATCTGCCTACAGTTTCATCGTGTCGACAGTCGTATACTTCGGGCCGTCGGATCGAAGTTCGCTCTCGGTCAGTCGGACCTCCTCGACGGACAGCGTCCCTGCGTCGGGATCGGCAGTCTCGACGACCTCCTGCACGCGTTCTTTCCCGCCACCGTGGCTCATCCGCGCGATGGTGACGTGCGGCGTGAACTCGTGGTCTTCCGGGTCGAAGCCCATCCCCACTGTCCGCGTCTCGATCTCCTCGTGGAGCCTGCGCATCTCGGCACCGCCGTCGCGGACGCCCAGCCAGACGACGCTGATGTAGTCGAGACTCGGGAAGACGCCGAGACCGCCGAACCGCGCCTCGAACGGGCCGACGCCGCTGTCGTCGACCGCTGCGCGAAGTTCCTCGCGGAGCGCGGGCACTCGCTCTTCGTCGGTATCGCCGAGGAACTTCAGGGTGACGTGGGCCTGTTCGGGGTCCACGAAGTCCAGTCCGCTCGCGCCCTCGAACCGTTCCTGGACGGCCGCGACCTCGTCGGAGAGGCCGTCGAGGTCGATGCTGACGAACAGTCGCATAACCGAAATTTCGGTGACGCAGCCCTTAACCATGTGCCCCGCTAATCCGGGCATATGACCGACGAGCGGGACACGGACGACCATCGCTTCTCCGAGGGGCAGGGTTTCGACGACCCCTACGAGGGCTTCGACATCGACCCGCCCGAACTCGACGTCGACCCCGACAAGGTCGACCCCGTCGACTCGCGGGCGGTGGCCGACATGCTCGACGAGCGAAACGTCGCCGCCGACCAGGTGGACGGCGAGGACCTCATCGAGGTTGGCCTGAACTACATCGCAATCAACCGCCACGAACAGGCCGCCGACACGTTCGAGCGCGCCGCACGCTTCGCCGACGACGAGCACGTCGAGCAGGAGGCGTGGACGAACAAGGGCGCGGCCCACGCCGAACTCGAAGAGTACGACGCGGCCATCGGCGCGTACAAGGAAGCGCTCCAGATCGACGACGACTCCGAGCACGCCGCGACCGCAGAGACGAACCTCGCCTACGCGCTCTGGGAGTCGGGCCGCTCCGAGCAGGCGCTGGAACACGCCGAACGCGCGGTCGAGATCGACCCCCGGTTCGGCCAGGGCTGGTACAACCGCGGTTTCTTCCTGCTCGAACGCGGGCTGGCCGAGGACGCACTGAACGCCTTCGACAACGCCATCCGACTCGGCTTCCGCAACGCCGAACTCCTCGACGAGAAGGCCCGCGCCCTCGAGGAGATGGGCGAGTACGACCGCGCGGAAGAAGTGGCCGAACAGGCCGACGAACTCCGGCAGGAGGCCGAGGAAGAACTCATCGAATGATACTGAACGAACGACAGACGGACGAGGGACTGCTGGTCTCGGTCTGCGATCCCGACATCCTCGGAGAGACCTTCGAGGACGGACAGGTGTCGCTGACCGTCGAAGAGGAGTTCTACGACGGCGAGCAGGTCGACGAGGACCGCGTCGTCGAATCGCTGGGCAAGTGCTCGGTCGCCAACATCGTCGGCACCCGCGCCGTCGAGGTGGCCATCGAGCACGGCTTCGTCGACGAGGGGAACGTCCTCGACATCGACGGCACGCGCCACGCCCAGCTCATGTGGATGTGACCACGTCCGCCGACCGCAAAATCTGTTTTGTGGAAACCGAAGGAAAGTTGCCCGTCGAGTACCTCCGTTGAGCCAATGGGAACGCATGAGTCCGAACTGCTCGACGTCGAGACTCTCCGCGAGGACTTCCCCATCCTCCAGCGGGAGTTCAACGGCGAGCAGGTCGTCTATCTCGACAACGCGGCGACGACGCAGACGCCCGACCCCGTCGTCGACACCATCGCGGACTACTACCGCAACACGAACGCCAACGTCCACCGCGGCATCCACCAGCTCAGCCAGGAGGCGTCCATCGCCTACGAGGAGGCCCACGACCGCCTCGCCGAGTTCGTCGGCGCGAGCGGCGGGCGCGAGGAGATCGTCTTCACGAAGAACACCACCGAATCGGAGAACCTCGTCGCCTACGCCTGGGGGCTGGCCGAACTCGGCCCCGGTGACGAGGTCGTCCTGACGGAGATGGAACACCACGCCTCGCTGGTCACCTGGCAGCAGATAGCGAAGAAGGCCGGCGCGGACGTGCGCTACATCCCGGTCACCGAGGACGGACGGCTCGACATGCACGAAGCGAGGGACGTCATCGGCCCCGACACCGCGATGGTGTCGGTGGTCCACGTCTCGAACACCCTCGGGACGGTCAACCCAGTGGCCGAACTCGCCGACCTCGCCCACGACGAGGACGCGCTCATCTTCGTCGACGGCGCGCAGGCGGTGCCGAACCGTCCGGTCGACGTCGAAGCCATCGACGCCGACTTCTACGCCTTCTCCGGCCACAAGATGGCCGGCCCGACCGGCATCGGCGTCCTGTACGGCAAACAGCACCTGCTGGAGGAGATGGACCCCTTCCTCTACGGCGGAGAGATGATCCGGAAGGTCACCCAGGAGGACGCGCAGTGGAACGACCTCCCCTGGAAGTTCGAGGCCGGCACGCCCGTCATCGCACAGGGTATCGCGCTGGCCGCGGCCGCAGACTACCTGGACGACATCGGCCTGGAGAACGTCCAGCGTCACGAGGAAGCGCTGGCGAACTACGCCATGGAGCGATTCGCCGAGTTCGACGACATCGAGACCTACGGCCCGCCAGCCGGTGAGGAACGCGGCGGTCTCGTCGCGTTCAACGTCGAATCCGTCCACGCCCACGACCTCTCCTCGATCCTGAACGACCACGCCGTCGCCATCCGCGCCGGCGACCACTGCACCCAGCCGCTACACGACGTGCTGGGCATCACCGCCTCCGCGCGTGCCTCTTTCTACGTCTACAACACGCGCGCAGAGATAGACAAACTGGTCGCGGCCATCGACGACGCCCGCCAACTGTTCGCCTAGGCGAGCCGTTCGCTCTCGATTTCGCCCGCGAACGCAGACAGGAGCCCTTTTGTAGGTCCTGCAAATACGACTGGGAGATGACCGCGCGCGTCTACACCGAGACGGCCGACCCCGACCTGCGACCCGAAGACGTCCCGCGACGACCGGCACACGGGACGGCGCTGTTCGTCAGGCCGTCGCACTTCCAGGTGCTCTATCGGATCAACCCCCACATGACCGGCCGCGCGGACCCCGCCGTCGCCACCGAGCAGTGGCAGACCGTCGTCGACGTGTACGACGACTACGCGACCGACGTGGAGGTTCTCGACCCGTCGACCCTGTACGAGCAGACACTCCGCGACGGGCCGAAGCCCGCGCCCGCTCCCGAACGGCTGCCGGACATGGTGTTCTGCGCGAACCAGAGCATGCCTCATCCGACGGAGAAGCGGGTCCTGCTCAGTCACATGGCGACCCGGGAACGCATGGCGGAGGTCGAGTACCTCCGCGCGTGGTACGAGTCGGAGGGCTACGCCGTCGAACAACTGGACACGCAGGCGACGTTCGAGGGGATGGGCGACGCGCTGTGGTACCCCGGCCGCGAACTCGTCGTCGGCGGCTACGGCTTCCGCAGCGAGCGACGGGCCTACGAGGAACTGAGCGAGCGCTTCGACGTGCCGGTCGTCATGCTGAAGCTCACGCTGGAGGACTGCTACCACCTCGACGTCTGTCTCTCGCTGCTCGACGAGGAGACGGCGCTGCTGTATCCAGGTGCGCTCACCGACGCGGGCGTCGAGACCCTGCAGTCGCTCGTCGACACCGTCATCGAAGTGCCGCGCGAGGAGGCCATCGAGGGCTTCGCCTGCAACGCCCACTCCATCGACGGTCAACACGTCGTCCTTCAGCGCGGCAACCCCGAGACCGTGCGGAAGCTCCACGACCACGGCTTCGAGCCGATCGAGGTCGACACGAGCGAGTTCATGAAGGCCGGCGGGTCGGTCTTCTGCATGAAGCTGATGCTGCCCTAGGTTCTTTGCCCCCATCTCCGAAGGACCGGACATGGACCTCGATTACGTCCCCCTCGGACCGACCGGCACCCAGGTCAGCGAACTCGCGTTCGGCACGTGGCGCTTCGGCCGCGAGACCGACCAGGGCCACGTCGAGATAGACGAGCAGCGCGCCTACGACCTTCTCGACGCCTACGAGGCCCACGGCGGGCGCTTCATCGACACCGCAGACATGTACGGCGAAGGCCAGAGCGAGGAGTGGATCGGCAACTGGCTGGCCGACCGCGACCGCGAGGACTTCGTCGTCGCCTCCAAGATCTACTGGCCCACCCGACCGGACGACCCCAACGGTCGGGGTCTCTCGCGGAAGCATCTCCGTCGGCAGATCGACCTGATCCTCGACCGTCTCGGCACGGACTACCTCGACCTGCTGTACATCCACCGCTGGGACGACGACACGCCCGTCGAGGAGTTCATGCGCACGCTCGACGGCTTCGTCCGCGACGGGAAGGTGAACTACCTCGGCACCTCGACGCTCCGGCCGAACGCCTGGAAGGTGGCGAAGGCGAACGAACTCGCCCGCCGCGAGGGCTACGAACCGTTCACCCTCTCCCAGCCGCGATACAACCTCGTCAACCGCGAAATCGAGGGGAGCTACCTGGAGATGTGCGAGGACTACGATCTCGGCGTCGTCCCGTGGAGCCCGCTCGGCCAGGGCCTCCTGACCGGCAAGTACAGCCGCGAGGGCGACATGCCCGACGATTCGACCGCCTCGGAGGGCGAGACGTGGGCCGACCGCTATCTCACGCCGGAGAACTTCGACGTCGTCGAGGAGGTCGAAGCCGTCGCCGAGGAGGTCGACGCCACGCCCGCTCAGGTCAGCCTGGCGTGGCTGGCCCACCATCCACAGGTCACCGCGCCCATCGTCGGCGCGCGCACCGTCGAGCAACTGGAGGAGAACCTCGGGGCCGCGCAGGTCGACCTCAGCGACGAACAGTTCGAGCGGTTGGCGGCGGCGAAGGCGGGACCGTTCGAGCGGCTGTAGGAACGGGGAGCCCGGCCGAGGGTTTTTGCCGGACTGTCTCGTCTCGGTCGATAATGGTGGCTTCGGGGCGCACGGAGGACGAGCCGGTCGCGACGTGCAAGTGTCAGGGCGGAACCATCGAAGTCTACGAGGAGTACGTCTTCATCGACCGCTCGTCCTCGTCGATGTTCGAGGGCAAGGCCATCGAACTGCAGGACGTCTACGCCGTCGAGTTCTCGCCCGGGCTCGTCACGGGGCACGTGCAGGTCAGGGAACTCGGCGTCGAGCCCGACGAACCCGGCTTTCTCTCCCACCCGGTCGACGAGAACACGCTGTACTTCCCGCGGTCGAAGCGCGACCAGGCCGGACGCGTGCGGGATGCCATCCTGGAACGGGCGACTGGGGAACGACCGACCGAATAGCGCAGCCAGCGAGCACGAGCAAAGGCTTTTTTGACGCAACCACCTACGGACGTGTACCAATGGGTATGGGCTCGGACATGTACCGACAGCAGATTCTCGACCACTACAAGAACCCGCGAAACTACGGGGAACTGGAGGATGCGACCTTCTCCCACGTGGGCGAGAATCCGATGTGTGGCGACGAGATCGAGATGCACGTCAAATTGGACGACGACGAGGAGGAGATCGAGTTCGTCTCGTTCACCGGCGACGGCTGTGCCATCAGCCAGGCGTCGGCGTCGATGCTCTCGGAGAAACTCCAGGGGACGACCCTCGACGAACTCGAGGCGATGGACCGCGACGACGTCATCGACATGCTGGGCGTCGACATCAGCCCGATGCGGGTGAAGTGTGCCGTCCTCGCGGAGAAGGTCGCCCAGGACGGCGCGGACATCTACAAGGGCGAACTGGACGTCGAGAAGACGAAGACCGAGGAGTAGACTACTCGGAGGCGGCTTCGCCCGGTTCGGCTTCGGACTCGTTTTCGGCCGGCCTATCCTGGTGTTCCTCGGCGATTCGGTGGACGCGAGCCTTCATGATGCGCGTGTTCTCGACCTGTTCGACGCGTATCTCGACGCCGTCGTACTCGATCAGCTCGCCTTTGTCGACCAGCCGCCCGGCGCGGTTGAAGATGAATCCGGCGATGGTCTCGAACTCCTCGCCCTCCGGGAGGTCGATGTCCAGCGCCTCGTTGACCTCCTCGATGTTGACTTCGCCCTTGACGAGGACGGTGTCCTCATCGACGTAATCGATCGGCTCCTCCTCCTCGCCTTCGAGGATCTCGCCGACGATCTCCTCGGTCAGGTCCTCCATCGTCACGAGCCCCTCCGTGGTGCCGAACTCGTCGATGACGATGACCATGTGCATCCGGTTCTCCCGCATCTCCCGCAGGAGTTCGTCCACGTTCTTGCTCTCGGGGACGTGCAGCGTCGGCTCGATGAGGTCGTCGAGTTCGAGGCCCTCGGAGTTCTCGCCGTAGTTCAGGTCGCGGACGAGGTCGCGGATGTGGACGATCCCGATGACGTTGTCCAGACTGCCCTCGTAGACCGGCATCCGGGCGTGGCCGCTCTGGATGCACTCCTCGATAGCCTCCTGAATCGTGGCGGTCTTCGCGATGGCCGTCATGTCGAGCCGCGGCGTCATCACTTCCTTCGCGATGGTCTTGTTGAACCGGAGCGTGCGCTGGAGCATCTGTCGCTCCTCCTCGTTGAGGACGCCCTCGCGCTCTCCCGTCTCGATGATGTCGCGGATCTCCTCGCGGGTGACGTAGGACGTCTCGATGGCCGACCGGCCGCCCGTGATCTCGTTGACCAGCCGCGTGAGGTGGTCGAAGAGGATCACGACGGGCAACAGCACCGTCTCGGCCAGCTTCAGCGGCCGGGAGATGCGCAGCGCCCACGACTCGGTGTTCTCGACGGCGTAGGACTTCGGTGCGCTCTCGCCGAACAGCAGGACGAGCGCGGTGACGCCGAACGTGGCGACCGCGACGGCCTGTCCCTGGTTCAGGAAGATGGCGAGTAACCCCGTCGCGATGGAGGACATCGCGATGTTGACGAGGTTGTTCCCGACGAGGATGGTCACGAGCAGGCGGTGTGGGTCCGCCTTGAGGTCCTTGAGGGTGTCCGCATTGACGACGCTGTCCTCGACCAGCGCCTCGACCCGGTGGGCCGGCAGCGAGAACATGGCGATCTCCGAGGAGGAGAAGAACGCCGACAATCCGAGGAGGAGGAGGATGATGACGAAGCCTCCACCCACGACCAGGTCCTGTGAGATCGACAGACCGAACGGTCCAGTCAGGGCAGCGGCGACGGTGGCGTGCAGCGAGCCAGCTAACGGGGTACCCATCGACGGGTGGACTTGCGGCGCAGCGAGATTAAGACTTGTCATACCCCTGGTCCCTGCCTGCATCGACATCACCGCCGCGCCGTGACTCGATTCACTCGCTGGCAACGACCGTCACCTCGGCCATCGCGACGTTCGTCTCGCTGTCCACGACCGCGACCGACACGCGGTCGCCCGGCGTCACGTCGACGTGCCCGCGCGCCAACCGGACTTCGAGAACCTCACCGGCCTCCCACTGGCCGTCGGTGTGGGCCGCGTCGAGTTCGCCGTCGATGCCAGCGTAGCTCCGGTCGAACAGGTCAGCGCCCGCGACGTGCTCGGGAGTGAGCCGCCGCGTCGGGAAGCCGGTCAGATGGGCGCTCCGTCCGTCCGGGACCGAGACAACCAACGTCAGCCGCGAGACGTTCACGGGCGGCCCGGAGCGGTGGACCAATCGAATCGTCTGCCCGTCGGGCCAGCCGTCGCTGGCGTCGAGTGGGTCCGGGTCCACGGCGACCGTCGGCGTCGTCGAGTGGGTCGCGGTAGTCAGCGCGAACCCGGCCGTCGTCACCGTGGCGGCGAGCGTGACCGTGACGCCGACGAGGAGTACGACGCCGACGACCGAGGTCGTCGCTCGGCGGTCGGCGCTGCGCAAACGGCGCTCGGTGTCGCTCGCCATGGCGAGCGTGGTCCCGGCTTCCCGGGAATACTTTCGGGTCGCACACGCCCGAAGTCCTTACCCCGTATCCGTCCGAACAACCGACGAGATGAGCGACCCAGCCATCACCCTCTACCGCTTGCAGGCGTGTCCGTTCTGCGAGCGGGTCGTCCGGAAACTCGACGCGTACGACCTCGACTACCGCTCGCGCTTCGTCGAACCGCTGCACTCGAAGCGGAATGTCGTCAAGCGAGTCAGCGGGAAGCGAACGGTCCCCGCCATCGTAGACGAGAACACGGGCGTGACGATGACCGAGAGCGCCAACATCGTCCAGTACCTCGACGCGACGTACGGGGAGGGGTCGTGATGGACCTCGACTTCGACGTCGTCGACCTCGGCCCGACGGACCACGTCGCGGAGGGCGAGCAGGCCCCGGACTTCACGCGCCCGCTCGTCTGCGAGGAGTACTGGGAGGACACGTCCCTCTCAGAACTGACCGACGAGGGACCGGTCGTCCTCGTCTTCCACACCATGGACGGCGGCTTCCCCGCGACGTACGCCTGGAACGAGATTCGCGACCGCGAGTGGCACGAGTACGACGCCGAAGTCGTCGGTGTCTCCATCTCCTCGCCGTACGAGCACGCGACGCTCATCGAGGATCGCGGCATCGACCACCGGCTGTTCTCCGACCCGGCGAACGGCGTCGCCGAACGCTACGGTATCGTCCACGACCTCGACGGCATGGAAGGGGTCGCCGAGCCGCGGCCCGCCGTGTTCGTCGTCGACGAGCAGCAACGCGTCCAGTACGCCTGGGTCGCCACTCAGTGGCCCGATTTCCCCGACTACGACGTAGTCGAAGAGGCCATCGAAGACGTGACGTAGCGAGGCGCACGAACGCAGTGAGTGGGCCTCGTACTGACGCGGTGA
>JARUKX010000024.1 GCA_029688825.1 Haloarculaceae archaeon H-GB1-1 | reverse complement strand
AGTCTGTAGGCTCTCCGAGCGGAGCGTGATGCGAGCCACGTCGTCGGTCGCGGAGTACTCCGAGTGCAGGAGAACCGTGTTCTCGTCGATTCGTTCGGTCTGTGTCTGATTCGCTATGGGCATGGGCTGAGTACTGTTGTCGGCAGCGAGGGCCGGAGCGGTCGCCAGGAGCAGGAGCAACACAGCCGCTCCGAGCGCGATGGATGCACGAAAACGCATGGTCGCTACCTCCGCCCGCCCTTGCCGAGAATGACGACCACGGCGAGGCCGGCGACGCCGACCAGCGCGGTCGTCGAGTCGATGGAGCCACCGAACAATCCGCCGATGCCGTCGCCCGCGCCGATCCGGGCGAGTTCGCGTTCTTCGATCTCGGCGCGGAGATCGAGCAGCTGTCCCTGTAGTTCCAGCATCTCGGAGGTGTTCGCCGTCTTGTAGACGTATTTGGTCGTCTCAGTGGCGTTCACCGAAGTACCGTCCTTCGCGGTCATGCCCGTGATAGTGAACTCACGCCCGTCGGCGAAGTCCACCTTCTCGCCGTCGGTGGTGAGCATGAACACCGGGCCGTCGATAGACGACGTGTTGTAGGTCGTGTTCGCTTCCCACGAGCCGTTCGGAGCGTTCCGGGCCATGATGAGGCCGGTGTAGTTACCGACGCCGTACTCGACGGTCATGGTCCCCGAACTCGTCAGATTCGGCGTATCGTAGCCCATCATCGCGAGCGCGGCTGTCGAGCGCCACAGCCCTTCGTCCTCGTCCGCCGAGCGGACGCCGTACTCGAACATGGCCGTGTGCGAGGAAATCACGTCGCTCGCGTTGACCTGGCCGGCCTCGAAGTCCGTCCACGTCGCGTCGACGAAGACGTCCGCCTCAGCCTGGAGGTTCGTGTTCATCGACTGGATCTGGTTCCACCGCTGGGGAAACGCCTTGAAGTCGAACGCCTGCAACTTCTCGTAGTTGCTGTTCGGCGGCTTGACTTCGAGGTAGCGCGACTCACCGTAGCTACCGAAATTCGTGTCGTAGTCGGCCGGCGTGTTGTAGTAGTTGCACTTGCCGGCCCCACAGTTCTCGACGTAGTAGGCTTCCGTGCCGTGCGTCGAGCCGTTCGCAAGCGTCACCGTGCGTTCGGTGAGTCCGTTGATTGCATCCGGCCCATCCGAGTAGGTTCCAGAGTCGTAGGACAACCAAATGTAGTACTGGCCGATGCCATCCTCCTGAAGCGCCATCTCGCGGAGTGAATGCATCTGCGATAGAGAGACGTTGTACTGTTCGATGAGGTTGACCTGCCGAATGGCGTAGTAGTCGGCGATGGCCTCTTTCGCGCGAACCTTCGCCACTGCTTTCGACGAGCCGTTGGCGTAGGCTTCGGCCACCGCGGCCTCGGCCTTCATCCACGCGACGGATTCGGTGTCACTGAGGTGATTATCGTAGGGGACGAGCCACGCTTCTGTGCCGGCTTTCACCCCGGTCGCGCCGGAGTAGATGTCTACCTTCGTCTGGTTGGCGTCCGAAGCCACCATGTCCTCAACGGCGGCGTCGACGTACGCTTGCCGCGTACAGCTATCGCCGTTCACCAGTCCGAGGGTGAGGAACATCACGAAGTCGTCGAGCGCGGTACACTGGCCGGCTTCGGCCGCCGAGGCCGTGCCGACCGGCGCGAAGCTCCCACCGATTGCAGAGGTGACGAGCAGAAACGCGACGACCGACGAGAACACCGACTTCATGGGCGCTCTCCCGTCTCGATCTGTTCGATAGCGGCGCGAAAGTCGGCATCCGTCGCCGCTCGTGGGCGTCGTTTCGCCCGGACGTACTGGGTCAGCAGTCCCACCGACGCGACGGATAGCGCCGCGGCTGGAAGGATGAAGAAAATCTCAGGCATAGCGATTACCCCAGGTAGGAGACGACGTAGTACCCCGCCGCTTCCAGTGCGACGACGACCAGCCCAATAGCCACCGAGCCGGCCACGAAGTCCTGCGCGCCGAGAACGTTGAAGCCAGTGACCAGCACGAGCGTCAGCGTCGCGAGTGCGAGGTACGTCTCGACGGTCGCCGAGCCACGCACGATCTCCGCGAGGTCCGTGTTCAGCTCGTAGTTCTGTCCGTGACTCTCGTTCACCCGGTTCGTCGCGTACGCCGTCGCGAGTGCGACCACCGTGAGCAGGAACGCGAACGTGATGGGCGTTCCCTGTACCGTCCAGACGGCTGCTCCGAGGTCGTTACCGAGGATGCTGATAGATGCGATTCCGTTCGTTACGAAGGCCGACGCCGCGAACACCGTGCCCGCCAGCGCGTCCTCCATGTCCACTTTGCCAAACATGGGCACGCTCAGCCTGCCGTCGGGGTGTCTAGAAGGTATCGCAAAGCCCCCGAATCGGGGACCGTCAGATACCTTTATGCTACCCTGACGGCACCGCCTCGGTGCCCATGCAGAAACTACGCGTCAAGAACGGCAGCGGCATGGCCACGATCCCGAAGACCTTCCTCGAACAGGATGGCGTCGTCGATCCAGACGGGGAGTTTCCCAACGAGCAGGCTCTTACCGTGGATCGCCTTGATGAGCGGGTGTATGTGGTGCGGATGACCGACGAGGAAGGGGGCCTCCCGGCTGTAGAAGAGACTGACTATGTGGGTCGTGTGGTTGCTCAGAAATTATTAGAATGCGACCATCATTAAGTAGCTGAGTTCACAAATTTCCTATACGTAAAGTACGCGCTCAAAGTAATGAGAAAGCCAACAGCATCATTTAGAAGGATAGTGGCTTGTGGGTTTTCCCATATTGGTAGGATAAATATTCCAAGAGGAATTTCGTACGTAAGGAGGATACGGGGTACGATTATGATTAGAATCCCGACAAGTGCCCAGAACTGATACCCTTTGAGATCGCCCAACGGATTGCGAACATCCCCTGCCATGTTGTTTATGTGATGGAAGTTCGTCTGGTAAGTTTCTTACGTGTGAATATTCCTATTCTATAGCTAATCTACATCGAATACACATTGGGGTGGACTTATTGAACAGAACAACCATCCCAAGGAAAAAACTACTTGAGAATATTGTTCCAAAACGTGTTTTCGCTATCGGACTACCTGGGGTCCGACGCCGATTGAGTGAGCAACAGCGATTGATGTGAATAGCGAGTCGGTTTCGACGAGATCGTCACATCAAATCGGCTGGTACTGGCGGATCGCCGTGGCCATGGGCATGGGCCGAGCCTGTTGTACATAAAGAAACGCCGTTTCAGTCACTCCAGATTCGCCCGTTCGCATAGGTTCAAGATGAGGTAACATCAGTCGGTTTATATGGCTCACTACAGGTACCCCCCGTGACCGACGAACGCGAGCAACTATTAGAAGATGTTCGCGGAATCGTTGCTGGGTCACGTGAGGAGTGGGAAGACGTGCCGAAATCCGACGCTATCGACGCCGCGCTTCGCCACCTCATCGAATCGAAACGAAATATCGAACAAGCTCGCGGGGAGATCGAGCCGACAACCATACAGGCCGTTGGGAACACATCCGTCCTCGGGCTTGAATATCGGACGCGAACAGTAAGCAAGTATAGATAATTCAGCAGAATTCAGTTTTCGAATATAGATTACGTAGTTAGAAACGAAATCGAATTTTGTCTTCTCTCTCCTCATGCCCCTCAAAAGTAGCCGAGATGTTAAGTCACGTGATCTGAAACTCCGAATATATGCTTTCGTCAATTATCGGAGCAGGATTCAATCTATTCGCAATCGCATCGGGACTCGCAGGTAGCATCTATTTTTACTGGAGGTTAGCAGATAGAAGATTGACCAATACAGATGAAAGACAACGGTGGTTCAATGAGAATTACAAAGGAGATACCGTTACTCGTGGAATAGTGAGTGCTAAGGTCGGTTCTGTCAGCTGTTATCCCCCTGAGAAAATTCACAAGAAGATACTACGGGGCCTAACCCTTGACTACGGATATACCGATATTACGCTAGCATTCGAAGGGAGAGAGATACCAGATGTTCTGTGGGACGAATTAGATGAGATGTTGAATAATGATATTAGAACGATTCAAAGCAGCGAATACAACAAGGGTGCGGATGTCTCATTCATAACGATACGGATAACTGGATTTGATACAGAACGATTTGAAGATGCATCAGCAGTAGCTGTCAATTTTGTCAGGACGTACCAAAATCAAAGCCAATCAAATATAGTCGGTAGCCCTTGACAACCGGTTTTATAATAATATCACTATGAAGGGACGGTATGAGAAATTCCGTAGATGAAACAGGGGCCTGTGGGAAGTGTGCTTCCGAGATCTCGATAGAGGCGACCAAATGCCCTGATTGCGGTTACGAGCCAAGTACGGTCAGTGTTATAGGTAGAAGCATTATGATGGTAATCGGTCTTCTTCTGACTGGAACTATTATCGGTGCTGTGATCGGAATCCCTCTACTATATCTCGGTTACAAATCTCACGAATACCACAAAACGCTGAAGCCCACTAACACAGACCCCGAAGACACAATTTCATTCAGAGAACTAATCGAGTTCTAGCCCAAGAAATCTACACCGAGGTGAGCGAATTCTGAATTTGTATCCTTGTTTATCGCTATGCTCATTCTCTCTACTTGGCCACCAATTCATGTGTAGGTGGTAGAAACTGACGAATTCGCGTAATGCTTATCCATACACAATTTCAACACAGTAGTATGGCAGAAGCCGAATCCCCACCAGACAAAACGACCGTGAACATCCGGATGAGAGAGACGTTTCTGGAAGATATCGACTCGACGTGGGAAGACCAGGGCTTCAACAGCCGAAGTGAGTACATCCGGTACGTGCTTCGTGACGCGCTCAAACACCCGGATTTCAACCGGGCGGACCTGAAGGCGATGCTCGCCAGCGAGGTCGAGATCCAGGAGGGACGCACCCACAGCAGCGACGAGGTGAAGGACGAGTTCGATATCGGAATGTCGGCCAGCAGTGACGATGAGTGAATGGGACTGGGACCTCACAGATACTGCACGGCGCGACTTCGCTGGCCTCGACGAGTACGCCCGCGAACGAATCTCCAGCAAGCTCGACGAGATCGTCACCGACGAGTGGCGTGAACCGACCGACTACCTGGAACCACTCGAAGGAGCACCGCACGACAAGATTCGCGTGGGTCCATTTCGACTCGGTTGCAGACCAGACCGACAGAACAAGATTCTCTACATCCTCCGAATACGCAAGCGAGGCGGCGACGCGTATCGGAGTGACGACTGACAAACTGTAGAGTCTGGCTTTCCTGGCACGCGTTTGCGGGAATCGACAGTGGTTCAATTATCATTCAATATTCCTTGACGAGACAGAGATTATGATGGGCGGTTTGAGGAGAGAATCAGTAAGCAGATTGATGAACCAAGACCAGCAGAGGAGGTATATTCACCTGAAGAAATTATTGACTATTCTACCTGTTTGAACGCTTCTTCGTCTACTTCGCCTTTCAAAAACTTTCGAGCGTCGTCCGATAACTCATACAGTCCAGAGTCTTCGTCCTTTCTAAGCAAACCTGCCTTGCTTAGCGCCCGAAACCGACGATTTGTATAGTTTCGACTGTAGTCGATGTTAGCCGAGACCACTTTCGCAGAAGCCTTGATGTCGCACTCTTCGTAGAACTCCAGTATTTCGTAATCTATGGGCGACAACCATTCGACCCTCTCAACCATCCCCAGACTCTTTCGTAGCATACATGAAAAATCGGTAGCATCTGATATTAATATGCACACATACACACCCAAGTTTTGCACACGTACGATGTCAACATTTATGCTATGTGGCTTGAAATAGGGGTAGCGGGAGAGCCACACCGCTCGGGTCACTTGTGATCCGCGCAAAAGTCGGAAACCGGTGTTAGAGGCACCGGCCCGAATCAGTGGCTCTCTTGGGCGAGAACCATGGAAAGCAACGCAGTAGAGGGACTTGAAGGTCCCGTTGGCGGAACAGAGGCATCACCCGACTACCGAAATAGCGGCTCGAACGAGACTACTGGCAGTCTCTGGAGTTCTATCGACTCCGTACGTACGCACGTGCCGGCCCACGGGATGTGGTTGGCGTGAGTTCCGATCTCATCTCGATTCCGCCAGCCGAGGCGGTCAACCTCTACCTGCATCACCGCGAGTCGGAGCTGTCGAAGAAATCGCTCACGAACCAGCGGTACCGACTGAACTCGTTTCTCGACTGGTGCGAGGAGACCGGCCTCGACGACATGAACGAGCTAACCGGGCGGAACCTCCACCAGTTCCGAGTGTGGCGGTCGCAGGGCAAGGGGAGAGGCTACGACGAGATCTCGAAGATGACGCTTCGTGGCATCCTCGCCACGCTCCGCACGTTCCTCGAATTCTGCGATAGCATCGAAGCCGTCGAGCCGGGAATGCGCGAGCGCGTGTTGCTGCCCGAGATTGAGCCGGAAGAGATTTCGCGTGACGACATCGTTGAATCCGAGTTGGCGAAGGCGATTCTGGAACACCTGGATACGTTCGAATACGCGAGCAGGGACCACGTCATCATGGTCGTCCTCTGGCATACGGGAATGCGCCTGGGGACGCTTCGGAGCCTCGACGTGGACGACTTCGATGCGAACCAGCAGTCGATTCGTATCCGCCACCAGCCCGAGACCGGAACGCCGCTGAAGAACAAGTACGCCGCCGAGCGGTACATCGCGGTAGGCGACTACTACACGCAGGTCATTCAGGACTACATCGACACCAACCGCTTCTCGGTGACGGACGACTATGGCCGGCTGCCGCTCATTTCGAGCAGGGAGGGACGGCTGACGGCGACGCCGATTCGGAGGACCGTCTACCGGTGGACACGACCGTGTATGACTGGCGAGTGTCCGCACGAGAAGGAACCGGTCGAATGCGAGTTCATGCAGAGCTTGAAGGCGAGTTCCTGCCCATCGTCCGTGTCTCCGCACGCGGTTCGGCGCGGGTCGATTACGAGCCACCTGCGCGAGGGCACGCCGGAAGAGATTGTCAGCGGTCGGATGGACGTGACGGGTGACATCCTCGATCTCCACTACGACAAGCGGACCGAGTTCGAGAAGATGCAGATTCGCCGCGAGTTCCTGGAGGACGAGTGATTTCGATGTCCGAAATTACAGCGCACGGAGTCTGCGTGTGTCGCGCTCGCCGAGAGTGTCGCCCCCGGCGAGTCCATCTAAATTTTAGTGCCGTACCGAGGGAACAACCAACTACAGTAGACGGACTGCACCCCTCGAATTCGGCGGAATTCCTCTTCCACTGGACTCCCTCTCCAATCCTAGTTGCACTCGTAACCCATTCTTAGCCACGCCAACGGGGAGCTTACTCGCGTGAACAGTGCATGCGGTTCTTTCCGGTCCGGACCGTCATAGTCGTCGTGGTGCCCGACGAACAGAGGACGAGCGACAGTGGGCCGGCCGCCGAGTCGGGGCCTGGGGTCGACCGAGTCGTGGCCATCATCGTCGGACGTCCCCGGCTCGTCGTCCTCGCGTTCCTCCTGGCGACGATTCCGTTCGTGATCGGACTCGCGAACGTGACGACCGAGACGGGGACGGAGTCGTTCTCGGAGGGGTTGCCCGAACAGACGGCCCTCGACGCGGTCGAACGGGAGTTCGCGCCTCCCTTCGGACCGGCGGACGGGACGACGCAACTCATCCAACGGGGTGAGAACGTCCTCTCCAGGGACGCCCTCGTCGAGATGCTCGTCCTCCAGCGGGACGTGCGGGACAGGCCGGACCTCCGCGTCACCGGGACGCGAAGCGTCGCCGAACGGGTCGCGCTCGAACTCGATCCGTCGGCGACCACGCTCGACGAACAGGTCCGCGTCGTTCGGCGGGCACCGCCGGCAGCGATAGACGCCGCCGTTCGACGTGCGGCGACCGAACCCGGGTTCGTCGGCCTCCTGAGTACCGACTTCAACCCGCAGACGGCCCGGGCGTCTGCGACGGTCGGCGTCGTCTCCCACGGCGTCCCCGCTGCGCCCGAAACGGCGGAGCCGCTCGGGTCGATACAGCGGCGGATACGAGTCCTCGCCGACGAGAGAGCCCCGAGCGTGACGGTCTTCGGCGGCGGCGTCATCGAGGCGGAGTTCGAGGCGGTCATCGGGGACACGCTCCTCATCGTCGTCCCGGCGTCGGTGGTGCTCATCGTGACGTTCCTGATCGCCGCGTACCGAGACGTCGGCGACCTGCTGCTCGGAATCGTCGGATTGGGGATGACGACTATCTGGACGTTCGGGTTGCTCGGGCTCGTCGGGCAGCCGTTCGACCAGATACTGATCGCCGTCCCACCGCTCGTGCTCGCAGTCGGGATCGATTACGGCATCCACGCCATCAATCGGTACCGCGAGGAACGCATCGAGGGGACGGCCGTTCGACCCGCGATGAGCGTGACGACTCGCCAGCTCGTCGTCGCGTTCGGCGTGGTGACCGTCACGTCGGCCATCGGGTTCGCGTCGAACCTGACGAGTGGGCTCCTCCCCATCCGTCGGTTCGGGCTGGTCGCGGCCCTCGGCATCCTTTTCACGGCTCTGGTGTTCGGTATGTTCGTCCCGGCGGCGAAGGTGTTGCTCGACGAGTTCAGGGAACGGACGCGGCTCCCCGAGGCGACCCGTCGGCCTATCGGCACGGAACGATCTCGGATCGGTCGAGGGCTCTCCGTCGGTATCGTGATCGCTCGCCGCGCGCCGTTGGTCTTCCTCGTGCTCGTCGCGGTCGGGACGGGTGCGGCGACCGGCTACGCGACCGGCGTCGATACGGAGTTCTCACAGGAGGACTTCCTGCCCCCCGCGGAGACCCCGCCGTACCTCGCAGTGCTTCCGGAACCGTTCCGTCCCGGGGACTACACCGTGACGCGGACGCTGAACTTCCTGGAGGACCGCTTCGAGACCGGCGAAGAGGACACGGTGACAGTCTACGTGAGAGGGCCCTTGACAGCCGATACCACGCTGGAATCCATCCAGCGCGCCGGGAGCGACCCGCCGAGGACGTTCGTCACCGGACCGGACGGCACTGCCCAGAGCCAGTCCATCGTGACGGTCATCGAGGCCTACGCCGAGAGCGACCCGGAGTTCCGCGAACTCGTGGCCCGCAACGACCGAGATGGTGACGGTATCCCCGACCGCAACCTCGACCGCATCTACGATGCGCTCCTGACCTCGCCCGTGAGAGAGACCGCGCTCTCGTACGTGACCGAGAACGCTCGAAGCGGTCGAGTCGTGTACGCCGTCGAGGCCGACGCGGACGATACCGCGGTGACCGAAGACGCTCGGACGGTCGCAACCCGACTCCCATACGCGACGACGGCGACGGGTGACATCGTCGTCTTCCAGGCCGTCGCCGACCTCATCTTCGCGTCGGCCCTGTCGAGCCTGGCGGTCGCGCTCGCTGGGACGGCACTCGCGCTCGCGTTCGTCTTCCGGATGCTGTTCGGGCGTGCCACGCTCGGGCTCAGCGTGTTGGTCCCCATCATCACGACGGTCGCGCTCGTCGCAGCGACGATGCGAGCGGTCGGCATCGCGTTGAACGCGTTCACGGCGACTGTGCTGGCGCTCACTATCGGCCTCGGCGTCGACTACGGCGTCCACTTCGTCCATCGGTTCGCGGACGAGCGCCGGAACGGAGCGAGCGTGGACGACGCGTTGACGACGACGGTGACGGGAACGGGCGGTGCACTGGCGGGTTCGATGGTGACGACCGTCTTCGGAATCGGCGTGCTCGTGCTTGCGACCTTCTCCGCCATCGGGCAGTTCGGGGTCCTCGCGGCGCTCAGCGTCCTTTACGCGTTCCTCACGTCGCTGCTCGTCCTGCCGTCGGTCCTCGTGCTTCGCGCGCGCTACGCGGGTTCGGTGCCCGCCAGTGACACGCTCGCTCGCTCGGCGAAGGCCGAACCCGCCGACCCGAACGCGTGACTACACGTGGTTACCCGTGACTGCGTAGCTCAGCGACCCAAGGCCGTGCTCAGGGCACCCCGCTTCCAGTACGCAATCACGATGGCCAGGAGAACGACGACGATGCCGAGTACCGCTACCGGGGGGAGCGCCACCGGGAACGCTCGTGGTGGCGGTTCGACCACGTCCACCGCGACGAAGTAGGTGTCGGAGAGGACGGTTTCGCCGCTCTCGTCCTCGTACGTGAAGTCGACGAGCAGCGGGTACTGTTTCGGAACGACGCCGGCCGCGGACGACACCTCGAACTTGAGCAGCGCCGTCTCGTTCGGGGCGAGCGTCGGCACGAACGCCTCGCTGTTGTCGCTGCTCAGTGGGTCGTCGACGAACAGGCGGGCGCGGACGTCCTGGAGGGTCTCGTTCTCGCGGTTCCGCACCCGGAGCGTTACTATCTCTGACTCTCCAGCTGGTATCGTCGCGTTGACCGCGGCGACGGTGAACTCGTCGCGCTGGGGGTCGACCGCGGCGGTCGCGTCGATGCCGTCGCTCGTCTGGACCTGGTCCCCCTGGCCGCGATACCGGACCTGGAAGGTGAGCAGACGCGGTCCCGCCTCTGCGTCGGCGGTCACGTCGAAGCGGAACTCCGCGGACGCGCTCTCGCCGGGGGCAAGCGTGCCGACCGCGTACGTCGTCTCTCGCGGTACGAGCGTTGGACCTGTCTCCTGGACGGTGACGACGACGTCCTCGGCGACGATGTCGCCGGTGTTGGTCACGTTCGCCGTGACGGTCCCGGTGTCGTCGACGCGGAGTGTGCTCGAGGTGTTCGTCACGGCGAACGTCTGTTCGCCGGCTACGGTCGCCTGGACGGTCAGCGGCGCGCTCGTCCGCACTTCGTCGTCTCGACCCTCGTACTGGACGACGAAGGGCAGCGATCGGCGACCCGGATCGGCCGTTTGCGGGACGTCGAAGGTGTAGGTGATCCTGGTGGATTCACCCGGTTCGAGCGTGCCCGCAGCCGCTTCGCTCGAGAGTGGCTGCAGCGGGCCCTCGCCGGTATAGCGGAGCGACGCGTCCTCGACGGCGTTCGTCCCGGTGTTGCGAAGCGTCACCACGGCTTCCCCTCGTTCGCCCACCCGAAGCGTCGTCTCGACGTTCTCGATGGCGAACGTCTGCTCGCCGGTGACGTCGACCCGTGCGTCGATGGGGTCGCTGACTCTGGTCTCGTCCTCGGCGTCGCGGTATCGGACTTGGAACAGCAGTGGTCGCTGGCCCGGGTCGGCCGTCCGGGGCACGTCGGCGGTGAACGAGAACGGAGCCGACTCACCGGGTTCGAGCGTCCCGACCGCGACGTCACGAGTCCGTGGTTGGACGCTCGTCTGGTTCGTCGCGAAGACGACGGCCGCGTCGGTGATGGTCTGGTTGCCGGTGTTGACGACGGTCCCGCTTATCCGCCCCGTCTCGCCGACCTGGAGCGTGCTGTTCAGGTTCCGGACGTCGAACGACTGCTCCGGCCCGACCTGTACGACCGCGTCGATAGCGTCGCTTACTCGAACTTCCTCGCCCTGACCTCGATAGCGAACCCTGAAGGTAACGAACTGCGGCCCGGCGTCGGCGTCGGGCGAGACGGTCGCCGGCAACCGGAAACGCGTCGACGCGCCAGGTTCGAGCGTCCCGACCGGGTAGCGCGTCTCCCTCGGCTGGACGCCGCCGCCGCTCTCGAAGACGACGACGGCGTCCGTCACCGTTCGATTCCCGGTGTTGACGACCGTGCCTGCGAGCGTCCCGCTACCGGCGACCTGGAGGTCACTGGCGACGGACCGCACCACGAAGGTCTGCTCCGGGTCGACGGTGACCGGCGCGTCGACGGCGCTGCTGACCCGAACCTCGTCGTCCGGGTTGCGATACCGCACCGAGAACGGGAGCACGCGCGGCCCGTCGGTCGTCGAGTTTGCGACGTCCACGACGAACTCGAACGATGCGGCGTCGCCGGGTGCCAGTGTGCCGACGGCGTACGCTCCCGCGCGGGGCCGGAGCCCCGTGGCGTTCGGGGGGAACACGACGACGGCGTTGGAGACGGTCTGACCCCCGGTGTTGACGATAGTCCCGTCGATTCGGCCCGTCTCGCCGACCTGGAGCGTGTCGGTCACGTTCGTCACCGCGAAGTCCTGTTCGGCGCCCACCGGCACCGACACCGTAATCGGCGTGGAGTTCGCGACGATGCCAGCCTCGGTTCGATACTCGACCGAGGCACTGAGGGGGTAGGCCCCTGGCGGGAGCGTCTCCGGTGCTCCGACGCGTACCACGGCCGACGTCGAGTTGCCCGGGGCGAGGTCGCCCAGCGTCACGGTCGCGGTTCCTCCTTCCGGACCGTCGCCGAGCGAGAGCGGGCTCTGTTCGCTCGCCAGAGTGAGGGTGGCGTTCGCCGCTGGTTCGGTACCGACGTTCGTCACCGAGAACTCCCTGCGCGTCTGGTCACCGGCGGTGACGACTCGCCCGCTCGAGCTCACCTCGAACCGCGGGCGGTCCCTGACGACGATAGTGAGTTGCTTCGTCTCCTGCTGGCTCGAATCGGAGAACTCCGGTTCCGTGAGGTCGCTGTACTCGACGAACCACGTGTAGTCGTAGGTAACCTCGACCGGGATGTCGTATGTCCCCGGTTCGATGTCCTCGTCGATTTCGAGTCGGATAGGGAAGGGCCCCGCGGTCCCCTGGGGGACCGTACCGACGGGCACGCTTCCGGTCAGGACTTCGACGTCGTCGGCGATTTCGTCCGGCAACTGATCGGTCAGGACGTCGAGGCGCACGTTCCGTGCGGTCGTGACCCGGTCCTGGTACTGGGCGGGTCCGCCACGCGTGATCTCGCCAGCGTTCGAGAGGAACACCTCGAGTGAGACCGTTTCGCCGCCGACCACGCGGTTGTCAGGCGCGTACAGTTCGATCTCTGGCCGACCGACGACGACGCCCTCGGCGGCCGCGACCGGCGCGACGGTGACCGCCAGGGGGACGACGACGAGGAGACAAAGGAGGGCGGCTGTCACCCCCTTTCCGACCGGCCGACGACCGGGAACCATGTGCACGCTAGTACGGCGCGCGGCCGAATAAACAGCCACAACCTTTCAGGGGCCCTCGACGCCGGTCCAGCATCTAACCCGCCCTTACCCGGGTCTCGGAAGCGGGGCGCGAACGCACCGCCAACTGGCTGGCAGACCGCGAGCCAGCGCTAACGACGACTTACCGCGTGCCGAACTGACAGAGTGTGCTCGTTCGACCGATTCGCAGCACCCGATCACTTCCGCTCTCCGGCTGTCGCCCATCCACCTGAAACGCGAACTCCGGGGCCAGCGGTCGCTCGCAGATTTCGGTGGCGGAACCGGACCCAGAGACGCGACCGGTGCGGGCGGAACCAGCCAGCAGACGAGCGTCAGTCTGTCGACGGACCCCGACCTTCGGTATGCCGAGCCACCACGAACTCCGGAACGCGGAGCTCTCGGAGAAGGCGCTCGACCAGTTGCAACGCGCCTCCGAGTACCAGCCGGACAGCTACGAGGAACTCGTCGAACTCGACGGCATTGGGCCGGGGTCGTTGCGCGCCCTCGCGATGATTGCTGAACTCGTCCACGACGCCGAGAGCTCTCGGGACGACCCGGCGAAGTACGTCTACGCCCACGGCGCGGAGGACGGGCCTCCCCACCCGGTCGAGCGGGAGCGGTGCGACCGGTCGGTCGAGTACATGCGGTCGATGCTGGAGGGGGCGGAACTCGACCGCGAGACGAAGCAGGAGACGTTCGACGGGCTCGCCGAACTCGAGGACCAGGCTACTGGGCAGAGCGATACCGGTCGAATCGAGTACCACCATTCCGGCCGTGTCGGAACCGGCGAGCGGTGAGAGGTTGCGTTCCTCGTGTTGAATACAGCGCGGATTCAACGTCGCGGGGTGCCGTGAGACGTCGAGTGGTCCGGTCCGCGCTCGAGACAATCCGGTATCGGACACCACAGTGGCTCGACGTGTTCGCGAGCCATAGCGGCAGACGGTGTCACAATTCACCGGCTGAGTGGACGCTCAGGCCCCAACTCGTCTGTAACGCCGTCCTCCCGGCGGTCGAACAGCGACTCGAACAGCTTCCGCTCGGCGGAGCGGAGGTGCTGGCTGAACGTGGACTGATTGATTCCCATCGCGTCGGCGACGTCCTCACCGCTGGCGTCGCGGGGCCACTCGAAGAATCCGGCGAAGTAGGCCGTCTGGGCGGCTTCGTGCTGTCGGTTGGTCAGCGTATCTTCGAAGGCCGTCCGAAACTCCACCTCCGAAACCGCGTCGCGCTCGCGTTCGTGCTGGGCGACCAGATCCAACTCCGGGTAAGCCGACTGGATGGCTTCGACGACCGACCGGACGTCGTTGGTTCGGGCGATCTCGGCAACGAGGCGGCCGGTCCCGTCGGCGACCGTCAGCGAACGAACGGCACCGCCGTACCGAGCTAACGAGGTCACGACGGCGTCGTCGAGGATGAGCCGGAACGCGCTCTGTCCATCGCGGGCACACAGCACCTGGGCCCGTTCGATGGCCTGTGCGTCGGCGGCGTGAGCCGAGACATCGTCCGGCTCGCAGTCGGTGACGGAGACGTACGCGGCGCAGTTGGTCGTGTCGCCGTGGCCGATCCGATCCAGTTCGACCGTACAGCCCAGCGCCGCCGATAGCGAGACCAGCGGGTCGTCCACGCCGTCGACCCGGAACTCGAGCTGCGTCACTTCGTCCGACGCGAGCGTCCGCCGACTCTCGACCGCGTTGATGGCGTCTCCGACGGTCAGTCCGAGGTCAGCAAACACCCCCCGGTCGATGACCTCGAAGGCGTTGTCCGGTCCGGCCTCGACGAACAACACGCCGTAGTCGGCGTCCTGATACGACAACGGAACGACGACGCCCGCGGCGTGTGCGGGATCGTCGATGCGCTCACCGTCGGCGTCGACGAACGCTGGCCGCCGCCGCTCGAGAACGTTCTCCACGACCGTTCGGTAAGCTGCTGCATCCCCGAGGTGCGACTCGAGCACGTCGGTTTCGACGCCGGCGGCGGTTCGGACCTCGACGCCGGCGTCGACGAGACGCGGCATCCCGATCCAGGCGGCGTCGAACAGTCGGGAGCGCGCGAATCGCTCGCAGACCACTCGCTCTATCTCCTGACGGCTCGACGCCGCCACGAGCTCACGGTTGACGTCTCGGAGCACCTCGTTGGTGTTGTTCAGCCGCTCGAGCCGGTCGTTCTGCTGTTCGATTCGAACCTGGCGTTCCTTTCGCTCGGTCACGTCCCGTTCGACGGCGACGTAGCGCTCGACCGCACCTGCATCGTCGGTGATCGGTGCGATGGTCATATCGACCCAGCACAGCGCCCCCGACTTCCGGCGGTTGACGATCTCTCCGTCCCAGACCTCGCCCGAGGAGATCTGGTCCCATAGCTCCTCGTAGAACTGGGCGTCGTGTTTGCCGGACTTCCACAGTCGCGGATTCTCGCCGACGACTTCCTCGGGGCGGTGGCCGACGACGCTCTCGACCGCCGGATTCGCGTACTCGATGGTCCCGTCGTCGTCGGTCAGAAAGATCGCGTGCCCCGCGTGCTCGATCGCCTTCCTGAACCCCCGGAGACGCTCGGTGACGCGCCGCTCCTCGACGACGTAGCTCGACAGGTAATACACCGTCAGTACCGCGAGAACGCTGACCGCCAGCCCCGGCAGTTCCTCGACCGGCGTGGTCGAGTTCCGGGCGGACAGCACCTGACGGGTCGCCATCAGCGACAGCATCACGGTCAGAAACCCGAACCGTCTGTCGCCGCTCCGGGCCAGCAACACCAGCGAGTAGCCGACCCCTGCCACACGGAGGATGACTGAAGCGACGAGCACGGCGTTCACTGGCGTCCACCTCCGCAGGCGGATGGGCGACGACGGTCGCCAGGCGCATACATAGTCCGAACTCGTTCGGCCCTTCGTATATAGGTCCGAGGGCGTTCTCAGGTACTGGGAGGGGGCGGCAGGCGGCTACCGCGGGGCGGAGGCCGAACGGCGCGCTCAGAACTCGGTCCAAACAGTATTGGGACGGCAATTATACCCCGTTCGCTGCCGGTCTGGCGGGGCAAAGAGTATCGGTTGCACGCTCACCATGCTGGCTCCGGTAGGCAGACCTGTATGACTCCGACTGACCGGCCGAACCGACGCGACGCGGCGAGCGGGTGGTACCGATGAGCGGCGTGAGCGGGGAACGGCTCCCGGGCGTGCCCGACGTGGGCGCGACCGAACTGGACGCGATGGTCGACGGCGAGGCGGCCGACCCCAGAGCGGAGCTATCCAAGACCGACCACGACACCGACCTGGGAATCGCGATGGCCGAGGACGCCAAGCGCGTCTCCCGGGGCGAGCTGTCGGCCGAGGAGTACTGGCGCAAGTACGATGCAGCCGCCGAGGCCGAGTTCGGCGACGACTACCGGCAGACGCCCAACCCGGCCATCGATAGCCCTGACCAAACCATCGAGTCCGAGACGGCCGAGTCGCTCGGGTGCTCGGTCGGATCGATGGACTCGATAACCTGTGAGTCCGCCGCTTCGGCAGCGAGCGACGACGGGGACACCCAGGAGAACGGCGCGCGCTGGGGGATGGTCATCGACCTCCAGAAGTGCGTGGGCTGCGACTCGTGTTCTGTCGCGTGCAAGGCAGAGAATCGGACGCCGCCGGGAGTCTCCTACAACGTCGTGATGGAAGAGGAGCACGGCGAGTTCCCCGACGTCACGCGCACGAACGTCCCCCGGCCGTGCATGCAATGTGAGAACCCGCCTTGTGTGCAAGTCTGCCCGGTCAGCGCGACCTACAAGATGGACAACGGCGTGGTCAACATCGACTACGACCGCTGTATCGGGTGTCGCTACTGCATGATCGCGTGCCCGTACGGCGCGCGGTACTTCGACTTCGGTGAGAACTACGACGACGAGGTCGACGGAGCCGGCGCGGTGACCAGCCCCGAATACGGCGTCGACCGCGGCCCGCGCGAAGACGGTGCCTCGCCCGTCGGCAACGTCCGGAAGTGCAGCTTCTGCACCCACCGTCTGGAGCGCGGCGAGGAGCCGGCCTGCGTCGAGACGTGCGTCGGCGACGCCCGGAATATGGGTGACCTGGACGACCCCGACAGCGATGTCTCCGAGATGGCCGACTCCTCCCGGGCGTTCCAGCTCAAGGAAAGCGAGGGAACCGACCCCAACGTCTACTACCTCAAGTGACCATGGCGGCTGAACACTCACACCTCGAGTTCGACCCCGGATTCATCGACGACCGCCTTCGGGCGGCCTGGTACGCCGCCCTCGGCGCACTGCTGCTTATCGGCGGCTACGCGACCTGGCTGCGGATTTCGGGCGGGATGCAGAGTACCAATCTCACGAGTACGACTCCGTGGGGCGCGTGGGTCGCCTTCTACATCTACTTCGTCGGCCTCTCGGCCGGTGCATTCCTGGTCAGTACGCTTGCGAACGTCTTCGGCGTGGCAGGACTGCACCGCATCGACCGCGACGCCCTGTTCGCGGCCATCGTCAGCATGGTCGTCGCGCTCCTGTTCGTCTGGACGGACCTCGGCCGGATGGACCGGATGTACCATCCGTTCCTCTGGCGACAGATCACCTCCGCGCTCGCCTGGGAGGTCCACGCCTACGTCGCCTACATCCTCGTGTTGACGACCGAGCTGTACTTCTCGATGCGCTACGACCTCGCCCGCGTCGCCGAGCACGGGTCGGGACTGCGGGCCAGGCTCAGCGGCCTCCTGACGCTGGGGCGGCGACAGACGACCGACGCCTCCCGGCAGACCGACCGGACCTGGCTGAAGCGGGCCGGCATCGTCGGCATCCCGCTGGCTATCTTCATGGTGCACGGCGGCACCGGCGTCCTCTTCGCCGTCTCGAAGGCGCGCCCCTACTGGAACAGCGGACTCTTTCCGGTCATCTTCATCGTCTCCGCCGTGCTGTCCGGGACGGCGCTCGTCATACTACTGTACGTCCTCCGGACCCGACTGTTCGACGGCGACGCCGTCGACCCCGACTTGCTCGACCGGCTCGCGAAGCTGCTGGCGACGTTCGTCGTCGTCGACGTGGCGCTGACCGCCATCGAGGCGTTGGTCTCCATCGTCAGTTTCCATCCCCACGTCGTCGAGACCTGGCACGTCATCGCCTTCGGCGAGATGTCGTGGTCGTTCTGGTGGTTCATGGTCGGCCTCGGCTGGGTGTTCCCGCTGGTCATGCTCTCGAAACGCTCCTGGCGTCGCACCCCCTGGCTGATGGCAGTGGCCGGCCTCAGCGTCGTGCTCGGAATCATCGCGGTCCGGTTCAACATCGTCGTCCCGCCGCAGATCCGCCCCGTTATGGAGGGACTGCCCCACGGGTCGTACTTCCCATCGGCGGTGGAGTGGGCAACCAGCGTCGGCATGATCGCCGTCGGCCTGCTCCTGTACACGATCGGCGCGGAACTACTCCCCCTGACCCCACTTGAAGAGGGTGATCACTGATGTCGACTGACAGCGATACGACGGACGCGGACAGTACCGAAGCCGAGAGCGGCGCGTCGATGACGCGTCGCGATCTCGTGAAAGCGGTCGGAAGCGTCGGCCTGCTGGGTGCCGCGAGCTCGGCGACTGCCGAAGTCGACACCGAGGACCTCTGGACGGACGTCGAGCACTACGTCGGCGACGACTACGGCGAATACGGTGCCAGCGACGTGGTCCACACGACCTGTGGGCAGTGCAACACCTTCTGCCCGATCAAGGTCCGCCTGGCCGACGAGAGCGCCACCGGCGAGTACAGCTCGCTGGTTCGCAAACTCGCCGGCAATCCCTACTCGTTCCTCAACACGCAGCCGTTCTCGCAGGTGCCCTACGACAGCGATCCCGAGACCGCCGCGATGGGCGACGTCGAGGGGAGCGGCGACGTCGACGCAGAGCGCTGGTCGCTTTCGGGCGGCCGGATCTGCCTGAAGGGGCAGGCCGGCATCCAGACGGCCTTCGACAGTTATCGGGTCCGCAAGCCGATGAAGCGGGTCGGGCCACGCGGCTCCGGGGAGTGGAAGACCGTCTCCTGGGAGCAGGCCATCCGGGACATCGTCGACGGTGACGACGAACTCGGGCATCCCGGGCTCCGCGACCTGTGGGCCTACGCCCCCGAGGAGGCCGTGATGGAGGACTGGGAGGCCGTGCAGTCCGGCGAGATGGCCAAGAGCACGTTCGACGAGAGGTGGGCTGATACGCTCATCGACACCGACCACCCCGACCTGGGGCCGAAGGCCAACCAGATCGTCGACGTCGGCGGATTCAGGCGAAACTTCATCCGGACCAGACTGTGGCACCAGGGGCTTGGGTCGATCAACAGCGTCCACCACGCCGGGACCTGCGGGTTCTCCAGCGTCATGGGGAACGTTCGCTCGCACGCCGGCAAGAAGAAGCGCCAGTACCCCGACGTCGAGAACTGCGAGTACCTGCTGGTGTGGGGGACCAATCCGATGGTCGCCAACAAGGGGCCGACCTGGCTCGCCCCCAAGCTGACCAACGCCATCGAGGACGGCATGCGGATGGACGTGGTCGACCCTCGCCTGTCGAAAACTGCCGAGAAGGCCGATACCTGGGTCCCGGTCGAGCCCGGCGCGGACGGCGCGCTCGCGCTCGGGATGGCTCGCTGGATCATCGAGCACGACCGCCACGACGTGGAGTATCTCCGCAACCCGGCGGAGAGTGCCGCCGAGACCGACGGCGAGCCGACCTGGAGCGACGCGACCCACCTCGTGCTCGTCGACGAGGCGGACGGCCCGAAGGCTCGCGCCGCCGACCTCGGACTGGTCGACGAGGACCACGACCTGGCCGACGATTTCGTCGCCGTCGACTCGGCGACCGGTGAGCCCCGCCCGGCCAGCGAGGTCGAGACCGGCCTCCTGAACGCCTCGCTGACCGTTGGCGGGACCGCCGTCGAGAGCGCGTGGAGCCTGTACCGCGACCGCGTGTTCGAGCACACCGTCGAGGAGTACGCCGAGATGGCCGGCGTCGGCAGCGACGTGATCGCCGAGATCGCAGACGAGTTCACCAGTCACGGGAAGCGTGCGGCGATTATGGCCTACCGTGGGCCCGCGAAGCACGCGAACGGGTTCTACAACACCCGTGCGATCGCGACCCTGCAGCATCTCATCGGCAACTACGACTGGAAAGGCGGCCAGATCACCCCCTACGCCGGCTACAGCACGATGTCCGGCCGGTACGAACTCGGGCAGGTCCCCGACGGGCACTCGCCGTGGGGAATCCCGCTGTTGCGCGGCGGGGTCAACTACGAGGACACGACGCTGTTCGAGCGCGACGACGGCTACCCCGCCGAGCGGCCGTGGTTCCCCGTCGCTCCGCCGCAGGCCACCCAGGAGCTGTACGGCAGCGCCAAGGACGAGTATCCATACGGCGTCGAGGCGCTGTTCATCCGGCCGTACTCGAACAACCACGTGATGGCCGTCGCTGGCGGCGACCAGATTCCGTCGATACTGGGCGACCCGGACACCATCCCGCTCGTCGTCGCCTCCGACACGGTCATCGGCGAGACGAGCAAGTACGCCGACTACATCCTCCCGGAACCGACCTACCTCGAACGCTGGGAGAACTTCGGCACGTATCCGAACAAGCGCCTGGCCGACGAGAAGCTCAGCCAGCCGGCCGTCGAAGTCGTTCCGGACGCTCGGCCGTTCGAGGACGTCCTGATCGACCTGTGGAAAGAGCTCGACCTCCCCGGCGTCGGCGGGGACGCCATCCCCGACGCCGACGGAGAGCTGTGGCCCCTCCACCAGGCCGAGGACTTCTATCTCAAACTAGCCGCGAACATCGCCTTCGACCGCGACCCGGTCCCCGACGCGAGCGAGGACGAACTGCAGGTCTTCCGCGAGAGCCACGAGAAGGGACTGGGCGACTCGTTCGACCTCGGCCGCTGGAAACAGGCCGTCAGAGACGAGGAGTGGGCGAAGGTCGTCACGGTGCTCAATCGCGGCGGCCGGTTCGAGGAGCCGGTCGACGACTACGCCGACCGCTTCGCCGAGCACGGCCACGAGTACGACTACGCCGACCGCTTCGACGATAGCAACGCCTACGATGGCGAGCAGATGCGCTACAAGCTCGGTTCGCGCGTGGACTTCTACAGCGAGGTCGTGCCGAAGGGCAAACACTCCTATACCGGCGCGCGGTTCGACCCGCTCCCACGAGTCGACGACGTCGAGCACTACGGCGGCGAGGTCCAGGCTTCGGTGACCCACGACGCCGACACGGAGCGCCCGCTCCGGCTGATAAACTGGAAGCCACGAACCCAGGGGATGCACCGAACCACGAACAGTCCGTGGCTCCGCGAGACCAGACCCGAGAACCCGCTGTGGATCAACCCGCGCGACGCCGACGAACGCGGTCTCGAGAACGGCGACGAGATCGTCATCGACGCCGGCAGGAACTCCGTCGAGGGAATCGCGATGGTCACCAACGGCATCCGCCCCGGCGTGGTCGGCGCGATGTGGGGCTGGGGCCGGTCCGGCGATGGAGCGGTCGCGGAGACCATCGACGGTGAGACGCGTGGCCCGGTCGAAGAGGACGGCCACACTCCCTACCAGTTCGACGAGCCGATGACCGACGAAGCCGGGCTCGCGAAGGGCCGCGACGCAGGGTTCGCGATCAACCATCTCCAACCGCTTGACGAGGCCCTCGGCGACACCGGTCTTTCGGACCTCGTGGGCGGGAGCAACGCCCAGTACGACGCCTTCGTCGAGGTCGAACGGAAGTGATTCCGATGGACGACACCACCGCGTGCGAGACCGAGCCCGCCGCGGCCGACCGCGAACCCGAGGACGGCGACGCAGCGGCCGCCCGGGCCAGAGCCGACGTGTACGCGCTGCTCGCTGCAGCCTTCGACGGCGACATCGAACTCCTCGCAGCGGCGCTCGGCGATGGAACGCTGGCCGACCTCGCCGGTCAGCTTCCGGTCGACGTCGACGGGAAGGTGCTGGAACGTCCCGACCTCGACGCCCAGGCGCTCCGAATCGGCTACGACAACCTGTTCGTCGTCCCCGGTCCGCACTACGTCCCCCCGTTCGCGTCGGCCTGGGCCGACGAACCGAGCGAATCCTTCGAGTCGGACTCGCAGTACCACGATGCGGGTCAGGCGGGCGAACTGATGGGCGACCCCGCGGCCGCCGCCTCGCAGTCCCACGGAACCGCTGGCTTCGACCCCGAGCGGGGCGACGGGATCCCCGACCACCTCGCCGCCGACCTCGAGTTCATGCGCGCGCTCTGCGAACGAGAGGCCACCCATCTCGCTGGTGGGGGTGACGCCACCGACGAACTCGCGACCGTCCGCGAGTACCAGCGGATAACCGTCGGTCGGCTCGGTTGGCTCGACGAGTTCCACGAGGCCGTCGAGGAGAAGGACACCGTCGAGGGCATCTTCGCCGCGCTCGCCCGCCTCGCTCGAACGTTCGTCGCCTGGGACGCCCGGCACGGGATCGCGACACCCTGACCTCTCCCGCCACCGTCGTCACAGTTCGCCGAAGCGGCAATCGCCTCGTCGTCGTCGTGACCACTCGCCTCGTACGGCGTCTCTCAGACGCTGGCCGCCAGCCCTCCCGACTCGGAACTCGAAGCGGCTTTGGGGCGCGAACGCGGCGATTCGCGTATGGCAGACCTCTCGGCACACCACTACGGCGTGACCGTTCGCGACCTGGACCGTGCAGTGACTTTCTACCGCGACGTTCTGGGCCTCGACGTGCTGTCCCGATTCTCCGTCTCTGGGGAAGCCTTCGAGACTGGCGTCGGCGTCGAGGGCGCGGCCGGGCGGTTCGCGCATCTCGACGCGGACGGGACGCGCGTCGAACTGGTCGAGTACGAGCCGGCGGGCGACGATGCGGCGGCGGACGCGATCAATCAGACGGGCGCGAAGCACCTCGGGTTCGCCGTCGAGGACCTCGACGCCTTCTACCACGATCTCGACGACGACGTGGAGACGATCAGCGAGCCGCAGACGACCGCCAGCGGGACGAAGATTCTGTTCGTGCAGGACCCCGAGGGGAACCTCGTCGAAGTGCTCGAGGCCTGAGTGGGGGTGGGACGCGGCCGAGCACGGCCGACTAAGTAGCCCCCGGTCGTCCACTGGACAGATGCGTGTCGTTCAGCGTGGTGAGGGTGAGTCCGCTTATGCCGTGGTCGCGTGTCTCCACGGCGACGAGCCCTGTGGGGCGGTCGCTATCGAGCGATTTCTGGCCAGCGACGCGTCGCTGGCCGAGCCGGTGACGTTCGTCATCGCCAACGAGCGCGCGCTGGACGCGGGCGTTCGGTTCGTCGACGAAGACCTGAATCGCGCGTTCCCGGGCGATTCCGAGAGTGACAGCCACGAGTCGCGACTGGCTGCTCGATTGCTGACCGAACTCGACGGCACGCGGGTGCTGGACCTGCACTCGACGCGGTCGTTCGCCGATCCGTTCGCGCTCGTCCAGCGCCGCTCGGCGGTGACGGCTGCGCTGGCCGCGACGACCGGCGTCTCGCGGGTCGTGGACATCAGCGCTGTCCCCGGCGGACTCGTCGGGCACGTCGACGGCGTCGCCGTCGAGTGTGGGTACAAGGGCACCGAGGCGGCCGCCGAGAACGCGACGCGGATCCTCCGGACGTTCCTGGCCGCGAACGGCCTCCTCGACGCGCCGTTCCAGCGGTCTGACCCGACGCTGTTCGAGGTGACCGGCGTCGTCGAGGGGGCGGGCTTCGAGTTCTGCGGGCGGAACTTCGAGCGCGTCACGGCGGGCGAGGTGTTCGCTCGCCGGGACGACGAGGTCGAGCGGGCCGCCGAGCCGTTCTATCCGGTGTTGATGTCGACCGACGGGTACGACGAGATCGTGGGTTTCCAGTCGCGTCGCGTCGGGCCGCTCTCGCAGGCGGAGTGGTAGGTCGCCGACCGGGCCGGACCGAGACGAGCGCGGTCGCTCGGCGGTCGTGGCACGAAGAAGGGTCGACTGCGTGGCAGTTACGCCTTCGCGCCCCAGTCGTCGTGGCGTTCGAGTTCCTCGACGACCTGCTCGCACTCCTCGGAGGAGTCGACGCCGAGCGCCTCGACGACGAGCTTGCGCGTCTGGCGGTCGACGAGGTGGTCGTCCTCGGACTCCTCGACGCCGCGCTTCTCCAGTTCGAAGTCGGGGGTGTCGGAACCGCCGCCGAGGAGGTCCGCCGTCTCGACGCCGGAGTCCTCGACCTCGACGGGCACTGCCTTGTAGGAGGCCAGTACCTGCACGACTTCGTCGCGGCCGTTCTCTACTGCGTCTCGGAGTTCACCGTGAAGTCCCATGTTCGCTCGTGGGTTCTGCGTGGGAGATAGTTAATCTCACGGATGGGCTCGAAATCACCGTGACCGAAGCGCTGCTCGGGAGCGAGCGACGCGGAAAAGATGCTGGAACGAAAGATGCCGGAATGTACCAGCGAGATGTGTGCACAGGGTGGATTGGGGGTGGGGTGGGCACCCCGGAACGGGACGGTGGGTGGGGCGTCCCGTCGGATACCGTAGTGTCGTTGTGGGGAATGTGGGTGAGCAGTGGGGTACTTCCCCGCACTCGTCCGTAATCACGGGGCAACACTAACGCTTGAGGTTATATTGTACGGACAGTTAAGTCGGGTCAGAAATCGGGCCGAAACCCCGGGACTGCGCGGGTGTTCGGCGTGGTGGTCTCGAGAGGTCGAGAGGCCGACGGGATACCGCGTCGAGTCGACGCCAGCGCTCGCCGCCCCCACGCTGTCCGCCACTTTCACTTTCACTCTGGGGTTGGCTGGTAACTAAGTGGGACGTACGGCTAGGTACGATAGCGAATGCTCACCGACGCGCGCGTCTTGCAGGAGGACTTCGTCCCGGCGGACGTCGTTCACCGCCACGAGGAGGTGAACCGACTGTCGGCGGCGCTCGACCCGCTGGTCGACGGTGGGCGTGCCGACGACGCCTTTCTGTTCGGGCCCACCGGCGTCGGCAAGACCTGTGTGGCACGCTACACGTTGAGTCGACTGGAGCGGGAACTGCTCGACGTCCGCATCCAGTACGTCAACTGCTGGCGGGACAACACCCGCTTTCGCCTGCTGTATCGGCTGCTGGAGGGCGTCGGCGAGACGCTGGACGTTCACCGCGGGTCGACGCCCCACGACGTCCTGCTGGAGCGGCTCCGTTCGGCCGACGACTGCCCGTACGTCGTGGTCCTCGACGAGGTCGATCAGCTGGAAGGTCGGGACGTGCTCTACGACCTGCACGCACTTCCGCACGTGTCGATGCTGCTGGTCTCCAACCACGAGGCGGAGCTGTTCGCGGGGATGGACGACCGCATCAACAGCCGCTTCAAGGGCGGCCCGCGCGTGCGCTTCGACCGCTACAGCACGGACGAACTGACCGCCATCCTCCAGCGCCGCGTCGAGCAGGGGCTCACGCCGGACGCGCTGACCGACGCGCAACTCCGGCACGTCGCGGACGCCGCCGCCGGGGACGCCCGCGTCGGGCTGACCATCCTCCGGACCGCGGTGCGGACCGCGGCACGGGCCGGCGACGAACGAATCACCGATCGCGTTCTCGACGACGCCGTCGAGAACGCGCGGCCGACGCTCCGCCAGCAGACGCTGGAGAACCTCACCGACGACCAGCGAATCTGCTACGAGATCGTCCGCGAGCGCGACGGCGTCTCGCCGGGCGACCTCTACGAGGCGTACTGCGAACGGACCGCCGACCCGCGGTCGCGTCGGATGGTCCGGAACTACCTCTCGAAGCTCGAACACTACGACCTCGTCCGCGCGGAGGGCCAAAAGCGCGCGAAGCAGTACGTCGCGACGGACCTCTCGCTCGCCGAGTAGTCTGCGGCCTCGTTCTGTCGACCGACCGCGACCGGAGAGCGGCGTCGCCGAGCAGCGGTCTCCGGTGGCCCGCTCGAAACCGGAAACGAAACCGGAAACGTCTGTTCCGTCGCTACAGGCCCTGAAGGTTATGAATTCGAAACAATCCCGAGAAACCGGAAATACCGGAAACGACCCCCTCGCGCTCTTTGTATCCCACGACCCAGCCGTAGGTATGCGAGACGACCTGACGCCGGACCTCGACCCCGGACTGACCGTGCTACGGACGCCGAACGCGCGCTCGACGGCGCTGCATCGGCTCGTGCTGGCGACGCTTCCGACCGTCTCGGGGACGACCTACTGGATGGACGCGCGCAACACCGCCTCGACGTACGCGCTGTACGACATGGCGTCGAGCCCGCGGCGACTCGACGGCGTCCGCATCGCGCGGGCGTTCACCGCCTACCAGCACCACGACCTCGTGAAGCGAACGGTGAGAGAGGCCACGGCGCGGACGGGCTTCCTCGTCGCGCCGAACGTGGCGTCGCTGTACCGCGACGACGACCTGCCCGACCACGAGCGCGAGGGACTGTTCGCGGCGAGCCTGCGGACGCTCGCCGAACTCGCCGGCGCGCTGGACGTGCCGATTCTCGCGTCGGTGACGGGCGAGGACGAGTTGGCGGCGGCGGCTCTCGACCGCGCCGACCGGGAACTGACCTGCGAGCGGACGCCCTTCGGCTACCGCTACGACGGCGACGACTTCGAGACGCGCGCCTACGACTGCGGCGGCTACTGGCAGACGACCATCCCCTACTGGGTCGACCTGTTCGGCGCGGTCGGCGAGCGGTCGCCGGCGGTCGAGCCGACGCCGTTCTCGCTGGTGGAGGGGTGACGATGGGGCGGACGAACCCGACCTACCGGGACTTCCTGCGGCGCTTCGAGGAGGAGTACCAGCCGTTCCGGCGCGCGCTCCGCCGGTCTCGCACGGAGGACTTCGACCGGCTGTTCGTGAAGGCGCGCCAGCACGCCGACGCGGCGGGCTACGCCAACGCGACCGAACCCGAACTCGCGCTGGTCCTGTCCATCCTCGTCGCACAGGAGGCGGAACTGCGGGAGCTACGCGAGCGGGTGGAGCGATGACGCTGCTGACCTGCGAGTTCGACGCCGGAACGGTTCGGGAGTGGCACGCGACGACCGACGGCGTCGAGACGCGGACGACGGACGACTATGCACCGCGTCTCTACGTCGCCGGCCCCGAGGACGCGCTGACCGACCTCGCGGCAACGCTCGTTGCCGACCCCAAAGTGCAGGCCGTCGACGACGAGCGGTGGTACCTCGACCTCGACCGCCGCGAGCGCGAGCGCGTACTGGCGGTCACGCTCGACCGCGTCGGCGAGGTGCGGACGCTGGCCCACGAGATCCGCCATCTCCACGAGGACGGCGCGTACACGCCGGGGACCTACCGGCTGTTCAACGTCGACTTCGAGCCGGGCTTTCGCTACTGCGTCGAGACGGGGACGCCGCCGGTGCCAGAGCGCGACCTGGAGACGCTGTCGGTGTCGCTCCCGACGAAGGCGCTGGCGGACGGCGACCTGACCGCGATGACCGTCGACGGCGAGTCGGCGGGCGAGACGACCGCGCACGCCCTCGAAACACTCCACGAGCGCATCCACCGCACCGACCCCGACGTGCTGCTGTGCTCCAGCGCGCAACTGCTCGCGCTGTGTCGGG
The DNA here is from genome assembly GCA_029688825.1 of Haloarculaceae archaeon H-GB1-1. Classification (GTDB taxonomy): domain Archaea; phylum Halobacteriota; class Halobacteria; order Halobacteriales; family Haloarculaceae; genus JARUKX01. The sequence goes on along the minus strand of JARUKX010000024.1, from coordinate 26,990 downwards.
AGCGCGCCCGAAAACTGGGCTTCGAGGCGTTCCAGCTGGGCCGCCGCCCCGGCTTCGAGCAGTTGGCGGGCGAGAGCACCTTCGAGAGCTACGGGCAGGTCGGCCACTCGCCGGCGCGGTTCGACGTCCCCGGCCGCGCCGTCGTCGACCGCTCGAACAGCTTCCTGCTCGCCGAATCCGGGCTGGCGGGCCTGCTCGACCTCGCCGAACGCTCGTGGCGACCGTTGCAGGAGACCGCGTGGGCCAGCATCGGGACGATACTGACCGCCATCCAGTGTCGCACCGCGCTGGAGCGGGACGTGCTGATCCCCTGGAACAAGTGGCGACCGGAGGAGTACAAGACGGTCGAGACGCTGCACCGGGCCGACCGCGGCGGGTTCACGTTCGCGCCCGACGTCGGCGTCCACGAGGACGTCGTCGAGGTGGACTTCGCGTCGCTGTACCCGCGCATCATGTGCGAGCACAACGTCAGCCCGGAGACCGTCGGCTGCGATTGCCCGGACTGTCGGGAGCGAACCGACGTCGACGAGCGGACGGACGGGACGTCCGACGACGTTCCGGGACTGGGCTACACCGTCTGTGACCGCGACGGCTTCGTCCCGGACGTACTCCGGCCCATCCTCGACGACCGGGCCGAGATCAAGCGCGAACTCCGGGCGGCCGACGACCCCGACCGGATCGCCGACCTCGAAGCGCGCTCGTCGGCGCTGAAGTGGATCCTCGTCTCCTGTTTCGGCTACCAGGGCTACCGCAACGCGAAGTTCGGCCGCATCGAGTGCCACGAGGCCATCAACGCCTTCGCTCGCGAGATCCTGCTGGACGCCAAAGACCGGCTGGAGGCTGGCGGCTGGCGCGTCGTCCACGGCATCGTCGACAGCCTGTGGGTGCAGGCGGTCGCCGACGACCCCGAACCCCTGTCGTCGATCCTCCCCGATATCAGCGAGGCCGTCGGCATCGAACTCGAACTGGAGAACCGCTTCTCGTGGGTCGCCTTCGCCCCGATGCGCGGCTCGGATGCCGGCGCACTCACTCGCTACTTCGGGACGGTCGCGGGCGAAGACGAGTACAAACTCCGGGGTATCGAAGCGCGACAGCGGAGCACGCCCGCGTTCGTAGAGGACGTGCAGCGGGACCTCCTCCGCGAACTCGACCGCCACCTCTCGGCGGGGGCATCGGACCGCGAGGTCGCCGAAGCGGTCTGTGACCGGCTGGCTCGCGCACTCGCGCGCCTTCGCTCGGGCGACGTCGACGCCAGTGATCTCCTGATTCGCCAGCGCGTCTCGAAACCGCTCGCGGCGTACGACCGCTACACGCACGCCGTCGCCGCGCTGGAGCGGGCCGCCGACCGCGGGCTGGAGCGCCAGCCGGGACAGGACGTCCGGTACGTCGTCGTCGCGGACACCCGCCGCTCTCCCGAGCGCGTCCGTCTCGACTTCGAGGACCCGGACGACTACGACGCCGACTACTACCGGGACCTGCTCGTCCGGGCCGGCGAGAGCGTCGTCTCGCCGCTCGGCTGGGACCGCCAGCGCATCGAGACGTACCTCGCCGACGGGCGCGACCTGCGACTGGCGGCGTTTCAATGAGCCGAAAGCGGCCAGGAGCCGACTATAGTCCGCAATAGCCCTCCTAGGAAGGTTCTTGCGGGTTACTACTGACCACTCACTCATGTCAGCTGGTTACGATTCCCCAGAGGAAATCATCCATGCACTGCCTCTCGTGTGACCTCGGCGCGGCGTACAATCGCGCCGTCGTGGACGTGGTCGATGGGGCGGAGGTGGGCTCGGTCTGCTTCCGCTGTGAGCGGAAGGCGTTCGGCGAGCGACTGGCCGACGGGGAGCACACCGACGGCACGTGCGCGTTCTGCGAGCGCACCGGCGACTACGCGCTCCCGAGCTGGACGCCACAGACGACCGAAGCCGAGGGGACGGTCTGTGACGTGGCCTACGAACTGACGGAGCGCGCGCCGGTGCTCTGTGATACCCACGTTCGCGACCTGCTGTCGAGCGGTGGACGACCACTGACACGGCTGGCGGGAGACGGGTTGAGCGACCGCAGTGACTCCTGAGTCTGGCGAGCCCTCAGGCCGCGACGGACGGCAGCCGCTCGGCCACGCGGTCGCGGACGACCGGGTAGAGGACGACCAGCGGAATCGCACCGAACAGCAGGCCGTGGGTGACGGTGTTGCCGAGGATGCTGGCTGCAACGGTGCCGACGTCCGCCTCGGCGAGGAGAATGAACGCGACCCCCTCGAAGGCGGCCTGGACGAACGCGCCACCGAGCGCGGCGAGCATCTGCCACCGCCGGTCGTCGGGCCGTGGGGCGACCCGATGGAGGAGATAGCCGAACGCCAGGAAGCCGACGACGTAGCCGACGAACCCGAGCGGGTCGTCGAGTTCGTATCCCTCGGCGACGTCGAGATAGCCCTCGCCCATCGCCGCGCCGAAGCCGACGGCCAGCGTCGAGCGGCCGAACGACAGCACCGCGATGAGGAGATAGGGGATGACGAAGGGCTTGAAGTCGACGTCCAGCCCGATTTCGGCGGGAATCTCGGCGACGTAGACACCAATCCCGAAGACGACCGCACTGAGGAGCGCGAGCGCGAGGAGTCGTCGAAACGAGGGCCAGGGGTCGGGGCCGTCGACGGAAGATTCGGGTGCAGACATCGAAGACGTGCTCTGGGAGAGTGTCTCCCACACTGGTAAACAGAATTTATAATATCCCACAATAGTCCTCGGGAGCCATCTAGAGGCATCTTAGCAACCATCAACTGTTGGTGAACGGAGTGAGAGACGATGGACGACTGGCGCGACCGAGTGACTGACTGGTGTTTCTCCCTGACGGCACTGGGTCTGTTCGGACTGTACGTCTACTACTTCGTCGCCGTCCACGGGATTCGGCAGGCGGCGGGTGCGCGCGGCTTCCTCGAAGTGGCGCTGCTCGGCGCGCCGGTCGCGGTCATGTTCGGGGGCGTCTGGTGGCTCGCGGAGGACAACGTCGAGCAAGATCTCAAACCTCGACTGCTGGCGTGGAGCTACGGCGGGCTGGTCGCGTTCGTGCTGGCCAACGCCGCGACGCTGTACGTCCTCGGCATCGACTTCGACGCGGGCGAGCGATTCCTGTTCGGACACATGTCTGTCGGCGTCGGGCTCTCGGCCGGGTTCTTCCTCGGTGCGATGGAAGCCCAGGCGATCCAGCAGGCGCGAGCGCGGGTCGCCTCCGAGATGGAGATGCGACGGACGGAACGCGAGCGCAAGCGGCTGGAACTGCTGAACCAGTACCTGCGCCACGAGGTGCTCAACAGCGTGCAGGTCATCGGCGCGAACGCGGAGCTCCTGGCGTCGCGGGTCGACGCTCGCAGCGACTCGGCCGAGCGACTGGCCGTCATCGAACGCCGGAGCGGCGACGTCGGTCGGTTCGTCCGATCAATCCGGCAGATTCTGGACGCCTCGGACCACAATCCGAAGCTGATGGACGTCGACGTGATCGACGTGCTCGAAACGGAGGCAGAGAAGGTCCAGGCGGCCTACGACGACGTCGAGGTCGTGATCGAGGGGCCGAAGGAGGTGTTGGCGAGGGCGGACGACGTCGTCGGGATGGTGTTCGGGAATCTGCTGGCGAACGCCGCCCAGCACAGCGAGGGTCCCGTAACGGTCGAGATATGGGCGCGAACCGCCGGCGAACACGTCCAGATTATCGTCGAGGACGACGGACCGGGAATTCCCGAATCGAAGCGCGACCAGCTGTTCCAGGCGGGCACCGGAAGCGACCACGGGCACGGGCTGTACCTCTCTCATTCGCTCGTGGACCTCTACGGCGGCGACCTACGACTCGTCGAAACGGGGCCAGAGGGGACGACGTTCCTCGTGGAACTGGAGGCCGTCGAAGCCGAATCGCGGACAATCACACCCGCCGTCCAGCTGGTGTAACGACAGCTTACTCGACGGCGTTCCAATTTGATTAGGTGCTTAACTAATAGGTTCGCTAGGCGTCATTTCGCTTGGCTACGAGCCCTCCATCCGAGGTTTCCTATGGTCGAACGCACGCAACTCACAGCTAGCAAGGAGATTCAGCGTCGAACGGGCAAGACGTTCCACGTCGCCACGCGAGTACTCCCGCAGTGGATGCGCGAGGCGACCTACGTTCTGTACGCCTTATTCCGGATGGCGGACGAGGTCGTCGACAGCACCGACGGGCCGCCACCGGAGGAACAGCGTGCGGAACTCGAACGGATTCGCGCCGCCGCGCTCGGCGAGGCAGCGACGGACGACCCCGTCCTGACGGCCTTCTGCGAGCTTCGTGAACGGTACGGCATCCCTGACGAGGAGGTCGAGGTGTTCATCGACGCGATGGCGATGGACGTCGAGGCGACGGATTACGAGACGTACGCCGACCTCCGGACGTATCTGCGTGGCTCCTCGGTCGCGGTCGGGTACATGATGCTGGAGCTGATGGACCCGCCGCAGGCCGAGACCGCGCGCCCACACGCGAAGGCGCTCGGCGAGGCGTTCCAGCTCACGAACTTCCTGCGGGACGTTCGCGAGGACGTGCTCGACTACGACCGAGTGTACCTGCCACGAGAGACGCTGGAGCGCCACGACGTCGCTCGCCAGGAGATCGAACGGCTGTCGTTCTCGCCGCGGTTCGCGGACGCGATGGCCGATGAGATGGCGCGCACGGAGGACCGCTACCGCGAGGGCGTCGCCGGCATCCAGTACCTTCCCGAAGACTGCCAGTTCGGCGTGGTGCTCGCCGCGGTCCTGTACGCCGAGCATCATCGGCGGATCCGCGAGCGCGGGTTCGACGTGCTTTCGGAGCGACCGACGCTAACGATGACGCGCCGGCTCACGCTCGCCGCTCGAACGTGGCTCCGCTGGCAGGTCCAGCGGGACCCGGAAGCGGTGTTCTACGCGGTCGGTGCGATAGACCCGAACCCGAACGACGGGTCGGACGAGTTCGGCGACGGACCGAGCCCCGAGTCCGTCACCCGACCGGCTCGGAAGGCACTCGACCAATTAATCTCGGCCGTTCGGCCGCGACTCTGGGGGTAATCGTGACCAGCACCGACACCTCCGTCGTGATCGTCGGCAGCGGGTTCGGCGGGCTCTCGACCGCCTGCTACCTCGCAGACGCGGGCCTGGACGTGACCGTCGTCGAGAAGAACGAACAGCTCGGTGGCCGCGCGAGCACGCTGGAACGCGACGGCTTCCGGTTCGACATGGGGCCGTCGTGGTACCTGATGCCCGACGTCTTCGAGCGCTTCTTCGACCACTTCGGAAAGCGGCCGAGCGACTACTACGAACTCACGCATCTCGATCCGCATTATCGGATCTTTTTCAAGGACGGGGAGGCCCGAAGGGCCTCCAGTAATCGAGCGGCGGAGCCGCGAGGTGGCGAGACGCCACGCGTCTCCAGTAATCGAGCGGTGGAACCGCGAGACGGGGAGGTTCCCCGAACCTCCGGAGGTCGAACGACTGCGCTCCCTCCCAACGCCGTGGACGTCACCGGCGACGTCGAGCAGACGAAGGCCCTGTTCGAGGCGTACGAACCCGGTGCTGGCGAAGCGTTCGAGCGGTACCTCGACGGTGCGCGGGAGGCCTACGAGGTGGGGATGGAGCACTTCGTCTACGAGGAGCGACCGCGCTTCCGGGATTACGCGGACTGGTCCGTCGTGAAGAACGCGCGCGGGCTCTCGCTGCTCTCGTCGATGCAGGACCACGTCGCGGGCTTTTTCGACCATCCGAAGCTCCAGCAGATAATGCAGTACACGCTGGTGTTTCTCGGTGGCTCGCCGGCGAACACGCCGGCGCTCTACAAGCTGATGAGCCACGTCGACTTCAACCTCGGCGTCTACTACCCGCAGGGCGGGATGGGACGCGTCGTCGACGCGCTGGTCGACCTGGGGACGGAACTCGGCGTGGAGTATCACACGGGCGCGCCGGTCACGGCCATCCGCGGCGAGCGCGGGAACTTCCGAGTCGAGACCACGGGGAGTGCGAGCGCAGACCAGAACGGGCACGGGCGGACGTTCACGGCCGACGTCGTCGTGAGCGACGCCGATTACGCCCATACCGAGCAGGAACTGCTCGAACCGGCCGACAGGCAGTACGACGCTGACTACTGGACGTCGAAGACGTACGCGCCGTCGGCGTTCCTCACGTACCTCGGCGTCGAGGGCGAACTGGACGACCTCGCCCACCACACGCTCGTGTTGCCGAGCGACTGGGACCGGCACTTCGAGCGCATCTTCGACCGGCCGGCGTGGCCGGCGGACCCGGCGTACTACCTGTGCGTGCCGAGCAAGACCGACGACGGCGTGGCCCCGCCGGGGCACGCCAACATGTTCGCGCTCGTCCCCATCGCGCCCGGACTCGACGACGGGCCGGAGCGTCGCCAGCAGTTCCGCGACCAGCTGCTCGACGATATCGCGGCGAACACGGGCGTCGAGCTGCGCGACCGAATCGTCGTCGAGGAGCACTTCAGCGTCTCGGAGTTCGCCGACCGCTACAACAGCCAGTTCGGGACCGCGCTGGGGCTGGCACACACGCTCCGGCAGACCGGGCCGATGCGGCCGAACCGCCGGTCGAGCGCCCTCGACGGCCTCTACTTCACGGGTTCGTACACGACGCCGGGCATCGGCGTGCCGATGTGTCTCATCAGCGGCGAGCACACCGCCGACGCCGTGACGGCCGACCTCCCGACGGTGACCATGCGATGAGTGAGATTCGCCGGCTGCTGAAACGCTCTCGACCGCGGTTCTGGCTCTACCTGGCCGGCCCCGTCATCGTGGGCGTCGCGTACGGTGCTGCATCAGTGGGCGACCTATTCGCGCCCACTGCGGTCGCACTGTTCGCGTACTTCCTGCTTCCGGCGAACGTCTTCCTCTACGGCATCAACGACGTCTTCGACGCGGAGATCGACCGGGAGAACCCGAAGAAGGACGAGCACGAGGTCCGCTACGAGGGGAGTCGGCTCGCGGTGGTCGCCGTCGGGGTGTCCGCCCTGCTCGGCGCGCTCCTGCTGGCGGTTCTCCCGGCGGTCGCCGTGCCGTATATGGCGGCCTTTCTCGTCTTAGGCGCGGCTTACAGCGCGCCACCGGTCCGGTTCAAGACGCGGCCGTTCCTCGACTCGCTGTCGAACGGACTGTACGTCCTGCCGGGTGCGGCCGCGTACGCCGCGCTCGCCGGGACGCATCCACCGACGCTCGCGCTCGTCGGCGGGTGGCTCTGGACGATGGCGATGCACACGTTCTCGGCGATTCCCGACATCGAACCCGACCGCCGGGCGGGCATCAGAACCACGGCGACGGTCCTCGGTGAGTCGAAGACGTTGGCGTACTGTGCGGGCTGCTGGCTGCTCGCCGCCGGCGCGTTCGGCGTCCTCGACTGGCGGGCGAGCCTCCTGCTGCTCGTCTATCCGGCGCTCGTCGTGGCCATCCGCACGGCTGACGTGGCCGTCGAGCGGGCCTACTGGTGGTATCCCGCGGTCAACGCGGTCGTCGGGATTGTCCTGACGATGGGGGGACTGTGGGGGATGGTGTATGCGTGAGATGGGCCGGGCGCTTCCGACCCGCTCGCAGTCGGTTCGCGCGCTGGAGCGGTTCGTCGACCGCAATCGGTTCACGATCGCCATCGCGTTCCCGGCGGTCGGGGCCGTCTCGCTCGTCGCCAGCGCGACGGGAGTGCTTCCACCGTGGCTCGCGTTCCACCCGCTGTTCCTCCTGTTCGGAACGCTGGTGATGCGGCTGCCGCTGGCGGTCGCTCTCGCACCGCTGCTCGGAGGACGCGGGGTCGCGGCCCTCGGCGGCCTGGCCGGATACGCCTACGTCGTGGAGTACGTCGGCGTCTCGACCGGCTGGCCCTACGGTGCGTTCAGCTACGGCGTCGAACTCGGCCCGATGGTCGGCGGCATCCCGGTCGCGTTACCGGTGTTCTTCGTCCCGCTCGTCCTCAACAGCTACCTGCTGAGTCTCCTGTTTCTGAACGACCGCTGGGGACGGCTGCCCAGGCTGGCGCTCGCGCTCGCGCTCGTCCTCGTCGTCGACCTGACGCTCGACCCCGCAGCCGTGGCCCTGGGCTTCTGGACGTACGCGGCCGGCGGCCCGTACTACGGCGTGCCGCTCTCGAACTTCGCAGGGTGGGTCCTCAGCGGCGGCGTCGGCGTCCTCGCCGTCGACGTCGCGTTCGATCACGCGGCCCTCCGCCAGCGGGTCCTCGACTGCGAGTTCGCGCTGGACGATCTGGTGAGCTTCGTCCTCCTGTGGGGGACGGTCAACGTCGTCTTCGGCAACTGGCTCGCCGTGGCCTTCGCCGGTGTGCTCGTCGGTGGACTCGCCCGCTCCCAGCGGTTCGACTTCGAGGTCGGCGTCGTCCCGACGCTCCGCTAGAAGTCGGCGAACTTGTCTCGCCGGTAGAGGTCGAGTTCGGTGACCGCGGTCGGCGGGTCCTGACTCGCCGCGAACGCGATGGCGTCGGCGACCTCCTCCGGTTCGGTCACCTCGCCAGGCGAGAACCGGTCCATCGGCACGTCCTCGCTGTGATCGCTCCCGAAGGCCGTTCGCACGACCGTCGGGTTCACGACGGTGACGGCGACGCCGTCCGGACCGGCCTGTCCGGCGACGCTCAGCGCGAATCCGCGCGTCCACCACTTCGAGGCGGCGTAGATGGGGTACTCCGGCCGCGGATACTGTCCCGCGAAGCTCCCGACGAAGACGAGGCTTCCGGCTCCCTCGCGGAGGTGGGGCAAGGATGCGCGGCTCACGTGGTACATTCCGTCGACGTTCACGTCCGTCACGGCGTGGTACTGCTCGCGAGGGACGTCTTCGACGGGGACCGGACCGTCATCGCTGGCGGTCGCCGAGGGCGTCTCTCCCGTTCCCGCATTGTTCACGACCACGTCGAGTCCCCCGAGTTCCGAGACGGTCCGCTCGACCGCGCTCTCGACGGCCTCGTAGTCGGTGACGTCCGTCGGGACGACCACCGTCTCGACGTCGCTCTCGGCGGCGATATCGGCGGCCAGATCCCGAAGTCGTCCCTCTCGACGCGCCGCGAGCGCCACCGACGCGCCGTCCGCCGCCAGTCGGGTGGCCGTCGCCCGCCCGATACCAGAACTCGCGCCCGTCACCAGTGCCACAGCACCGTCGAGTGACTCGGAATCACTCATGTGCGACAGTTACGCGTGGTCTCTGTTAACTGTCGGCGATTCCCGAGTGCAGACGACGCCGGATCCGGATATGCCGTATGGTAACACGATTATTCCACGGACGCTTCGGTTGAGAGAAGCTTACTCTATCGGGTCGCGACGTTCGCTCTGGTTATCCCCTCAGCGGCGCTGAGCCGCACGGTATGGAGAGGTAGTAAGCTCCCTCAATCGTCGATAATACCGTCCTTCCACACGCGAAATCAGACGTTTCAGGCCGTCTCCACAGCGAACGTCGTTCATTACAATACCCGATTGGGGGCAAGTGGTTGTTGTCCCGTGACGATACGGGGCGTGAACGAACTATGAGTCAGCAACTACAGCAGTACCCCCAGGGTACGCAGGCGCAGTACCAGAGCGGTCAACAGTTCGGCGGTCAGATGGGCCAGCAGATCGGCCAGCGATTCGACGAATCCGTCCCGAACGAGGTCCACCAGCTCGTCCAGCAGCTCGACCGTCTCGAATCGGTCTCGGCGTGGGCGAAGTCAGGCGCCTGCAAGCAGGGCATGCACCAGGTCGCCAGCATCTGCGAGGACATCGAGGACGTCGCCCACCTCGAGAAGAAGCTCGTCCTCCGCCAGTCGCCGTTCGCGCGCCCGATCGGCGAATCCGTGAAGGCGACGATCCAGAGCGGCGTCCAGACGCTCCAGCAGGCCGCCGGCCAGCCGGAAGTGCAGGACAACATCCGTGAGGCCCAGCAGACGCTGACCATCATCGACACCGCGCTCACGCAACTGCAGTCGATGGGTCAGCAGACGATGGGTCAGCAGTCGATGGGTCAGCAGGCCTTCGGTGGCAGCCAGCAGTACACAGGGCAGTCCGGCTCGCAGGGTGTCTCGGGCCAGCGCACTGGTCAGGGCTCCCAGCAGCTGTCCCCGATGACGCAGTGACGACGTCGCTCCACTGAGGTCACCGAACCTGGGAGTCGCTCCCCAGTAGACACGTCGTCGCAGGTCGTCTGTCACACCCCTCCATTCCCCCACTTTCCGCCCTTTTGCGGTGAGTTCCCCGCCGGACGAACGATTCTTGTCCGTGGCTCGACGATTCTCCGACGATGGAGAAGCAGACCCTTCGCGAGCGCGTCTGGGACGAACTGGACGAGAGCGGGGACGCCCGGTTTCCATTTCCGCCACACGGTCGCATCCCCAACTTCGCCGGTGCGGCCGAGGCCGCCGAGAAACTCTCCTCGCTGGCCGTGTGGGAGGACGTCGAGACGGTGAAAGCGAACCCGGATTCGCCACAGCGACCGGTCCGCCAGCGGGCGCTGGAAGCCGGAAAGACAGTCTACATGGCCGTTCCGAGGCTTCGCGACGAGAAGTGCTTTCTCGAACTCGATCCCGCGGAGATAGACGACTACGACCGCGCGACGACCATCTCTGGGTCGAGCGAACTCGGCGTGCAGGTCGGCCCCGACGACGTCGACGAGGTCGATCTCGTCGTCTCCGGGAGCGTCGCCGTCGGCACCGACGGCGAGCGCGTCGGGAAGGGCGAGGGGTACAGCGACCTGGAATACGCCGTCCTCTCCGGGCTCGGTCTCGTCGACGACGCGACGACAGTCGTCTCGACGGTCCACGAGATCCAGGTCCGCGACGAGGACATCGCGGTCGATGCCCACGACGTGCCGATGGACGTCGTCGTCACGCCCGAGCGAGTCGTCGAGACGGAGACGCCGTTCGACAGACCGGACGGCATCGACTGGGACGCGCTCGGCGACCGCGTCGAGGAGATGCCGGTGCTGGAGCGGTTGCGGACGGATCCGTGACGACGACCACCTACGCTGGCCCGAGATAGCCCCGCGCCTGCAAGCGGTCCCCGTCCCCGTCGATCCAGCGCTCCCCGATGTCGTCACGGTAGTACATGTTCGGAATGACGATGTCGTCGATTCGGTCGTACGCGTGCGCTCGGGCGGCTTGCATCGTCTCGCCCTTGCCGGTCACGACGATCGGCATCCCGTTGTTCCCGGCCACGCGCCACTGGTCATCCACTTTCTTCGCGTCTTCGAGGTGGATGCCGTCGCGGCTGTCCGTTTGGAACACCACAGCTGCATTCCGAGAGTTCTCGTCGTACGTCTGCTCGTCGTCGAACGGGAACGGCGGGAGGACGACTCTGACGCCGATCTGGTACCCGCTGTGCACCTCGAGTTCGGGTTCGGTGCCGTGCGCGAGGTCGGAGAAGAACTGGCCAGTGGACGACTCGATGGATTCTTCCTGCAACGCAATCGTCGGGTACCCGAAGCGCGGGGTGAACTCCAGCGGGTAGATGCCGCTCTCGTTGACGATGCAGTTCAGGTCGATACTTCCGACGTAGCCCTCCTCGGCGAGCCAGCCTTCCAGTTTACCGAGCGTCTCCTCGAACAGTTTGTTCCGCCCGCCCCAGAACATCGACGTCCCCATCTCGCCCGTCGACGGCCCGATGTTCCCCGGGAAGAGCCGCTTGTGCTCGAAGTTGAAGTTGACCTGGTCGATGAACTGCTCGCCGTTGAAGAACCCGCAGATGGCGATCTCCACGCCCTCCACCTTCCGCTGCAACTGGAACCCCTTCATTCGGTGGCCCCATGCTTTCTTGTAGGCTTTCAGCACGTCGACGACGTCGCTCCCGTCGTCTTCGCTCCCGACGTAGAGTAGTCGTTTGACGTTCTGGACCTCTCCGAGCGGCTTGATGACGTACGGCGCTGGATTCGCCTGGACGTGGCGGATGCCCTCGTCGAAGTCCTCGAAGACGTGGTGGTCGATGGTGTTCACGCCGCAGTCTTCGAGGATCTCCATGGCGAAGCCGCGATCCTCTTCGAGACGGTCGGTGTTCGGCGTGCCTCCGACGACGGCCTTCCCTCGTTCGCGGAGTTCCTGGGCGAGCGCGCCCGTTCCGATCTCGGTACTGACTCGCGGGGCGTCGCCCCGCTCGTCCGTCCCGGGCTCGTCCCGTTGGTGGGACCCCGTGACCCAGATGTCGTCGAAGACGATCACGTCGGCCCAGTCCACTTCGACTTCCCAGTCGTCCGTCTTCGGAACGAAGCCGTCGCCGATCTCCCGGTCGCTCTCGGCCTCGATGTAGTATTTCACGTCGTGGCCTTCCTTGTGGACCTGCCACGCGAGGTCGGTGATCAACGCGGCGTCGGCAGAGACGAACAGGAAGGATCTGCTCTCCATGCGGTTACGTGTACGTACCAGACGATAATACGCGGCCGTGGCTCCCACCCGATGGGACCCACCTCGACGCTTTTCACCGCGGGCGTCGAATCGATACTGATTCGACACGATGCTCATCAGAGTCACTGTCCGCGAGGTGATGAAACCGGACGTCGTCACCGTCGTCTCGTCGAAGTCCGTACGGGACGTCGCGAATCTCGTCTTCGACCGCGACCTCGGGTCCGTCGCCGTCACAGAGAACGGAGACACCGTCGGCATCGTCACGAAGACGGACCTCGTCGGCTGTCTCGCGAAGCACGCCGACGCGGACGCAGTCACCGCGGGCGACATCATGACCACGCCAGTCGTCACGATATCGCCGTCGGCGACCATCGAGCGAGCCGCGACCAAGCTGCGGGACAACGACGTCAAACAGCTGCTCGTGACCGAGGACGGCGAACTCGCCGGGGTCGTGACCGTCACCCACCTCTCGTACTACCTGCCGCAGTTGGCGATTCGCTCGACGGCCGAACCCGAGGAACGACACGGTCGGCGCGCGCATAGCGGCCCCGGGCTCCTCTACGAGGACGTGGACTGGGAGACGGAGTTCGTCTGTGAGGACGAAGACCGCGTCCTCGTCGGAGACACGGTCCGGTTCAGCAAGCCGTTGACCGACCAGGACGTCTTCGACTTCGCGCAGGCCACCGGCGACACGAACCGACTCCACCTCGACGAAGCCTACGCGAACGAGACGCGGTTCGGACGCCGCATCGCCCACGGCGTCCTGACGGTTGGCGTCGTCAGCGCTGCGCTCGCCCGCCTTCCCGGCCTCGTCATCTACCTCTCACAGCAGGCGAGCTTCGTCGGGCCGGTCGACATCGGTGACCGCGTGACCGCCGAGTGTCGCGTCATCGAAGACCTCGACGGCGACCGATTCCGACTCCAGACGAACGTCCGGGACGAAGACGGGAACACAGTTCTCGACGGCGAGGCGACCGTCATCGTCGACCAGCTCCCCGAATCGGAGCGCCGCGAAAGGGCTGCCGCCCCTGGCTCGTGAGAACGTCCCCGACCTTCATACACCTGGGATGAGTGCGGTAGCCCATGTCAGCGGACAGCGGCGTCCAGTCTTCCGGCGGGGCCAACCGAGAGGGTGAGACGCCGGCGCAGGTGGCCGAGACCGTCACGGACGAGACCTCCGTCGACGTCGATCGCGACGAGCGGGTCGAACTGGAACGGACCATCGGTCTCGGGGGCGGCCTGGCCATCGGCGTGGGCACGATGATCGGAGCCGGCATCTTCGTCTTCCCCGGCATCGCCGCCGGTCGAGCGGGGCCGGCGGCTGCCGCGTCGTTCGCCATCGGTGGCGTCGTCGCGCTCCTGGTCGCGCTCCCGGCGTCGGAACTCGCGACGGCCATGCCCAGAAGCGGTGGGGGGTACTACTTCATCTCGCGCGGGCTCGGCACGATGGCGGGGACGATGGTCGGAATCAGCCTCTGGCTGGGACTCGTCTTCGCCTCGGCGTTCTACCTCGTCGGCTTCGGAAGCTACGCGACGGCGGCGCTCGCCGAGGTCGGAATCGGCTTCGCCGTGAGTCCGGTAACGGTGCTCGGGCTCGCCTTCGGTGCCGTCCTCACCGCACTGAGCGTGACCGGGACGGAGAACGCTGCGAAGCTCCAGAACGCGGTCGTCGGGCTGTTGCTCGTCATCCTGACCCTCTTTCTCGGCTACGGTGGGCTCGACGCGCTGGGCGTGTTCGGGAACGCGACGACGCCAGAGACGTTCCTCCCGTTCGGCACGGTCCCGGTGTTCACGACCGCCGCGCTCGTGTTCACCTCCTACCTGGGCTTCGTCCAGGTGGCGACCGTCGCCGGGGAGATACAGGACCCCGGCCGGAACCTCCCGCTCGCGATGGTCGGCTCGGTACTCGTCGTCACCGTGTTCTACGTCGTGACGGTGTTCGTCGCCACGAGCGCGATCGGCAGCACCCGCCTCGCGGGATTCGGTGAGACGGCCATCGTCGAGGTGGCGAGGGTCCTACTCGGCCCGCTCGGAGCCGTCGCCATCTTCGTCGCCGGACTGCTCGCGACGCTCTCCTCCGCCAACGCGTCGATCCTCAGCTCCTCGCGAGCCATCTTCGCGTTAAGCAGGGACGCCCTCCTGCCACGGCGTGCGGGGACGGTCAATCTCCGCTACGGAACGCCACATCTCGCGCTGGCGATGGCCGGCGTCCCGGTGCTGGGGCTGGTAGCGCTCGGCGAAGTGGAACTGCTCGCGGAGGTCGCGTCGTTCCTGCACCTGGTGATGTACGGGCTCATCTGCGTCGCGCTCGTCCAGCTCCGCCGGAACCGTCCCGATTGGTACGACCCCAGCTTCGAGGTGCCGGGCTATCCCGTGGTGCCCGCCCTCGGTGCGGTCGCGAGCTTCGGCCTCATCGCGTTCATGCAACCCCTCTCGCAGCTCGTTGGCGTGGCGCTCATGATCGCCGCAGCCGGGTGGTACGTCTTTTACGCTCGGGACGTGTCTCTCAGAGGGAAGCTATGAGACAGCGCATCCTCGTCCCGTTGGAGATCCTCGAAGGCGAGACCGTCGGGCCGGGCGTCGTCGACCTCCTCGCCTCGACGGACGTCGTGTTGCTAGGGTATCACGTCATCCCGGAGCAGACGGCTCCCAGTCAGGCGCGAATGACCTTCGAGGAGAAGGCTCAGGCGAAGCTGAACGACGCCGCCGAGGCCCTTCGCGAAGCGGGTGCCACCGTCGAGACCGTCCTCGCGTTCACGCCCGAGCGGGAGCAGACGCTCGATCGGGTGGCCGCCGACCACGACTGCGACGCGGTCCTCCACCTCAACCCCGTCATGGAGGACGAGAACCTGCTCGTCGTCCTCCACGGCGACGTCGACGCCGAACGAATCGGGCGATTCACGGCCGCCTTCGTCGACGGCCGAGACGTCGACGTCACCGTTCTGGAGGTGACGCCGCCGGACGAGGCGGCTACACGCACCGGTGTCGTGACCGACGCCCTCGTCGACGGAGGGTACCCACGGCAGCGACTCACCCGCGAACACGTCGAGTCCACCACGCCCGTGAAGGCCATCGCGGAGGTCGCCACCGCGTTCGACGCAATGGTGATGGGCGAGAAAGCGCCCAATCTCCGCGCCCTGGTGTTCGGCGACTTCGAGGAGCGCGTCGCTGCCGAATCCATCGGCGCGGTGTTCGTCGTCCGCCGTGAGGACCGGGAGTCGTGACGGTGGTCGGGTCGCCGTCACAGGCAGTCCGCTTTCACTCGGGTTGATTCGGTTTAAATCGGCCCAATCGTCGCTGATACTGCCATAATCCGTCTTTACGGCTTTCCCCCTTCAAGTCCCATCACTCCCTGGGCCCGGACGGAGGAATCACAGATGAACGGACGAATCGCAGCTATCGGACTCGCGGCGCTGTTGCTGGTGAGCGGTGCGGTCGCGGCCGCGCCCGCCAGCGGCGCTGCGACGGCAGCGGAACCGAACGACGACCACGCGAACGACCGCGCCGCGGGTGCTGGCGCGAGCGACGACCACGCACAGGGACCGCCGGTCTCCATGCCCGAACAGGTGCCCGACCACGTCGGGGAGATCCACCAGCAGATTCGGGACTTCCTCGCCGGCGACCTCGACGGCTCGCTCGGTGACGCCATCAGCGGACTGACGCCGGGCGACGACGAGGCAGAGAACGACGACGCGGAATCGACCGCCAGTGACGGACAGTCCGGGTCCGGTACGACCACCGCGACCACGGAGACCGCGTAGCGACCCCGTTTTTCACACTCATGCCACCGTTTGCACAACCGCACGCAGGGTCGTTGCTCACGTTCGCGGGCGGCCTGCTCGTCGGCGCGTTCGCCATCCACGTCGCCGGTCGGTACGTGACCGAATTCGGAGAGTTCGAGGACGCGCTCCTGACTGCACTGTTCGGCGCCATCGCCTGGGCGCTCGTCGGGTGGGTCCCGCTCGTGGGGACGCTGCTGGCGCTCGCCGCCTGGGTCGGCGTCATCAAGTACCGCTACCCGGTCGGCTGGGGACGAGCGCTGCTCGTCGGCGGTGGTGCCTGGGCCGTCGCCGTGGTCGTCGTCGCGGCGTTCGGACTGGTCGGCCTCGACCTCTCGGCGTTCGGCGTTCCGGGCACGTAGCCCGACACGCTGAACTCGCTGGCGGACCAAGTGCCGACCGTGACCGACCCCGTCCCGGACGAACACCCCGTGTTACTGTTCGACGGCGTCTGCAACCTCTGTAACGCCAGCGTACAGTACGTCATCGAACACGACGACGAGGGGATATTCCACTTCGCGCCACTGCAGTCGGCGGCCGGTGCAGAACTGCTACAGCAGTGCGGGCTGTCCGCGGATCACATGGACTCCATCGTGCTGGTGGACGGCGACGACTGCTACACGAAGTCCGACGCCGCGCTTCGCGTGGCTCGACGGTTGGGCCTCCCGCAGTCAGGCCTCGCGCCCGCGCTGTTCGTCCCGAAGTGGCTTCGGGACCGCGCGTACGACCTCGTCGCCGAGCACCGCTATCTCGTCTTCGGCCGGCGGGAGTCGTGTATGGTCCCGTCGGCGGACGTCCGAGAGCGGTTTCTGGCGATGGACGACGTCGAGGCGGAGTAGTTCACTCAGGGAGAACTTTCGCGTCCGGCACCTCCCAGCCGCGGCGTCGCAGCACCGACCGGAAGCCGTCGTCGGCAAGCGAGACCGGGCCGTAGTACGTGCCGACCCGTTCGCGGTGCCACCAGTCGCCGGTCTCCGCGCGTTCCTCGGGCGTCGTGAAGCGGTAGCGATACCGCAGCGCGCGGACGTGCGTCGGCGGGTCGTCGCCGAAGGGGTCACGGCGGAGCAATGCCCTGACGCCCTCGTCGGCGGCGAGCAGTTTCGCCAGCAAGTGGACGAACCACGGATGTCGCCGCGGGCCGGGGCTCATGGCAGCGAACCAGAGCTGCCAGTCCAACCGCAGGTGGTACGGTGCGGCCTGGGGCGGTCGACGGTCCGTATCGGTCGGTTTGCCGGGGAACGCGTACGTCTCCCACTCGGTGTCGGCGGTAAGCTCCTCGTCGCGCGTCCCCTGGACGACGACCTCGTAGCGCGTCTTCGTGATGGACCCGAACGCGCCGTAGGTGTTCACGAGGTGCAGCGGGTCCCACCCGCGGTTCATCGCCTGCGACGACGAGACGAGGTTCCGGACCGGGAAGTAGCTCAACAGGAGGACGACGACGAGGAGGAGCCAGACGGCCCCGTTCAGTACTGGGGGAACGGACGCGACGGCGGGCGTCGAGACGGACAGCAGGGCGGTGAGGACGCCGTCGCTGAACGTGCTCACCGCCAGCACCATCGTCAGCGCGTTCAGGAACGCGAAGTTGCCGGTGAGCATGAGCCAGCCCATGAACGCGATGGTGACCGCGCCGGCGATGGACGCGTACGGCTGCGGCGCGAAGTAGAGGAACGGAATCACCAGCTCGACGACGTGGTTCACGCCGACGCTCCACCTGTGGGCCCGGTCGGGGAGGTGATGCGCCACCCAGCTCAGCGGGTTCGGCATGGGCTGGGTCTCGTAGTGGTACTGCATGCACGTCAGGTCGCGCCAGCAGTCGTCGCCGCGGAGTTTGATCAGCCCCGCACCGAACATGTTTCGGAAGAGGACCCACCGCAGCAGCCAGATGACGGCCGCGTGAACGCCCACGTCGCTCGCGCCGAGGAAGATGGCCAGAAAGCCGGTCTCCAGCAGCATCGACTCCCAGCCGAATCCGTAGAACGTCCGCCCGGCGTTGACGAACGACTGATACAGCACCCACAGCATCGCCCAGATCCCGACGGAGACGGCCGTTCCGTACTGCTCGCTCAGGCCGGTGACCGCCAGCAGGGAGAGCGCGACGCCGAGCCATCCCGCAATCGCGACCGCCCTGTCGTCCGGAAAGAAGTAGAACAGGCTCGGCCGTTCCCGAAGGTCGATGTGTTCGCGGTACTCAGCGAGCGGCAGCAGGCCGTCCTCACCGGCGAGCGGCCGGAACTGTCGGACGGCGGCCACGAACGCGAGTAGATAGAGAAGCCCCAGTCCGCGCTGGAAGACGAACCGGACGAGCCAGTAGCTTTGTGGGTCGTACGGGCCGACGGCCATGACGCGCTGTCTATCGAGCGGTCACTTATACTCGGTGGCTGGAAACGGTCGGCTACGGGACGATCTGGGCTGCCGACGAACACGTCGGCCCGAAGCGGATTGGCGACGCCGGCCCACATCGGCGAAACCCCAAACCGCAGCGGTGCCGTATCGAGACTCGAATGACGCTCGAAGGGTCACGCGGTCCCGAATTCGAACTCCCCAGTACAGCCGGCGGGACAGTCGCTCTGACGGACGCTCTCTCGGACGGCCCCGTCGTCGTCCTCGTCAATCGCGGGCACTGGTGCTCGTTCTGTGCCGAACAGCTCCAGACGTTCAGCGCGGTCTCCTACGACCTCTGGTTCCACGACGACGTGACGATCCTGCCCATCGTCACGGACCCGGTCGAGAAGGTGACCGAGATGCGCGACCGCTACGACCTCGGGATGCAGTTGCTCGCCGACCCCGACGGCGTCGTCGCCGAGCAGTACAGCGGCACCGAACAGACGAGTCACGGCGTGACCGGTATCGCCGGAACGTACGTCCTCGACGAGGAGGGAACCGTCCGATACGAACAGGTCGCCGACCACCCCGCGGACCGGACCTACGGGAACTGGGTCCGCTACTTCGTCCGGAACGGCTACGCGGACCCCTTCGGCGAGTAGTCGGCGCGGACACTCGCGAACCTCCTCTCACGGACGAACCCGACCATGGTCGGCCCGTTAGTGGTTAGGCTTGGCAACCCATATCCACTGGCAGTCGACGCCGACCGACGACCACCACGGACCCAGCCATGAGTCACTGGAAACAATCCCTCGAAGTCGATCTGAGTACTGGCGAGATACGAACGGAAGCACTTCCCGACGAGTTCCTTCGGGAGTACCTCGGCGGCGCGGGCTTCACGACCCGCGTCGTCTACGACGAGGTGCCGCCGGGGACGGACCCGCTCGGACCGGACAACGTCCTCGCGGTCGCACCGGGCATCCTCGTCGGCCCGTCAGTTCCGACGGGCTCGAAGACCGCGTTCGGATTCAAGTCACCGCTGACCGGCGGCTACGGCAAGTCGATCGTCGGCGCGAAGATGGGTGACCAACTCAAGCGCGCCGGCTACGACCTGCTCGTGATTCGCGGCGCGGCCGACGAGCCCGTGAGTCTGGTCATCGAAGACGACGACGTTCGGCTCGAACCCGCCGACGACCTCTGGGGCAAGGACACCCGCGAGACGGGTGCGGCGCTGAAGGACGCCCACCCCGGCGTCCGGACCGCCGTCATCGGCCCGGCCGGCGAGAACGAGAGCAACATCTCGATGATCGAGTGCGAGGACCGGCAGGCGGGCCGCGGCGGTCCCGGCGCGGTCATGGGCTCGAAGAACCTCAAGGCCATCGCGGCGAAGGGAACGAAGGGCGTCCCCATCGCCCGCGAGGAGGAACTGAAGGAGCTGAACAACAAGTGGCGGCTCGAGACGATGGGCAAGGGCGAGATCGAGATGGAGGGGACCGGCTCGGCGTCCGTCGACGTTCAGTACGGAACCGGCGAGGCCTTCGACGCGAAGAACACCGCGCTGGGAATCTACCCGACGCGGAACTGGCAGTCCAGTTACTTCCAGAAGGCCTACGAGAAGCTGGCCGACCCCGACGAGGACCGCGTCCCGCTGGACCCCCGCTACTGGACCGGCGAGTACGTCGACACCAAACGGCCGTGCCCCTACTGCACGAAACCGTGCAGTCAGTGGTTCGAGGCCGAGGACACGAAGTACGGCGACATCGCCGTCGACGGCCCGGAGTACGAGACGCAGTACGCCCTCGGCGGCAACGTCGAGGTCGACGACGTCGAGGCAGTCGCGAAGGCAAACCAGATCTGCGACGAACTCGGGCTGGACACCATCGACGCCGGCAACGCCATCGCGTGGGCCATGGAGGCCGTCGAGAAGGGCATCGTCGAACCGGACACGGATGCGGACTTCGAGTTCGGCAACGCCGAGGCGGTGCTGGAGACGCTGGAGCGGATCGCCTACGGCGAGGGCGACCTCGGCGAACTCCTGATGGACGGTCATCTCGCTGCCGCGCGGAAGGCCGGCGCTGGCGAGGACTTCGTCGTCCACGTCAAGGGTCAGTCACCCGCTGGCTTCGAGGTCCGCGGCATCAAGGGCATGGCGCTGGCCTACGGCGTCTCCCCGCGCGGCGCGGACCACCTCACCTCCTGCATGTACGCCCTGGAGATGGGCGGCTCGTTCTGGGAGTTCGAGGGCTACGACCGCCTCCAGATGAACGGCAAGGCAATCGCGCTGAAGGCGATGGAGGACCTGATGATGGTCTACGACGTCACCGGCGTCTGCAAGTTCACCCGCGGCATCACGCTCGCGGAGGGCGTCCGCGAACTGGTCAACGCCATGACCGGCTTCGACTACACGGAGTCCGAACTCCTCGAAGTCGGCGAGAGAGCCTACAACGTCTCGAAGGCGTACAACCTCCGGGAGGGCTTCAGCCGCGAGGACGACCAGCTTCCGCCTCGGTTCCACGAACCCATCCCGGACGGCCCGAGCGAGGGCAACAGCATCGACGAAGCCGAATACGACCGCGAACTCGACCGCTACTACGTCGCCCGCGGCTGGAACTTCGATGGCGTGCCGATGAAGGAGACGCTGTACGAACTGGGACTCTCTGGCCTCGCCGCCGAGGTCGGCGCGTCCAACGAAGGCGGGTCGCCCGCGCCGGCGGACGACTAGACCCGGGGGGCGGGATCGAGGGTTCCGGGCGCGAGCGCCGCGACCGTGGCTGCGACGAGAGCGACGACGCCGGCAGCCAGCAGGAGGGCGTCGTAGCCGTAGCCGGCGGTGACCGCCAGGCCGACGAACGTGATTGGACCGGCGGCCCGTCCGGTGAACGTCGTACTGTTTCTGAGGCTGAATGCACCGGCGCGGTACGCCGCGGGAACGTGGTCGCTCAGTTCGGCGTCGACGGACGGTAACAGTAGCCCGACGCCCGTACCCACGACGGCCAGCGACGCGGCGTCGTAGGTCGGTCCCGGCCCGAGCCACGCGGCCAGGAACCCGACGCCGTAGCAGGCGAACCCGACGGCAACGAGTCGCAGATTCGAGACTCGCCGCGCCAATCGACCGTTCGCCGCGGCGGCCAGCATCGCTGCGGACTCGGCCACCAGGAGTGCGACGCCAACCGCGACCGGCGACAGGGTCCGCGCCAGCAGGAACGGCATCGCCGTGAACACGACGCCGAAGAAGAGGAACTCCGTCAGGAACGTCGCGGTGAAGAGGGCGACGATAGCCGGTCTGGCGACGACGCCCAGAGCGTCCCGGAGATACTCCAGGCCGCGGTCTGGCGTCGAACGAGTCGGCTCGTCCATCGCGACGAACGCGCCCAGCGCGACGGGGACGGCGACGAAGTACGCGAGGAACGGGGCGGTCCACCTGACGGTCACGAGTGCGCCGCCGAGGACCGGAAAGAGCGCCGCGGCCGCCGAGAGAACGGCGACGTTGAGCCCGAGGACCGTGTTCCGCTGCACGCCAGTGAACGTGTCACCGATGATCGTCACCGTCGTGATGAAGATGGCGGCCGCACCCGTTCCCTGGACGACGCGGAGCGCCAACACCGCCTCGAAGGAGGGGGCGAAGGCCATCGCGCCACCGAGGAGCCCGAAGGTCAGGAGACCGCTCACGAGGACCCGCTTACGTCCGACTCGATCCGCGAGGACGCCGAGGAACGGTGAGACGACGATGCCGACGACGAAGTACCCGCTCACGAGGAGGCTCGCCTGGGCCTCGGAAATCCCCAGCGTGTCACGGAACACCGGGAGCGCGGGGCTGATGAGCGGCACCCCGAGCGGCGCGAGCGCGGTGCTCGCCAGGACGACCTGGACGGTGCGAGAGCGCCACGGGGCTCCCGAAGCCGCGCCGTGTGTGTCCGAACCCATGATCGATGCCGCCCTCGGGTAGTCGACATCTCACGGACGGCGTCGGCAAAAGGAGCAGGTCCGCCCCCGTCGAGCGCGTCGGTACCCGCGCGGACGGTGGCGTCACCGAACGACGGTCGCTCAGTTCGTCGTCGTGATCTCGATGACGTCGCGATGGTCGAGTTCGGTGTCGGCCCCGACCTGTCGGCCCGAGCGGACGTCGTGGGCATGGAGGAAGCCCTCGCCGATGTCCGAGTGGATGAAGTACGCGAAGTCCTCGGCGGTGGAGCCGTCGGGGAGGACGAAGCAGTCCTGCAGGAAGGTACCGTCGTCCTGGGGGCTCTCCGCGCCGGGGAAGACGGCGATGGCGTCCATCTCCTGAAACAGCGCGGTCTCCAGTGCTTCCTGCACGCCGGTGCCGCCGAACTCGGTCACGAACTCGCGAATCTGCTCCAGTCCGGCGGCCTTCTCCTCGGGCAGGTCGGCGACGATCTCGAAGTCCTCGTCGCCGGGGCGATAGTCCAGCGCACCCTGCTCGTCGCCCTGCTTGAGCGCCTTCTCGGCGTGTGCGGAGACCGGGACGAAGGTGAGGTGCTCGTAGTCGGGGTCGGACGTGATCTCGTCGAAGTTCTCCTGGGAGACGGCCTTGTCCATCTTGTTCGCGGCGATGAGCATCGGCTTCGTCCGGATGCGGATCTCCCGGGCAAGCGCCTCCTTGTCGTCGTCGTCCCACGTGTCGGGGTCGAGTTCGAGGTCGAGAGAGAGGATGACCTGCTTGATCTCGTCGGCGACGATACCGAACGCGGACATCTGCTCTGCGAGGTCCTCTTCGACGTCCTTCTCCTCGCCGTGGTAGCCCGACTCGTAGCGGTCGATACCTTTCTCCAGGATGTCGAGGTACCACATGTCGAGTTCGTTCTCCAGGAAGTCGATGTCCTCGCGGGGGTCGTGGCCCTCGGTGGACTCGCCCTCGATGTCCGTCTCGCCGGAGAAGTCGACGACGTGGACGAGCACGTCGGCCTCGTTCAGGTCGGTGAGGAACTGATTGCCCAGCCCGCGCCCCTCGTGCGCGCCGGGAACGAGGCCGGCCACGTCGACGAGCTGGGTCGGGACGAACCGCACGCCGTCGGCGCAGTAGCCGTGGTTCGGCGTGCAGGAGTGGTCGAACTCCGGCGCGGCGCACTCGACGCGGACGTAGGCCTCGCCCACGCTTGGGTCGATGGTCGTGAACGGGTACGCCCCCTCCGGGACGTCGTTCATCGTCGCGGCGTTGAAGAAGGTGGACTTGCCGACTGACGGCTTGCCGACGAGTCCGATCTTGTAGCTCATTGGTTATTGGTCGGCGAATCCGCCGCTAAAACGTTGCCAAACGCCCTCGCTTCGGGTGTGTCTGACACACAGGGTTTGAGCGGACTGTCAGCGCGCCGTCCTTGGAAGCTTCAACCGTACCAATATTCTTTGGTAGTATCTTGACCGGACTGGGCGTACAGGATGAACACATGACCAGAAGGAGTGGGATCTCACTGCCGCCGATGCTCGACGATCTCGACGTGGGCATCACCGTCCACGACCCAGCGACGGGTTCAATTATCGGTGTGAACGAGAAGCTGGAGCGGCTTTACGGGTATTCTGCAGCGGAGTTGCGCGAGATGGACATCGAGGAGTACACGGCACCCTCGACCCGGTACACCCAGTCCGAGGCGGTCAAGCGAATCCAGGCCGCCGCTGACGGCGACCCCCAGGAGTTCGAGTGGCAGGTCGAGCGGGCGGACGGAGAACTGCTCTGGGTCAGCGTTCGCCTCTCACAGACCACCATCGACGGAAGGGAGTGCGTCGTCGCGGAGATCAACGACGTCACCACCTACCGCAATCGGGACCGACGGCACCGCTTGCTCAGCAGGATCATCCGGCACAACCTCCGGAACAAGATGACCGTCGTTATGTGCCACGGGGACAGGCTGAAATCCGAACTCGACGACGAGGGGCTGGAGGACGAGGTCGGCCGGATTCTCGACGTCGCAGAAGACGTCGGTCGTCTCAGTCGCTCCGTCCATCAGATAGAGCAGATGGCCAAACCGGACCGGTCGGACCGCTCTCGGTCGAACATCGCCGACCTCGTCCGCTCCGTCGCCGAGGATGCCCGACGGGAACATCCCGACGCCGAGGTCTTCGTCGAGAGTCCGCCGGAGGTCTGGGCTGTCGCCGACGAGGGCCTTCAGTACGCGGTCGAACACGCTGTCGAGAACGCCATCGAACACAACGACGCCGCAAACCCGACGGTGGAGATTGACGTCGAACCACGAACCAACCCGACCGTCCGCATCGCGGACTCGGGACCGTCGATTCCCGAGGTCGAGACCGGGGCCCTCGACGCCACTGCCGAGACGAGTAGCACCTATCACGGAACCGGCGTAGGACTGTGGGTGATGCAGTGGTGCGTTGACTCACTCGGAGGCGAACTCTCCTTCGAGCGGAACGACCCCCGTGGGAACGTGATCGTGATCGAACTCCCGAGCAGTTCGAACACGGGAGAGATTCGGCGTCGCGCGTCCGAGGAGGTCGTGGAATCCGCCGAGTAGAGACACCTGCTCAGTGTCGGCGTCCCCTCCCTGGGAATCCGTCACAACTCGACGATAGGTACACCGCCCCGGTCGAGACAATCGTTTTACAGGACCCGGCTGTACCTCTCGGCGGAGGTCACAGATCATGCCAACTCGCACAGCAGAAGCGACGTGGAACGGCCGACTCAAGGATGGCGACGGAACGATGGCCCTCGGCAGCGGCGCGTTCGAGGGACCCTATTCGTTCGGCTCTCGCTTCGAGGACGCCGAGGGGACGAACCCCGAGGAACTCATCGGCGCGGCCGAAGCCGGCTGTTTCGCCATGGCGACCGCGCTCGCGCTCGAAGAGGAGGGGTTCGACCCCGAGCGCGTTCACGCCGAGACCGAGGTCCACCTCGAGCGCGTCGAGGGCGATTTCACCATCACGAAGATCGACCTGACCGCGGAGGGCACGGTCCCCGACGCGACCGAAGAGGAGTTCGTCGAGGTCGCCATGGACGCCAAGGAGAACTGCCCCGTCTCGAAGGCGCTCGCCGCGACCGACATCGAACTGACAGCGTCGCTCGCAGAGTAAGCACTACCGAATTCAGACGACGACCTGGAGCGTCCAGAGCGCCGCCATCCCGACGCCGATGGTGGCGAGGACGTTCTCCGTGCGCCACGCGACGACCGCCGCGATTGCACCGGCACCGACCTTTTCGGGCGCGTAGGACAGTCCCAGCGACGGCTCCGCCGAGAGCGCGACCAGCGAGGGCGCGACGAGTGCGGCGAGGACGGCAGCCGGAACGAACCGCAGGATTCCCTCGACCGTCGGTGGTGCCTCGTCCAGCCGTCCGAGGAGGAGGATGAACGAGAGCCGAATCGCGAACGTTCCCACGCCGGCCCCGACGATGGCGAGCCAGATTGCGCCGGTTCCGTAGCTCGTCGTCACGCCGAATCACCGCCGTCGCCGTGCGCCGATGCATCCGTGGTCGGGAACTCACCGACGAGGACCTCGTGGCCGACGCCGGAGGCGACGCCGAGCAGCGCGGCGGTGATCAATCCGAGATTGAAGGGGAACACCGCCGCGACGACGGCAACCCCGCCGCCGACGAGGGCCGCAATCTCGGTGCTGCGACCGTCCAGCGTCGGGACAAGCAACGCCATGAACGTCAGTGGTATCGCGAACTCCAGGGACAGTCCCTCGGGAACGCTCGCGCCGACGAGCGCCCCGACGACCGTCACGATCTGCCAGGGGACCCACAGCGTCACCGCTGCGCCGAAGTAGAACCACCTCCGGCTCCGCTCTCCGGGTGTAGTCTGGCGGAACTCCGCGATGGAGACCGCGTACGCCTGGTCTGTCAACAGGTACGCAGCGATCCACTTCGTGGGCGCGGCGAGCCGTCGGAAGTACGGTGCAATGGAAGCGCTGTACATCATCATCCGGAGATTGATCACGATGGCAGTCAGGACGACCACCGTGAGGGGGGCGTCCCGGCCGAGCAGTTCGATGGCGGCCAGCTGTGACGCACCCGCGAAGACGACCGTCGAGAGGCCGAGCGCCTGTCCCGGAGAGAGCCCCGCACCGACCGCCGTCACGCCGACGATGAGTCCGAACGGGACGATACCGAGCAGCATCGGCGAGACGACCCGAGCACCCGCGAGGAAGTCCTCTCTGGCTCTCATGCGTGCCTCCCGTGGGGCGATTGGTTCACGGCGGGAGATTGTATCGTTCCCACAAAAGCACGCCGAATGACGGGCGCGGCTGACACCAGGAACGGCAGGGGGAGTTCGATCACTCCCACGAGGGTCAATTCCGGACGTCGTGGCGATACTCGGGGCGGCGAGGGCGAACGCCATCGTTCCCAGTAACGGAATTTCCAGAAGCTGCGTGGTTCGCGGGGTCGGCCCGCGTTCGAGTCGTGGATTCCCACCGCCGACGTCGCTCGATACCCCGTTCGCACGGGACTGGGCAGGCCGTTCCTGCCCACTCGATCCGGGCTCGGTCTACGGTGGTGGGGACGTGATCACCTCCGTCGTCGTCTCGGCTTCAGGCGTTTCTGCTTCGGGCGTTTCTGCTTCGGGCGTCTCGGCTTCTGGCG
>JARUKX010000023.1 GCA_029688825.1 Haloarculaceae archaeon H-GB1-1 | reverse complement strand
AGCCGGTCGAGGACCGCTTGGGCGTCGTAGTTCAGGTTCAGCTCCCGCGAGCGACCGCGGCCTTCGACATTGGTGTAGCTCGCGTCGACGAGGCCGAGCTGGTCCAGCTTGTTGATGATCTCGGAGTAGCGGGTGTATCCGAGCCCGGTCTCGTCGTTGAACGCGTCGTAGATGTCGCCGGCGCGCTGGCCCTCGTGGTCGGCGATGACTTCGAGCAGCGAACTCTCGGACTCGCTCAACTCCTGCAGCCGCCGAGAGAGGTGGACGTACTTCGACTTGTCGTAGGCGGCGTCGACGTCCTGCACCTCGACGGTCCTGCTGGCGCGCATCTCCGCGTTCAGGCCCGCCCGACGGAGGAGGTCGATGCCGACCCGCAGATCGCCGCCCTGGTCGGCGGTCAGTTCCGCGACCCGGTCCAGTTGGGGCGCGCCCATCACGCCCTCGTGGAACCCTCGATTGACGCGCTCGCGGAGGATGTCGACGATCTCGGGTTCGTCGTACTTCGGAAAGTAGACGTCCTCGGGGCGGAAGACGCTCTGGACGCGCGTGTCGAGTTCCTCGATGACGTCCAGGTCGAGGTCGGAGGACACCATGACGACGCCGATCTTCGCGCCGGCGTGCTCCTCGTGGGCGCGCAACAGCGAGTAGAGCGTATCGGAGGCCTCGCCCTCGTAGAACAGGTAGTTCACGTCGTCGAGCGCCACCGCCAGCACCTCGTCGCGCTCGACCAGTTTGTCCGTGATCTGGCCGAACAGCTTCTTGAAGGAGATGCCCGACGACGGCGGCTCGTACTCGAAGACCCCCTCGAACAGCCGCGAGAACACCGAGTATCGGGTGGAGTTCACCTGGCAGTTCACGCGGATGGCCTGTACCCCGTCCTGTCTGCGGAGTTCGCTGAACAGCTTCTGGACTGCCGTGGTCTTGCCCGTCCCCGGTGGTCCGCGCGAGACCACGTTCAGCGGCCGCGACCCGCGGACCGCCGGTCGCAGCGCGTACTTCAGGCTCTCCATCTGGGTCTGTCGGTGCAGGAACGTCTCCGGGACGTAGTCGATCTCGAAGACGTGTTCGTCCCGGAACACCGACTCGTCCCAGGAGAGCATCCCCTCTTCGGGGTCCTCGGTCATCACTTTCACCCCGGTCGCCAGAGTACTTAATTCCTCGCCACGTCGCCGCTTACAGTTCGAACTTCTCCAGCAGGCGACCGTAGAACGCGGCGTCGCGCCCGTCGTTGTCGTCGGCCAGCTTCTCGACGATCAGTTCGGGCGTCGAGCGAGCGAGTCGTCCCTTGACCGGCGAGCGGTTCACTTCGAGTTCGCCGTCGACGAGGCCGACGGCCTCGATGCCGTCCACCGCGAGGTCGACGCTGGACGCGTCCTGTATCTCGCCCGCGAGGTGGGAGACGAACACCGCGGTCGCGTGCCGCTCGGAGAGGGCTTCGAGGATGCCGGCCATGATGTTCGCGCTCGCGCCGGGCTCGGTGATGCTCTCCAGTTCGTCGACGAGGACGAGGACGCCCTCCTCGCCCGCGCCGACGTCGGTGACGAGGCTGCCGAACTCCCGGAGCGTGGACTCGAACGCGCCGGCGTCGAGCGTGCCCTGGGTCTTCGCGTGGTAGTGCAGTTCGGAGATGCGCTCGACGCGGGCGCGCTCGGCGGGCACGGGCAGACCCATGTGTGCGAGGACGACGACGAGCGCCACGAGGTCGAGCGTCGAGGTCTTCCCGCCGGAGTTCACGCCGGACAGCAGCGCGACGCCCTCGACGCCGTAGTCGACCGGTTCGACCTCGTCGATGGGGACGTCGAGCAGCGGCGACCGGCCGCCCTCGATATCGAAGCCCGTCCCGTCCAACGTCGGCATCGTACACCCGAAGTCGCGTGCGAACCGCGAGATGGCGAGTTCGACGTCGAGTTCGAGCGCGTCGTCGACGAGCGTCTCCGCGTCCTCGCGGGCGTCTGCGAGGTCGCGGGCGAGTTCGCGCTTGAGCCGGGCGGCGCGGCGGTCGCGAGCGGCCGTCAGCTCCTCGCGCAGTCGCGAGACGGTCCCGTCGTCGGCCTCGACGGGGTAGGTCGGCTCGTCGGTGAACGCTCGCCGGGCGATGCGCTCGGTGTCCGCCAGCGCAAGCGCGTCGACGAGGTGGTCGCGGGCCGCCTCGACCGCGGCGGCGTACTCGTCGGCCAGTTCCCGCGAGAGCAGGGAGTCGACGCCCGCGCCGCGCTCGACGAGCGAGAGGAGGTCAGCGCCCTCGATGGTCACGTCGCGCTCCTCGATGGCCTGCCGCAGGTGATCGTTCGCGACGCTCTCGGCGGTCGAGACGGCGGCGTCGAGGTCGTCGACGGCGACCGCCAGCCGCTCCAGTTCGTCGTCCCCGGCGACGCTCCCGTCGTCGTCCAGCCGGTCGAGCGCGTCCGCGAGCGCGTCGAGGTCCGTCTCGGTCTCCACGCCGGCGGCGCGGTGGACCTCGACGGCGGCCCGGATGCGATCGCGATTGCGTGCGAAGAAAGCCAGCAGGCGCTCGGGAACGACGGTCGCGGGGTCGTCCAGCGCGTCCGGTTCGACGCGCACGTCGCCCTCCACGTCGACGCCTGCGAACTGCTCGTCGAGTGCGATGACGGTGGCGTATCCCCGCGCGAGTTCGGCCAGCTGGCGCGCGTCGTCGACGACCTCGACGCTCACCTCGGGGACTGCCTCGCGGGCGCGAGCGTACACCTCCGCGTCCGTCGTGGCGAGACAGCGGTCGCGGACCCGGACGTCGTTCGGCGCGCGCAGCGGTTCCACGTCGGCGAGTGCCGCCCGCACGTCTGGGGCCGGCTCGCGCTCCATCGCCGCCGCCGCGAACGCCTGAACCTCCTCGATGCGAGAGTCGACCGCGCTGGGGTACAGCGTCTCCAGCCGACTGGCGGCGTAGTCGGTGACCGTCCGCTCCTGCAGCAGGCCGAGCGCGTCGCGGTATATCTCCCGCGCCCGGGACGTGCCGAGGAATCCTCCGGGGTCGTCGTGTCGCTCCCGGATGGCCGCCCGTGCGATTCGAGCGGCCCGGCCCTCGCTGATGCCCGGCGCGCGAGCGATGGTCGCCACGTCACCAGCCTGGAGCGCTGCGGTCGGCTCGTCCAGCTCGGCGAGCGCCGCGGCCGTCTTCTCGCCGACGCCCGGAATCGACTCGATGTCCATCTAGCTGGCGCTATCGCGGTCGGTGAGAATAAACCTCCTGCTGGCGCTGCCGACTGCGGCCCGCGCGCTGTAGCCGAACCGAACGCCACTCACCTGCCGAGCAGCGACCCGAACAGGCCGACGGGTCCGTCGTCCGCCTCCGCGCCGTCGCCCTCGTCCACCGTCGGTGAGTCCACTTGCTCCGTCGTCTCCGGTTCGACGTCCGCAGGGTCGAAATCTGCCGGCGGGACGGGCGGCTCGTCGAATTCCGACGCGACGGTCTGCGGGTCCGCTGCGTCGTCGCAGGCCTCGAGCAGTCGAGCGAGGTGGCGATAGCCGGCCGCAGCGCTGTGCTCGTCCGGCACGGGCCCGTCCGCGACGATGAGGGGCGAGCGAGACAATCGCGTCTCCTCCGGTACCGAACCGACGACCGGCGTGTCCATCTCGTCGGCGACCGACTCGAGGCCGTCGGGTGACCGCACGCGGGTGACCACGGTTCCGAGGAGCGTCCCGTCTACCCGGTCGGCGATGGCTTCGGTCTGCGTCGCGTCGCCGACCGCCGTGGACTTCGGCGTCGTCACGACGAACGCACCGTCGGCAGCCCCGAGCGAGACGAGAACCTCGTGGCTCAGCCCCGCCCCCGTGTCGACGAGGACGAACTCGTCGTCCTTCGACAGGGTTCCGAACACGGCCGCCAGCTTCGACGGGTCCGCGTCCCGGAGTGCTTCCAGACTCCTGTGTCCGGGGATCAGCTGGACGCCGTGGGGTCCTTCGATAGTCGCTTTGGAGAGCGAGCACTCGCCGGCCAGGACGTCGTGAATCCCGGCGTCGAGGTCGTCCTCGAGCAGGTACCCGAGGTCGGTCATCGCGAGGTCGGCGTCCACGACCGTCACCTCGTAGCCATTTCGCGCCAGGGAGACGCCGACGTTCAGGGTCGTCGTCGTCTTCCCGACGCCTCCTTTGCCACCAGCGAACGCGTAGATTCCCATACTGGTTGTATACAAATATCGGTGAAATAAACGTACCGCCACGTCGGGCGAGGTCAACGGTCTTTTGCTCGCGCGGTCCGAATCCCGGTCCATGTCAGCCGCGTCCGTGCAGGAGAAGCTCCGTGCCGCGCGTGCGGATCTGGCCGAGCGCGACGGCGTCCTCGTCGCCTTCTCGGGTGGCGTCGACTCCAGTGTCGTCGCCGCACTCGCCCACGACGCCCTCGGCGATTCGGCCGTCGCCTGCACCGCAAAGAGCGAGACACTGCCCGCCGCCGAACTCGACGACGCGACCCGCGTCGCCGAGGAGATCGGCATCCGTCACGAGATCGTCGAGTTCAGCGAACTCGACAGCAAGTCGTTCGTCGAGAACGACGACCAGCGGTGCTATCACTGCCGGTCGATGCGCCTCTCGGCGATGTTCGACCGTGCGAAGGAACTCGGCATCGACATCGTCTGTGACGGCACGAACGCGAGCGACCCCGGCGAGGGCCACCGACCGGGCCTGCGTGCCGTCGAGGAACTGGACGCCTACTCGCCGCTGCTGGAACACGGCGTCACCAAACCCGAGGTCCGGGACATCGCCCGCGAGTACGACCTCTCGGTCGCAGACAAGCCATCGATGGCATGTCTCTCCTCGCGCATCCCGACGGGGCTCGAAGTGACGGAAACGAAGCTCTCCCGCGTCGAGAAGGCCGAACGCCTCCTCAGGACCTGGGGCTTCGAGCAGTTCCGCGTCCGGGACCACGACGGTCTCGCCCGCATCGAGGTCGGTCCAGACGAACTCGACGTGGCGCTCGACCCGGACTTCGTCCGCGCGGCACGCGACCACGTCGCCGACTGCGGCTTCGACCACGTCACCCTCGACCTCCACGGCTACCGGACCGGCAGCGTCAGTCCGGAGGACGAAGCGACCGAGGACGCCGACTCGGAGGACGTCGTCGCGAACGTGTTCGACGCCGACTATCCGAGCTAACGGTCGAGTACTCGACTACCCGTCGAACTCCGACTCCGCCGTCTCGTTCTCTCGCCGCAGCCGTCGCTCGTGGACGTCGACTTCACTGATGCCGCAGTTGTGCGGCGAGTGCTGTCTGAGCGTCTGCTCGACCTCGAGTTCCTTCACGTGGCCCAGCACGATTCTGATGGGGCCGCCGTGGGTGACCACGAGAACGGTCTCGTCGTCCGTGGTCGCCAGTAGCTCCTCGAACGCGCCCTCGACGCGCTCGCGGACCGTCGCCCTGTCCTCGCCGTTGTCGATGTCGTCGAGCGCCGTCAGACTCTCAAGTTCGGCCGCCCGCGGTCGCAGTTCGAGCACCTCGTCGCGCTCGAAGCCCTGGAAGACGCCGAAGTCCCGCTCTCGCCAGGCCTCGTCGAAGGTCGGTTCGCAGTCGACCCCGCCCTCGCGAACCATCTCTGCGGTCTCGCGCGTCCGTTCGAGATCCGAGACGATCATCCGGTCCACGTCGTACTCGTCGGCGAGGTGACGACCGGCCGCGCGGGCCTGCTCGCGACCGCGGTCGTTCAGGCCCTTCGGTGCCCAGCCCTGGATGCGGTCCTCGCTGTTCCAGTCGGTCTCCCCGTGGCGGAGGAGGATGATGCTGCCCATGACTCGTCGGAGGGGCGGCGGGCGTGAGAAGGTTCGGGTCGGGTCAGTCGCCGCGCACAGCGCGCGAGACGAAGATGGTCGCCTCGAACGCGACGAGCGTCGCGCCGGCGACGAGGAGCGCCGTCCGCGTCGGGAGGTTCACCGTGGTGAACGCCGTCCGGAGGATGGCGTTGGGGCTGCCGAGATAGCCGAGGACGACGGCGGCCAGCCACACCGCGCCGCGGATCTTGATGAGGAGCCGCCGAACCGTCCAGCGGCGCGCCTGCGTGAGCACGTAGACGGTCGCCTCGAACGCGACGACGACGAGGAGCGCGATGACGAGCGGCATCGCACTCAGGAGGTTCGCACTCGCCAGCGCGTCGATGACCGGGGTCGGGAGCCGGCTGATGTAGCCCGGCGGGACCGGTATCGAACTCGCGAGGTAGCCGACGAGGCCGGCGAGCAACCACGCAGTCGGGCGGCGCTTCTCCAGCGCCGCCGGCGCGGGCCACAGCGAGTCGCGCTTCGTCCACCGCAGCAGGCCGAGCGTCCCCTCGAACAGGCCGATCATCGTCATGGCGACGAGGAACGGAGCCATCCCGGTCGGGTCGGGGCTGAAGATGAAGGCGACGGTGGCGAACCCACCCCAGAAGTACAGGCGGCGTTCGGTGAGCCACTGCTCGGTGGTCAGCCCCATCATGATGGCCAGCATGACCAGCAGCGGAATCTGGAAGATGAGCGCGAAGAAGCCGATCATCAGGACGATGAGGTTGAACGTCTCGCCGAGCCCGAACGCGACGTTCGCCGCCGACTGCGTGTAGCCCGTGAAGAAGACGAACAGCACGGGCAGGACGAGGAAGAACGCGAACAGGACGCCGAACGACGCCAGGACGAGGCTCGTCGGCACCGACGCGAGGTAGTACTTCCGCTCGCGCGGGTAGAGCCCTGGCCGCATGAACCGGTAGGTCTGGTAGACGCCGACCGGGAGCGCGACGATGAACCCGACCAGCGAGGAGACCTTGAACCGCGCCAGCATCAGCGCGAGCGGGTGGTAGAGGTGTGGACAGGCGATGTCCGAGTTCCCTCTCGTCGGGCACTGCTCGAAGGTGCCCGGCAGAAACTCGTACCAGAGGAAGTTGATGAGCTGGTCCGCGAAGGGGAAGACGATCCCGCTCGCGACGCCGAGGACGACGAGGACGACGAGCAACCGCTGGACCATCTCCTCGATGTGGTCCGCGAGGGGCATCTCCTGGTCGTCGGGCGCGCTCGGGAGGCCCTCCGGGTCCGGCGGGTCTGGGGGCTCGTCCAGCGGTCCCGGTGGGGCCTCGAAGCCGGAGGGTGAATCCTCGGGACTTGCGGGTTCGCCGTCTGCCATTCGCGAGTCGCTTGGCCGCGGGCTATTGTAAGCCTTCTTTTCGTTCGGTGGGTCAGGGGCCGACTGCCGGCCATCCCGTAGGGGGATGAGAAAATTGATAACAGCGAGAGAGCTAGAATCCGGAGACATGGCTGGGGCTATGGACGAAGACACTCGCCGGGCCGTCGCGAGCGGCCGAGAGACGCTCGGCGAGATGCTCTCGACCGCCCAGCAACACCTCCAGAAGGCGTTCCTCGTGTTCGTCTTCGGGCTGCTGGTGACCATCTACGCGCTGCGGATGTTCATCTGGGACAGGCTGAAGGCCGACCTGAACCAGAATCCGCACATCGACGTCATCGCGGTCACGCCGTTCGACGTCATCCTGTTGCAGGCGAAGATCGGGATGGTCGTCGGCGCGGTACTGACGCTGCCGATTCTGATATACTACTCCCGGGACTCGCTCCGCAAACGCGGGTGGTGGCCCAGCGACAAGGTGC
The DNA here is from genome assembly GCA_029688825.1 of Haloarculaceae archaeon H-GB1-1. Classification (GTDB taxonomy): domain Archaea; phylum Halobacteriota; class Halobacteria; order Halobacteriales; family Haloarculaceae; genus JARUKX01. Next base: position 47,819 of record JARUKX010000023.1, on the reverse strand, counting down.
CCCGATGGAAGCTCGCGTTGCTCGTCGTCTTCGTGTTGACCCTGTTCACGCTCGGCGTCACCTACTCCTACGTGGTGTTCTTCCCGGTGATGCTGGACTTCCTGGCGTCGAACGCTATCGGTGCCGGCTTCAATCCGACGTGGTCCATCGTCAAGTGGACGCAGTTCATCGCGCTGCTTTCGGCGTCGTTCGGATTCGCCGCGCAGTTGCCCCTGGCGATGAGCGTCCTCTCGTACACCGAGATCGTCCAGTACGAGACCTTCCGCGACAAGTGGCGCTACGCGGTCGTGGGCATCTTCGCGTTCGGTGCCGTCTTCTCGCCGCCGGACCCGTTCACACAGGTCATGTGGGCGGTGCCGCTCATCGGCCTCTACCTGGCGAGCCTGAAACTCTCGAAGCTGGTCGTCCTGACGAAACGGTCCAGCGAGTCGGTCGACTTCCCGGCAGTCGCACGCAAGCGCTGGAACGTGCTCGCCGGCGTCGCGCTGCTCGCGGGCGCGGCAGTCTACGGTTTCTTCACGCGCGGCGGCGTCGCGGCGGTCAACCGCTCTCTCGGGCGACTCCCGCCGAAGTACGCCAGACAGCTCCCGCCGCTCGACGCGGCGACCGGGCTCCAACTGGAGGTCGCCGCCGGCATCGTCGCCGGCGTCGTCGCGCTGGTCGCCGTCGGTGTGACGCTGTTCTACTTCGCCACCCAGGAACTCGAACAGGCGGTCGACGACGACTACCTCGGCGGGCCCGCGCCGTCGAGCGTCGGCGCGCCGTCGAAGATCGACCTCGACGAGATTCCGGCCGACGGGGTCCGCGCGGCCCCACCCGAAGTGTTCGAGCAACTCGACGAGGACGAAGCGGTCGACCACGCCCAGCGCGCGATGGACGAGGACGACAAGGAGAAGGCCCGAGCCATCCTCGACCGCTTCGACCAGATTCAGAGCGAGACCGAGGATGAGGACGCCGACTCCGAGCCCGACGAGGACTCGGACGTGGTCACGCAGACGACGACCGGCGTCGTGGACGCGTTCACCGAGGAGGAGACCACCGAGGAGGACATCGGCGGCTACTACACCGACATCGCGTTCATCATCGACAGCCTCACCTCGAAGTCGTTCCGCATCGCGGGCGTCTTCATGGTGGTCATGGTGTCGGTGTTCGGGTTCCTCTACAGCGGTGGCATCAAGGACGTCAAAGAATCCTTCCTCTCCCGGATGCCGCCGCAGATGGTTCTGGACGTCGACATCGTCACGCTCCACCCGGTCGAGGCGCTCATCTTCGAGGTGAAGTTCGCCACGCTGCTCGGCGCGGTCGCGGTACTGCCCGTCGTGCTGTACTACGCGTGGCCGGCGCTGAAAGAACGGGGCTTCGCACGCGGTGACCGGCGCGTCCTCGCGGTGTGGGGGGTCACGCTCGTCGGCGGCGTCGTCGGCGGGAGTCTGATCGGCTTCTTCCACGTCGCGCCGGCCATCATCTCGTGGCTGGCGACCGACGCGCTCAGCTCCCACATGGTCATCTCCTACCGGATCAACAACTTCGGGTGGCTCGTCATCGCGACGACGGTGGGTATCGGTCTGCTCGCGGAGGTTCCCGTCTCGATGTTCCTGTTCCACCGCGGCGGTCTGGTTCCCTACGAGGTCATGCGAGACCGCTGGCGGAGCGTCGTCTTCGCCGTCTTCGTCTTCTCGATGCTGTTCACTCCGGGGGACATCTTCACGACGCTCCTGTTCGCCATCCCCATCTCGCTCATCTACGGCCTGGGACTGGGCATTCTCTGGCTGTACACGCTCGGTGGCAGGCGGACGAGCGCGAAATCGCGCGAGCCCGCGGACTGACCCGACGGACCCGGTTCGCCGTCTCGGGGATCAGTTTTACAGGTAGTGGTCCGGAAGCGCGTCTTCGTGCTCGTCGAGGACGTCGAGGACCGGCTCCAGCAGGTCGAACCGCGGGCCGCATCGAACCTCGCCGGTCTCATCGTCCCACTCGACGAAGCCCATGTCCGCGAGCTTCGGGAGGTGGACGTGGTGCAACTGGACTGCCACGCTGTCCGCATCGCAGTCGAAGTCGAAATCGTCGACGTGCACTGGTTCGTCCTCCGGACGGTGGAGGAGTTGAACGAGCAGCCTCCGACGAACTCGCGTGTCGAGTGCTTCGACGATGTCGTCGAACGGGGTACTCTTGTGCGATGTGTCAGGTGTTGGCACGGTGTAACTCCAGGAACGACGTTGGAGCGTCCGCGCTCCAACTGTCGTAGTATTGAACAGTAGGTCGGTCGAGACGTGTAAGCGCAGTGCTTGATTGAACTACCCCTTATTGCGTGGGGCCGCCATCGCCGTATCGGAGTAACGTGTTCTCGATGAGCGTCGCCATCGCTCGGCGCAGTCGCGCCGAGACTGCCTGTTGTGTGACGCCCAGTTCGCCCGCGACCTCACCCCCAGTCGCCGTCCGGGGGACGTCGTAGTAACCCTTGTCGTAGGCCATGAGCAGCGCGATCCGCTGCTTCTCCGAGAGCCCATATCCGCGGTGCCGACTGCTCGTCGGCTCGGTCAGCTGGTGGAGTGTGATCGGTCCCCCGTCCTCGAAGTACTCCCGGAACGTCGCGAAGTGCTCCCGGGACCCGAAGCGCACCTGAAGCCGCCATTCGGGGCCGCTGGCCCGACCTTCGAGGATGGTGCCGTCGCTGTCGAGGATGACGTGCAGTCGCTCGGTCACGACGTCGGCCCACCGGAACTGGTAGAGGCGGAGGTCCTCGAACGAGTCACTCACCGAGTACTCGACGACCGTCGGGTCGTCGGCCAGCGCCGCTTCGAACCGGTCCCACTCGTCGCCGAGGACCCACAGGAACGGCATGACGTACTCCGGGCTGTGAGCCGCTAGCCTGTCCAGTTCGACGGTCATCTCCGGAACCGAGTCGAGCGTCTGCTCGAGACAGAACGATTCGGCCGGTACGCTGAAATCGGCGATCAGGCTCACACGGTAGATACCGATTCGAGCCTAAAGAACCTCGACCGGTATCCGTGTCTTCGGGCCGGTAGAGAGAATTTTACCCTGCGCCGGCGGTTCGAAAGCTGTGAGCCGGATTCGCGCTATCGCCGGCCGACCAGAAGCGTGGCTCCCGCGAGCAGGGCGGCGAGTGCCGCGCCGAGACCGAAGCCGGGGCCGGACCCGGACGTCGTCGTTCCGCCGGTCGTCGACGTCTCGTCGCTGCCGGCGTCGGTCTCCGTCGTGCTCTCGGTCTCCGTGGTGGTCTCGGTTCCGTCGGTCTGCTGCGCGTCCTCGACCGTGATGGACCGCTCGGAGAAGTGGTTCACGGCGACGAGGACGTCGGCACTGGCCTCGCCGCTGGTGGACTGCCGAACGAGGTACTTCGAGGTCTCACCGCCGTTCGTCGCCGCTCGAAGGTCGCTGTAGGAGGACGCCTCCGCAGCGGCCTCGCCGTCGACGGTGACCGTGAGATTCTCGCTGCCGTTCGCGGCGGCGTCGGAGACGGACGTGATGACGACCGTCCCGTCGTGGGTCGACCGCTCGGCGGTCATCTCGACCGTTCCGTTGCTGGACTCGGTCACGTCGACGGTCGTGGTACCGCCGTAGTTCACGACCTCTGCGCGCCGGTCGCTGGCGTTCTCGCCGTTCTCGTCGGCCAGCACGTACACCTCGGCGGTGGCAGTCCCGTTCGCGATGAGCGCTTCCTGTCGCTCGTCGGCCGCGTCGCGACCGTCGGGGTAGGTCCGGAAGACGAGGCGACTATCTTCGTCGACGGACGCGGAGACGTTACCGTCGGTCGCTGCCACCGACCCGTTGCCGGCGACGATGAACGTTCCCGTCGTCCCGTTCTCGGTCGTGACGACGACCCGCTGGTCGCTCGCATTCTCGACGGACGCGGAGTCGTTCACGTCGATGGAGACGTACTGGCCGCTCTCGCCGGCCGCGACGACGAGGTCACCGCGGTCGGTGTCGTGTGCGACCAGCGTCGCGCCGCTGTCCGTTCGGAGGCTCGCGTTCGTCTCCGTGCGCGCATCGACCGAGACCGCGGCTCCGACCAGGTCCGTCGCCGCTGTCAGGTCGATGCCGACGTCGAGGCCGGCGTCGCTCTCCGTCTTCGACCGCGACTGGACGGCGACCCGTTCCAGCACCGGCTCGTCGTTCACGCGGTAGTCGACGATGGCGGTACTCGTCGCATCGAATCCGACGTGCGTTCCCGCATACGCGTCGCCCTGTGCTTTCGCCGAGGCGTCGTCCCCGCCCGCCACCGCAGCAGCGGCCGGGCCGACCGCCGCGGTCACGACCAGGAGCGACAGCAGTGCAGCTCTGTGACGTCGTTCGAACATTGCACCCGGCCCGTCGGGAGTGAGCTCCGTATAAACACCCGTCGCTGAGGCCGAGTTAACGGGAATTCACGCCGATCAAGCCGACTCTCGTCGGCTTTTCCGTTCGAGCGCCCCGACCGGACGGCGCTGGGGCTGCCCAGTCGGAATCTGCACGAGAAAACGGAGCGGCGTCGACGAATCTCACGCACAGCCACACCGATGGCCAGTGATCGGCGGGCGCGCGGAATCGTCTAACTGCGACCCTATACGCTGGCGACTGCGGCCTCGTCCTCGGCGACGAGGTCGTTCCAGGCTTCGACGCCGGCTTCGGCGACTTCGCGGTCCTGCTCGACGGCACCGCCGGAGACGCCGATGGCGCCGACGACGTCGCCGTCCTTCTCCAGCGGGTAGCCGCCGCCGAAGACTACCATGCGACCGTCGTCGCGGGTGTCCAGACCGTACAGGGAGTTACCCGGCTCGCTCGGCTCGGCGAGCTCGTGGGTCGGCATGTCGAGTGCGGCCGACGTGTAGGCCTTGTTTCGGGAGATGGAGACCGAGGCCAGCCACGCGTCGTCCATGCGGTGCTGGGCGATGAGGTTGCCCTCGCTGTTGGCGACGGTGATGACCATCGGGTTGTCGATCTGCTCGGCCTGCTCTTCTGCAGCTTCGATGAGCTCCTTCGCGGTGTCGAGTTCGATTGCGTCGACCATAGTACAGCCGGGCGTACCTGAGTTTCGCTCATAAGTCTTCGCTTCGACATGTACTGTGGGATCCAACGCCATCGTTGGGGGACGTACCGCCTGTTTAGACGACACCAAGTTATGTATGGAATGTGTTATATTGTGGTTTGTTCCGGCGATTCGACCGCCGGAACAGTCCCCACCTGCTGCCTCCCGTCCGGCTGGTCGTCGATCCGTCAGCCCGGACCTCCGGCCGGCCACCCCATCCGTCGAGAGCGCGAACGCAGGCCACGTGTTTCGGCGAGGCCATCCATCGCTCGCCCGACGGGCGGTGCGGTGACCGCCTGCATCCGCAGCTCGTCGCGTCGGTGGCTCGTGACCACGCACCCGGGGTGGAGCACGGAGTGGTGACGGCTGCAATCGTACGGCCACCGAGAGAGTACCGGGGAGCAGCGACGCCACCGGACGTGGTAGATGGGACACCGTCTGTGGTACTTGAGCACGTCGTGGCGGACGGTACTCGGCCCAGGCGGAGAGCGTGACCTTTGTACTGGTCGGGAATAATACTCGAATATGCCCAAGATAAGCGTCGAGGTGCCCGCGGAACTGCTGGACGACCTCGACGACCACGTCGGGGAGGACGGGAAGTTCGTCAACCGAAGCGAGGCGATACGCGCGTCGATCCGCAAGACGCTGGACCTACTGGACGACATCGACGAGCGGCAGGGACGACTCGAAGATGAGCAGTGAGCACCGCTTTCCGACCGTGCAGGTCGCGCTGGTCGGGCTGTTCGTCACCGCGCTGGTGACCGCGCAGGTGACGGCATCGAAGCTGCTGGCGTTCCAGTTACCGTTCTCGCTGCCCGTCGCCGGGGACTCCCTCATCCTGCCGGGCGCGGCGCTGGCCTACGCGTTGACGTTCTTCGCGTCGGACTGCTACGCGGAACTGTACGGACGCCGGCCCGCGACCGTGATGGTCAACGTCGGCTTCGCGATGAACCTCGTCCTCCTCGCGCTCGTCTACGGCACCATCGCGGCCCCCATCTTCCAGGGCTCGCCGGTCGGGCAGGGCGAGTTCGCGAGCGTCCTCGGCGCGAGCACGAGCGTCGTCCTCGGTAGTCTCGGGGCCTACGTCGTCAGCCAGAACTTCGACGTCGTGGCGTTCCACGCGCTTCGGGACCTCACCGACGGTCGGCACCTCTGGCTCCGGAACGTCGGCTCGACGGCGACGAGCCAGTTGCTCGACACGGTCATCTTCATCACGGTGGCGTTCTGGGCCGCGCCCCAGGCACTCGGCGGACGCGTGACGCCGCTGGCGGCGCTGCCGGCGCTCATCGTCGGCCAGTACGTGCTGAAACTCGCCATCGCCGTGCTGGACACGCCGCTCGTCTACGCCGTCGTCGCAGCAGCGCGAAAATCCGGAACGTCAGTCGCCCACTACACGTCCGACCGAGCCTGAGACCGCCTCTCCTCGCTACTCGACCGGCTGTGCGAAGCCGAACGTCGGCTTCACGTCGTCGACGCGAACCTCGACGGTGTCGCCCTGCTCGACGCCGGAGACGAACAGCGTGAATCCTTCGACCTTCGCGATGCCGTCGCCCTCGTGGCCCGTGTCGACGATCTCCACCTCGAGGATGTCGCCCTCGCGCACGGGCGCGGTGAGAAAGCCCTTCCCGACGAGGTAGATCTCGGAGGATTCGTCGCGCGAGGCCTTCGGGCTGACCCGCCGAACGTACTCGAACTCCTCGTCGATGTCTTCCTCGAGCGTTTCGAGGTCCTGCCCGTCGAAGACCTTCACCGCGAGGTCCCCGCCCGCGGTGAGGACGTCGGTCGCGACCTCGAACGCCTGTCGTGCGAGGTAGACCGACCGCGCGTGGTCGAGTTCGTACTCGCCGGTCATGTTCGGAGCCATGTCCGACAGCACTGTGTCGACGCCGTCGTCGCCGACCCGGTCGCGGATCTCGTCCTTCGTCGACTCCTCGGTCATGTCGCCGCGGATGGTCTCGACGCCGTCGAGGTCGTCGATGCGCTGGCGGTCGACGCCGATGACCGTCCCCTCCTCGCCGACCTCCTCGGCGGCGACCTGCAGCCACCCGCCGGGAGCGGCACCGAGGTCGACGACCGTCTTCCCCTCGCTCAGCAGCCCCGCCGTCTGGTCGAGCTGTTTGAGCTTGTAGGCCGACCGGGCGCGGTAGCCCTCCTGTTTCGCCTTGTTGTAGTAGTGGTCCTTGCCGCTCATCTGATTGTGGTCAGTATCCGGTCGAGCCGGTTAGGGGTGTCGCTCTACGCACTCTGGTCGGAGAGCGGCCTCGCGCTGTGCACTGCCCTCAGATGAATCCCTCGACGGCGTTCTGGATCTTCTGCCGTGCCGTCGCCCGGTCGGCGTCGGCCAGCGAGAACTGGGTGGTCCGCTCGTCGGCGTCGGCCAGTTCGCTGAGCAGGCCGCCGCGACGGTCGACCTCGACGGAGACGGTCAGCGACTCGGGGGAGGGGTCGAAGACGAACTCCAGTTCGTCGAGGTCGCCGCGGTACTCGCCGCCGCTGGGGCGGAACTCGAACTCCTGGACGAAGCGCCGCCCGACGTAGCGGCCGTACGGGTCGGCCTCGACGTCGGCCGTCCGGAAGGAGAGCCCGAGGTCGTCGGCGGCGTCGAACACGGCCTGCATCCGGGCGGTCGGTTTCACGTCGAGCGGGTCCTCGTCCTCGGGGTCGACGGCGATGGGAATCTCGAGGTCGGTGTCGACCCACACGCGGGCGTCGCCCATCGTCAGCGGCGTCGCGTAGGGGATCGAGAGCGTCGTCTCGAACGTCTGCTGTGAGTCGGGTTCGATGGTGAAGCCGTCGGTCAGGTGCAGCCGGTCGACCGTCGCGTCTCGATATCCCTCGTCCTCCGTGAGATAGCGCGTCTCGACTTCGAGTTCGATGCGGTCGACGTCCTGCTCGGCGTTGCCGCCGTCGACGTGGACCTCGGCTTTGACCTCTTGGCCGGGGCGGACGGTCTCCTCGTCGAGGACGGTGTCTACCGATGCGTTACCGATGCCGATGGATGCGAGGACCTTCTTCATCGCAACGGGTGGCTCGGACGGCCGTCGCATAACCGTGTGGATTTCGGATGGGGACGGTCGCATTGCCCGATCGTCTCCACTCGTCACGTCGCGGAAAGTCGTCGTGGCGGCGTACCACCGATGTGTTCGAAAGCGCGATGCAGACGGGACTCAGCCGTCGGTGTCGTTGGTGCTGCTGGTGGCGCGTCCGGACTCGTCGACCTCGACGTCGAAGTCGTCGCGACCCTCGATGTCGACGCTACGGCCGTCGATCTCGATGTCGGTGTCGCCGTCACGGAACTCGATGCGCCCCTCGCCGTCGCTCTCGAAGTCCAGTCCGGACTGGGTGCTGACTTCGAGGGCACGCTCCTCCTGCTCGATGTCGGTCTCGTCGTCTTCCCACTCGACGTCGCCGTCGCCGTCGTTCTCGTAGTCGAGGTCGTCACGGTCGACTTCCAGTTCGCCATCTCGGTCGTCTTCGACGTCGCCGTCGTCGGTCTCGACCTCGGTTTCACCGTCGGCGTCGATCTCGATGTCGATGGGCCCGGACTCGCTCTCGATGTTGACGTTGTCGTCGTCCTGGCGGTCGTAGTCGAGGTTCTCCTCTTCGACTTCGACGGCGTCGTCGCGCTGTTCGATCTCGAGGTCCTGGGACTCGGCGTCGACCTCGTCACCGTCGTTGCTCGTCTCGAAGTCGAGGTCGTTCCGGTCGTTCTCGACCTCGACGTCACCGTCGCGTTGCTCGATGGAGACTCCGCTGCTCTCGATGTCGACGTTCCCGTCGCTGACCTCGAAGTCGAGGTCTGCGTCGGTGTCCTCGAACTCGACGTTCCCGTTATCGACTTCGACCTCCTGCCCGTCACGTTCGACGTCGACCTTCTCCGCGCTGACGACCGTCGCGCTGGCCCCGAGGACGAGGACAGCGACGAGTGCGATCGTCGCTCCTGTGCGAACTATGTGCTTCATGGTTGTGGTGATCTCGCTCCCGTTCGGTGCGGCGCCACACCGTCGAGACGCGCAAGCACCGCCGCAGTCGGTCTCCCGGGAGACACTCACACCTTCTCTCTGCTTGATAGAATAACCGCCACCTACGTGATTAGCCGACGAGCAGCCAACGCTGTGTGGTAACGGGACCGTCGGCTCCTTACGAAATGGAAAGATCGTTCCCGGTCCGTCGGTGCTCCTGTCCACGTTCAGTGCGCTGTCTCGAACAATCGTCGACCGAGCGTCTCTGGTCCGTCCGGCTGACGTCCCGGTCGATATCGGCGTCGATGTCGTCAGCGTCGAGGTCGAGGAAACCGTCTCCGTCGCGCTGTTCGACCTCTGTCCCACCGCTCGTGACGTCGATGTCGCCAACGTCTTCTCCGCCTCGAATTCGCTGTCCGAACCGGGACCGCGAGCGGTCCCGTCGTTGGGAGATAGCAGTAAATTGGACTTCCGCGAGAGAAGAGGCGCTACCGACGTGCTTAGCAGACGACTGCCCCACGCTCTGTGATCACCCGGCGGTTGCCGAGTCCGATCGCGGCTTACAGCGAGGAGTAATTCGTCCCCGGATAGACCCGTCCGTCAGCCACGGAGAGAACGCCGATATCGTCGAGGTGTGACAGCCGACGGACGGCGAGGTCCTCCGGAACACCGAGGTCGACCGCTCGCGAACGAACGCGCTCCTCTCGCGGCACGTCGACGATGAGGCCGTCCTCCGTCTCGGTCTCCTCCTCGACGATGGCCTTCAGGATGGCCGAGTAGTGCCGTTCGTCGGGGACCGTCGCCCGCTCGTCCCAGGCGATACTCACCGTCCCGTCGTCGTGCAGGTGCTTGAGGATGAATCCATCCGGAAGCGTCTCGGTGATGCGCGCGACGAGATCCGCCGTGTCGAGTCGTGCCCGGAGTCGGTGCTGTCTCCCGTCAGCGGACGTCTCGGTGGCCTCGACGGTCACTCGACACTCCTCCGTGGCCGATTCGATGGTCTCGGCGAGCGCCGCCGAGACGTCCTCGAGCACGTCGGATTTGCGCTCTCGATACCGCAGTTCCTCCGCTGCGAGCGACTCGTAGCGTTCCATCCGTTCGTGGAGCGACGCTCCGTCTCCCGACTGTTCTCCCATGGTAACACTACGCACATAGGGGGGGATAGTTGCTCTGGTGGACGCCTTCGTTCTCGCGCGCACGAAGTAAAGTAGTGCAGTGAATGAAGTGACTTTTTAATGGATGGGGGCGTAGCCGGATTCAAGATGTTCAACGCCATCGTGAGCGCGGACACGCTCCGGACGACGCTCGACTCCGTGAGCGTGCTGGTGGACGAATGCAAGATCCACCTCAACGAGGACGGGATCGAGATTCGGGCCGTCGACCCGGCCAACGTTGGGATGGTCGACCTCTCGCTGTCTGCGGAGGCCTTCGAGTCCTACGAAACCGACGGCGGTCTCATCGGCGTCAATCTCTCGCGGCTGGAAGACATCGCGGGGATGGCCGGTTCCGACCAGCTCGTCCACCTCGAACTCGACGAAGAGACGCGAAAGCTCCACATCCAGATCGACGGACTGGAGTACACGCTCGCACTCATCGACCCCGATTCCATCCGGCAGGAACCCGACCTCCCGGACCTGGACCTGCCCGCCAACGTCGTCATCGAGGGACGCGATATCGACCGCGCGGTGAAGGCCGCCGACATGGTCTCCGACCACATCGCGCTGGGCGTCGACGACGCCGACGAACTGTTCTACGTCGACGCGGAGGGCGACACCGACGACGTCCACTTCGAACTCGACCGCGAGGACCTCATCGATCTGACGCCGGGCAACGCCCGCTCGCTGTTCTCGCTCGACTACCTCAAAGACATGAACAAGGCCATCCCGAAAGACGCCGAGGTCTCGATGGAACTCGGCGAGGAGTTCCCCGTCAAGATGCACTTCGACATCGCGGAGGGCCAGGGCAAGGTCACGTTCATGCTCGCCCCGCGCATCCAGAGCGACTGATTCGACCCGTTCGAACACGCCACGAACGTCACGCGCCCGTCTGACGCATTGTTTTGTAGGACGCACGTCAACACGCACCCATGCCTAGCCTCGGGGAGGCGTACGACCGGCGGCACTGGCGGGACCGCGACCCGTACCGGCTGGCCGCGGGTGCGCTGTTGTTTCTGACCGGTGCCGTCGGGCTCGTGAGCGCCATCGCACTGGTCGTGACTCCGCTGTCGGGAGTCGTCGGCGACGGCAGTCTCGTCGCCCTCAAGCGCCAGGCCGGGGGGCTGGCCGGTCTCGCCGTTCCCGTGATGCTGCTCGGAATCGCGGTCGTGTTACCGTCGAGTCGACGCGAACGGCTCGGCGCACTCACCGGGGCCGTCGTCGCCGGGGTCGGCGTCCGGCTGTTCTGGCACGCCTATCCGGCTCGCTGGACTCGCACCGCGAACCCGATGGCGTTCGAGACGATGATGCTCTACTTCCTCGGCATCGCCGTCGCCCTCTGGTTCGTCTTCCGTGCGCTCGCGACGTTCACCGCCCGCAACAACCCCGGCGGTACCGTCACGCTCTCGGTCAAACGCCACGGTGGCACCGAGACGGTCGAACTCAGCCGCGAGAAGTACGAGCACTACCGAAACACCATCCGCGGTGACGGCGGCAGCGACGAGGCGGTCATCCGAGACCTGCTCGGCGACGACGAGTAATCCACGGTCGGGTCTCCGGAGAGGAAAAGTGGTCAGGTTTATCCACCCCCGCCGGTAACTGAGTTCTCGATGAAGCCGCTCCACGCGCGCTATCCGTTCATGGCCGGCGCTCGCGAGGCCGTCCAGGAGGCGTCGGTCGACCTCGCCGAGGTCGTGGCGACCGACGAGGACGTCGTCGAGCGCGCGCTCGAACGAGTCGAGTGGGCGCTCACCGACGGAACCGTCGGTGACACACGCCGCCAGACCCGCGTGGAGCTGCTCTCCTATCCCGTCGCGCGCGTCATCGTGTCCACCGTCGACGAGCACATCTGCACCCGAAAGTACGCACAGGCGGAGGCCGCCAGCGCACACGAGCGATTCGTCGAGGAACTGGAGACCGAGACCGAACTCCGCAGCACGCGCCAGCAGCACCTCTCACTGGATGCGCTCCTGGCGGAGTTCGACCTCGGAACGGCCGTGAGGGAGACCGGCGACGGCTTTCGCGTGACCGTCGGGACCTACCTCGAACTGGCCGCCGACCAGTGGGGCGACGAGTGGCGGCTGGTCAATCGCTCGCTCGTCGACGGCGAGGTCCCCGTCGACCGGGAGGAACTGTACGTCCTCCTCAAACAGGCCATCCGCCACCGCGTCGTAGACGGCCTCCCGCTGTCGGTCCCCGACGTCATCGCCGAGAACCTCGACGAGGAGGTCGAGCGGGTCCGCGAGACGCTGTCGAACATGGACCTGACGACCGAGATCGACACCGTCGTTCCGGACCTGTTTCCGCCGTGCATGAAACACCTGCTCGACCAGGTACAGAAGGGCGAACACCTCGCTCACCACTCCCGGTTCGCTATCGCCGCCTTCCTCACGAACATCGGGATGACGACGGACGAGATCGTCCAGTTGTTCGAGGTGAATCCGGGATTCGGCGAGGAGATGACGCGCTATCAGGTCGATCACATCCGCGGCGACACCAGTCCGACACAGTACTCCGCGCCCGCGTGTGCGACGATGCAGTCCTACGGCGACTGCGTGAACAAAGACGACATCTGCGAAGACGAGATCAACGAGTCACACCCGATGTCCTACTACGAACACCGGGTCGAGGAAGCCGACGACGACGAACTCACGGACTGGCGCGAGGGCGCGGGTGAGGATGGAGACGACGATTCCGACGAGAGTCCCGACTAGAACTCCTGTTGCTCCAGCCAGAAGCCGGCGAGCGTCAACACGACCACGAAGAGCGCGATACTTCCCACGATAGCCAGCCCACCCTGTGGTAGGAGGTCCCCGTTCGTCGCATACGACTGGCTGATGACGTAGATCGCGACGACGAACACCGCGACGGCACCCGCGCCGATACCCGCTTCGACGAGGGCTTCCCGCTCGATTTCCATGCGGACCCGTTTCCTCGGGCGCGGCAAAAGCGCTTCGAAGGCCGCGTCGCTGAACGTCGCGACGGCTCTCTCGGCGAGAGGCTTACGGTCGTCGAGCACCTACGTTTCACCTGGACACAGACTCGAAAACAGGCGTGTCCGTCCCACTATGCCCACGATAGAACACCGTTCCCCGGACCGGAAGGTCGCACTCGCACCGGACCTCCGTGACCTCGACCCGCGCACCGTCCGCGCCTGGACCGAGCGCATGGCGGTCCGTCCGCTCGGTGGTGGCCGCTACGCCGTCGATAGCCAGAGCGGCGCGACGTACGTCGTCGACGTCCCCGACCATCGCTGTACCTGTCCCGACCACGAGATCCGCGGCGAGCACTGCAAGCACCTGCGCCGGGTGGCCATCGAGATCACGGCTCATCGGGTCCCGCCGCCGGGAAAGCGAGCGGTCCCCTGTGGCGTCTGCGGAACCGAGACCTTCGTCCCCGAAGCCGAGGCCCCGCCGCACGTCTGTGCGCACTGCAACCTCGAACCCGGAACCGTGGTCCTCGACCGCGAGACGGGCGACCGCCTCACCGTCACCGAGGTGACCGCCACCGCCGCCGACGAGTACGTCATCGAAGCCGTCGACGAGACGGTCGCGGACTATCCCGGAAACCGCGGCTATCCCACCGACGACCTCGTCGTACACGCCGTGTACGTCGGCGACGCCGCACGACACGACGAGCCCCGGACCTACGCCTTCCCCCACTCGCGACTCCGTCGCACCGACGACGCGGCCGTCGTCGCCTGATTACTCCAGAATCACGGCGGCCGTCGTCACCTGATTACTCCAGCATCGCCACTGCATCGTCGATCGACAGATCCTCGGCCAGGACCGCCTGCAACACTTCCCGGACGTCGTGGTCCGGCTCGTCGTCCGCCGCGAGGTCGTCGAACGTGACCTTCTTCGAGTCGCCAACGAACTCCGCGAAGTCGGTCCCGTCGGCGAGCGCCGTCTCCTTCTTGACGCGATAGTTACCGCCGTCGGTGATGTGCAGCGTATCGTCTCCTGGATGGAAGAAGTACCAGTCCTCGCGGTCGAACCGGACTGCGATGCGCGGTTTCGCACCGAAGTTCCGCGCGAAGTAGACCAGCGCCTCGACCTCCTCGCCGGTGAGGTAGATGGGGTCGCCGGCGGAGGATTTCGCCTCGATGGCGTAGAACGTCTCGCTGTCGCCGGCCAGTACGTCGGGCAGTTCCCGCTCGGTCGCGCTCCCGCTGGCCGGGGCCCGCATGACCGCGAAGCCCGCCTCGTCGAGCGCCGTGACGAGTTCGCGCTCCCGGCGGTCTCCTTTCGAGTTCGACCGTACCATTGGCCGTTGGTTTGCACCTCTGTTATTTAAAGGGACGCTCCTGTCGCGGCCGATTCGCCTGCCGTCTTGGCTCGGTGGTGCCTGCGCCGCGCGACCGTCGCGCCCGTTGCCGCTTCGTCACTCCACCAGATGCGCCGCGAACCGGAGCCGCCGGTAGCCCGCCGTCCAGTTCTCGCCGTCGAACAGTTCCGGCCGGAGTCGGTCCTCGACGGCGGCGACGACGTCCTCACGCTCGTCCGTCGGGACCGACTCGAAGAACGAGCCGCCGAACCCCGTGAGCCAGTTCCGCAGGCCGTCCGCGCCCTCGAGGGTCGTCGCCCGGTCGAACAGCGTCGCATAGCGCACCTCGAACCCCTCCGCTTCGAGTCGAGACGCGTACTCGCCGACGCTCGGGAAGTACCACGGCGAAGCCACGTCGTAGCCCCGGTCGGCGAGTTCGGCCCGCGTCGCGTCGACGATGGCCGCGACGTTCCCCGTCCCGCCCATCTCGGCGACGAACCGCCCGCCGGGGACGAGCGCGTCCGCGACCGATTCGAGGAGTTCCTCCTGATCCTCCTCGGGAATCCAGTGCAGCGCCGCGTTCGAGAACACGGCGTCGAACGGCTCGTCGACCTCGAACGACCGCGCGTCGCCCGTTCGGAACTCGACGGTCGGATACACCGCTCGCGCCTTCGAGACCATCTCCGGCGACCCGTCCAACCCGACCACCGTCGCCCCCGAGTCGGAGATGTCCGCCGTCAGGTGCCCCGTCCCACAGCCGAGGTCGAGAATCCGCTCGTCAGCCGTTGCGTCCAGCAGATGGAGCAACGCGTCTCCGTGCTCGAATACGAACTCGTATTGCTCGTCGTATGCGTCCGCGTCCCAGTCGTTCCCGTCAGCCATACGTCGAGCGTTTCGGGGGCGTACATAAAAGGGTGGTTCCCGTCGTATCGGCCGGTATTCGATGCCCGGTGGATGTACTCGTACAGGACTTCTACTCGGGTCGCCCGGCTCGCGGCTATGCCGCTCGCATTTTCGGAGGTTCTCACTTCGTTCGACTCTCCCTACTCGCGGCTCCGCCGCTCGCTTTCCCGAGGCGCTCTGCGAGCGCCTCGCTGCTCACGGGTCGCTCCGCTCCCCGCTCGCATTTTCGGTGATTTTCGCTCGCGCTGCTCGCTCAAATCACCTACGTCCCGTGCTGCCACGACTCCATATACTCGCGTTGCTCGTCGTTGAGCGAGTCGAGCTCGACTCCATCGGCAGCCAGCTTGATCTCGGCGACTTCGCGGTCGAGATCGTCGGGGAGGTCGTGGACGCCGGCCTCGTATTCGTCGCCGTTCTCGACGAGTTCGCGGACGCCGACGGCCTGCACGCCGAAGCTCTGGTCCATGACCTCGACGGGGTGGCCCAGCGAGATGGGCGTCGCGAGGTTCACGAGGCGGCCCTCGGCGAGGACGTTCAGTCGGCGGCCGTCGTCGAGTTCGTAGGCCTGCACGCCGTCGCGGGCTTCGTAGGTGTCGACGGCGAGGTCCGACAGCTGGTCGAGGTTGATCTCCACGTCGAAGTGACCGGCGTTGGCCAGCAGGACGCCGTCCTGCATCTGCTCGAAGTGCTCGCGGGTGATGACGTCGCGGTTGCCGGTCGTCGTGATGAAGACGTCTCCCTTCGCGGCGGCCTCGTCCATCGGCATGACGTCGTAGCCCTCCATGTGGGCTTCCAGCGCGCGGCGGGGTTCGACCTCGGTGACGATGACGTTCGCGTTCTGGCCAGCGGCCTTCTTCGCGACGCCCTTGCCGCAGTAGCCGTAGCCGCCGACGACGACGGTCTTGCTGGCCCACGAGAGGTTCGTCGTCATGGCGATGGATGAGAGCGAGGCCTCGCCGGTGCCGTGGACGTTGTCGAACAGGTGCTTCATCGGCGTGTCGTTGACGGCGAACATCGGGTAGTCGAGTGCGCCGTCGTCGTCCATCGCGCGCAGACGGTGGACGCCGGTGGTCGTCTCCTCGCAGCCGCCGATGATGGTCTCGATGAGTTCGGGGTAGTGTTCGTGGACGCGCATCACGAGGTCGCCCCCGTCGTCGACCGTGATGGTCGGTTCGTGTTCGAGGACGGCGTCGATGGCCTCGTAGTAGGCCTCGTCGTCGACGCCGCGTTCCGCGTAGGAGGTGACGCCCTCGACCGCGTCGAGCGCGGCGCTGACGTCGTCGTGGGTCGACAGCGGATTACAGCCGGTGATGGCGACTTCTGCTCCACCCGCTGCGATGGTCTCGGCGAGCACTGCCGTCTTCGCTTCGACGTGCATCGCCATGCCGACGACCTCGCCACCGAACGGCTGGTCGGCCTCGAAGTCCTCGCGTAGCGATTCGAGGATCGGCATGTGCTGTTTCGCCCAGTCCATCTTCCGGCGGCCCTCTTCGCGGGCCGTCTCCGGGTCGTCGAGAAGATTCGTGATACGGTCGGCCATAGCCGGTGGAAGGACCAGACGGCTGAAAACGCTACCGAAGCGAGCCGACCGAACGGTGCGTCGCTGGGGGTCGAGGTCTGTTTCAGCGGCCTTTGGCCTTGCCGTTGCCTGGTGAGTTGCCGTTGCCGTTGCCGGGTCCGTCATCCGTTGCACTGCCGTGGCCCTTCGCCTTGCCGTTGCCCGGGTGTCCGTCGTCCTCCCCTGATTCGTCGTCCACGGATTCATCATCGGACGGCTCGTCGCTCACGGATTCGTCGTCGTTCTCTGCCGTCTCGGTGTCGTCCTCGTCATCGGACTGCGCGTCGTCCGCGGCCGTGGCGTCGTTCTCGCTCGTCTCGGCATCGGACTCGTCACTGTCGGCTGCGTCCTCGGTGATGGCTTCGTCTGACTCGTCGTCCTCGGCGGAATCCGTTTCCGTCGCCGTGGGCTGCTCACCGTTCTCTGGCGAGTTCTCGCGGCGTTCCTGGTTCGGACCCGCGTGTGCGGGCGGGTTTCCGGGGTTGTGCTCGGTCACGAACGCGGAGACCCACAGGCCGACGTCCGAGCTGTCCTCGTCGACCAGTTCCTGTGTGTACGCGGAGACGCGCTGGCCGAAGTTCTCGTAGCGCTCCTCTGCGGGCGTGAGTTCGACGGTGCGGGCGACTGAATCGTCGTCCTCGGTGGCGACGAGCTCCACGGTGACCGCCGTCTCGGGCGTCGGCAGGTTCGCCACGCCGTCTGCCCCGGTCGCGTACTCGCCGTCACCGTCGTAGGTTCCGTTCTCCGAGGTGACGTTCACGGTCGCGTTCTCGACGGCTGTCCCGTTGCGCGTGACCAGGACTTCGACGTCGTCCGCGGTCTCCTCGACGGTGAGTTCCAGTTCGGGCTCGACGCCGACGAGCGTCGCGGTCGCGTTCGCGGTGTCGTTGCCGTCGACGGCGACGGCTTCGACGGTCACGTTCTCCTCGGGGAGGACGAGCGATACCGTTCCGTTCGCGTCCGTTTCGTGTTCACCCACGCCGGCGTACGTGCCGTTGTGGGCCGTGACGTTCACCGTCGCGTTCGCGACGCCGGTGTCGTTGCGCGTGACGTCTATCTCGACGTCCTCTGTCGTCTGCGAGATCGATACGTCCAGGGGGGCGTTCCCCGCCGTGTTCCCTGCGGCGGCCGCGACCGTCGCGCTTCCCGGTCCGAGGGAAGCCACGAGGAGGATCGCGACCGAAGCCAGGGCGGCTAGTCTGTGGTTCATCTCACCCTGTTCCGCGACCGACGAGGGAATAAAGGAGGGCTCTCGTTCAGTCCCTCCAGTTCCTTCAGAACCGGCTGAGATAGTCGAATTGGGTTTATGCTGCCCGCTGAGCGTTTAGTTTTCGGCTCGAGCGATCAGGTCCGCAGCGTGGGACTCCGCCCGTTCGCGGACGGCGTCCTCGTCCAGCGTCAGCACGTCGCGGTCGCGCATGAGGACCGTGCCGTCGCAGACGGTGTGACGGACGTCGCTGCCCTTGACGGCGTAGGTCAGGTGGCTGACGAGGTCGTGGTGTGGCGTGAGGTGTGCGGCTTCCAGGTCGACGACGGCGAGGTCGGCGTTCGCGCCGGCTTCGATGCGGCCGCTATCGATGCCGAGGACGTCCGCCCCGCCGGCAGTGGCCATCTCGACGACGGATTCGGCAGCGACGGCGCTGGCGTCGTTGGCGGCGAGCTTGCCGAGCATGGCGGCGTCGCGCATCTCGCCGAACATGTCGAGGTCGTTGTTCGACGCCGCGCCGTCCGTGCCGAGGCCGACGGTGACGCCCGCGTCGAGCAGGTCCTGCACGGGGGCCATCCCGCTCGCGAGCTTCATGTTCGACGCCGGGCAGTGGACGACGCTCGTCCCGCGCTCGGCGAGCAGGTCGATCTCGCTCTCGTCGAGGTGGACGCCGTGGGCGAAGAAGTCGTCGGAGCCGAGCATGTCGAGGTCGTCGGCGTACTCCATGGGTCGGTGGCCGTGTTCCTCGACGATGGGGTCGACCTCGTCGACCGTCTCGTTGGCGTGATAGTGGAGCCGAAGGCCGGCCTCGCGGGCCTGTGGCACGAACTCCTCGAGGTACTGCTCGCCGACCGTGGTCAGCGAGTGGGGCATGTACGCCGTGGTGACGCGGCCGTCGGCGGCCCCGTCGAGTTCGCGGGCGACCTCGATTCCGCGTGCCATGTCCTCGCGGGCCTCGTCCTCGTCGCGACCGATGGTGATGGAGCCGTACCCGACGAGCGCGCGCATCCCGGCTCGGTCGATGGCGTCGACGACATCGGGCACCTCGAAGTACATGTCCGCGAAGCTGGTGACCCCGCCGCGGATCATCTCGACGAGCCCGAGTTCTGCGCCGACGCGGATGTCGTCGGGCGTGAGTTCGGCCTCGACCGGCCAGATGTCCTCCTGGAGCCACGCGTCCAGGGGCTTGTCGTCGGCGTTGCCCCGCAGGAGCGTCATGGAGACGTGACAGTGAGCGTTCACGAGACCGGGGATGACGAGGCCGCCGGAGGCATCCAGCCGCTCGTCGCCGCCCTCGACGTCGCCGACCGCGAGTATCTCGCCGGCGTCCTGGTCGACGAGGACGTCGGCGTCCTCGATTGTCATGTCGGGCCGCAGTACCCTCCCACCTGCAACGTGCAGCGTACTCATGCGCTGGCGTTGCAGTGGACGGTACCTTATACTGTCGGGAGGCGGTCGTCGGGACGACGTGTGGGCTCTCCTCCCGCTCTCTCGGAACTGTAGCTGTCCTGTCGTAAGGGACTGTATAAATATAGGAATACTGTTACGTTAGCCATGCCACTCGACCAGTTCGAGATCGACACGTACGAACTGACGATCGACCCTCGGGACCGGTCGACGACGCGGACCATCCGCATCGACAGCACGCCCTTCTTCAGCGGCATCCGGAATCGAGCGTTCCTCAACTTCTACCGACCGGGCGACGTTCCGACCCAGCTCGGCTGGGCGTTCAACGTCGGCGGCCTGAATCGAAACGGGATTACCGTCGTCGCGTCGATGGACGTCGAGTCCTACGACGACATCTACACGACGATACAGTCCGAGTCTCCGGTGTTCTTCAGGTACGGGTACGCGTCGAGCGGGTTCCCGCCGACCACCAGACAGCTCACGGAGTTCGCCGTCACTACCGAACCCGAACCGCCGGGCGAAGGCCCCGGCGAAGAGTCCGCCGAGCTTGCCATCCGTGCATTCATCGCGCACGGACAACTGGACCCGGACGAGGTACAGCCGTCGATGGCCGGCTGTGACGGCCGCGAGGAACTCGAAGCCCTGGCCGATGCCGACTCCGAGGCGGAGTACGAGGAACTGCTGCCGTAGCGCTCGGCGTGCGAAAGACAGTTGCCCGAGGGTGTGCCAGTGAGGGTATGCGCATCGCCGTGCCCAACAAGGGCCGTCTGCACGATCCGTCGGTCGAACTGCTGGAACGCGCCGGCCTGCACGTCGTCGACGGTGCCGACCGCAAACTCTACGCCGAGACCGTCGACCCCGACGTGACGGTGCTGTACGCTCGCGCGTCGGACATCCCCGAGTACGTCTCCGACGGCGCTGCCGACGTCGGCATCACCGGCCTCGATCAGGCCCGCGAGGCCGACCCCGGAAACCTCGAGGAGCTGCTCGACCTCGAGTTCGGGACGTGCCGGCTCGTCCTCGCCGCACCCGAGGACGGCGACATCGAGACGGTCGCCGACCTCGACGGCGGGACCGTCGCCACGGAGTTCCCGCACGTCACCGAACAGTACTTCGCCGAGCGAGAGGTCGAGGTCGACGTCGCCGAGGTCTCCGGCGCGACGGAACTCACGCCGCACGTCGACATCGCCGACGCTATCGTCGACATCACGTCGACGGGCACCACGCTCCGGATGAACCGCCTCGGTATCGTCGCCGAGGTCCTCCAGAGCTCCGTCCGCCTGTTCGCGCGCGACGATGTCGTCGACGACGAGAAGGTCCAGCAGACGACCATGGCGCTCCAGTCCGTCCTCTCTGCCGACGGCAAGCGCTACCTGATGATGAACGCGCCCGAGGACCGACTCGACGACGTGAAGGACGTGATTCCCGGCCTCGGCGGCCCGACGGTCATGGACATCGCCGGCAGCGACTCCGTCGCCGTCCACGCCGTCGTCGACGAGCAGGACATCTTCGAGACGATCAACGACCTCGAAGCGGTGGGCGCGAGCGGCATCCTCGTCACCGAGATCGAGCGGATGGTCGAGTGAGAGCGCGGACCGTCCAGCCACGACGACTCGTCAGGGCGTCCGAAGACTCGCGATTCCAGTTATCTCGAAGCGCGCACCGACAGCGCGGTCGCCCTGTCTGGCCTCTGATTCACTCCCCTCGTCGGCGACACCGCCGTCCCGTCCGCCAGTCGCCGTTATCTCCCAGCCGTGAGCCTCGACGACGTTGCGCACGATGGAGAGGCCCAGTCCGGTCCCACTGTCGCTGTCGGTGTATCCCGTCTCGAAGACGGCCTCGCGGTCGTCCGCTGGGATTCCCGGCCCGTCGTCTTCGACGAAGAACCCCTGCCGTGCCAGGTCCACGAGCCCGCCCTCCACGTCGGTCTCCAGCATCCCGACGCGGACGGTCACGTCGTCGGGGCCGTGTTCGACCGCGTTCCTGAAGAGATTCGCGAGCGCACGAAGGAGTCGGTCGCGGTCGCCGTCGACGACGCCGTGAACGTCGCTCTGCAGCGTCGCGTTCCCGGTCTCGACGTTCGACCACGCGTCCGCGACGAGCGTCTCCAGGTCCACGACCTCTGTCTGGCTGATGGGCTGGCTCTCTCGGGTCAGCGTCAGCACGTCGTCGATGATGGCCCACATCCGGTCGTGACTCTCCGCGACCTTCTGGAGGTACGCCGCGTCGTCGTCGTGCTCCATCGCTAGTTCGACGTGGCCGTGGGCCACCTCCAGTGGGTTCCGGAGGTCGTGGCTCACCAGCGAGGCGAACTGCTCGAGGTGTTCGTTCTGCCGGCGGAGTTCCTCCTGTCGCTCGCGCTGGTCGGTCACGTCGCGGACGAGGAACACGCGACCGACGAAGCGGTCGCGGGCGTCGAACAGCGGCGTGACTTCGACCTCGAAGTGGCGCGCGCCATCGGGCGTTTCGACCACGACGGTATCGGTCCCCTCACGCACGTCAGCGTACCGTTCGTACACGTCCGGCATATCGGTGAGCAGGATCTCGGCGTCTGTTCCGATGGCTCGAGCGTCGATGCCGAGCAGTTCGCGCCCGCGGCGGTTGACCTCGACGAGCGTGTCGTCTCTATCCAGCACGAACACTGCGTTCCCCATCTCGTCCAGTACCGTGCTATGTGCGATGGGCGTCACGTCGACGAAGTCGAACTCGACGACGGCGAGGGTCAACGCGACCCCCGTGACGACGAACGCGGGTTCGGAGAGACGGACCGACAGCATGCCGACGTTGTCGACGAGACTGCCCACCAGTGGCACTGCGATGCCGACCGCGAGCAACGCGAACTGCCCGCGATACAGCGCCTTGCGGCGAATAATCCACCAACAGACGACGAGCAGACTGGCCAGCGCCATCCCCCAGACGTACAGCCCGTGTATCCAGAAGACGACGCCGGGGTCCGTCGCCACGATTCCAGTGAACGCCATCTGGCCGAACGCGCTGGTCGCGACCGCATCGTCCGTCGCCGGGACGAACGAGAGAAACAGCCCGTGTGCATCGTTCGTCCACAGCAGGGCGTTCGCCGCGACCGGTTCGACGAGCAACAGGCCGACGGTTCGCCGCGTGAGCAGGTCCTCGCGCCCGCCGTACTCCAGCACCAGTGCGACGAGCCCCGGGACGATGAGCGTCAGCCCGACGAAGTGAAGACGAACCCAAACGCGCGTGGTCTCGACCGACGGCGACAGGGCGGCCAGGAACACGGTCCCGTTCCACAGCGCGATCGCCAGCGTCACCACGACCAGCGGTATCGCACCTGGCTTCGGTCGCGCCCGCCACCCGAAGTACGCTAGCGCCAGCGAGATACAGGTGCCCACGAGCGTGATAATCTCGAACACTCCCCACATGTAGTTCTCTCCGTACGACGAGGGGTCGAAAGACAATAGTTCACACGGCGAACTACACGAACCCGAAGAGGTTGTTCAGCGCGAAGCCGAGCGCGACGGCGAACGCAAAGTGAAGCATTCCGAGGACGACCGTGGCCTTCCGTTCGAGCCCGTAGACGAACTCGATGGCCAGCAGGTCCGCGGCCAGCGTCACCAGCACGACGACGCCGGGACCGTAGCGCTGTAAGAGGAGCGAGACCACCGCCGGGGCGAGCGCGGCCGCTGCCGCCCGCTGGCTGGGGACCTCGCCGATGAAGAAGACGGCCGCGAGATGGAGCGTGACCGCGTAGAACACCCACGCGAGCAACAGCGTCACGACGACGGCGAAGAGGCCACCGCCGGTGAGTCCGACCTGGACTGGCACGAGCATGCCAGCACTCGGTGGGGAGACTGTTTGAGCCCTGCGTTATTCGAGCAGGCCCAGCTCTTCGAGCCGGGAGACGATCTTGTCGACCGCCTGCTCGGCGTCCTCGGGCTTCTTGCCGCCCGTGATGACGAGCTTGCCCGACCCGAACAGCAGCGCAACGACGTCCGGGTCGTCGAGCCGATAGACCAGTCCGGGGAACTGCTCCGGCTCGTACTCGATGTTCTCCAGCCCCAGGCCGATGGCGATGGCGTTGAGGTTGAGGTTCCGTCCGAGATCCGCGCTCGTGACGATGTTCTGGACGACAATCTCCGGTTCGTCCTCGACCTGAATCTGCAGTTCACGCAGCTTGTCGAAGACGATGTGGAGGCTCTCGTGTACGTCGTCGGTGCTCTTCGCGCCCGTGCAGACGATCTTTCCGGACCGGAAGATGAGTGCCGCCGATTTGGGGTCCTGCGTGCGGTAGACGAGTCCCGGGAACTGCTCGGGGTCGTAGTCCGCGCCTTCCAGGTCCATCGCCACGCTCTGGAGGTCGAGCTCCTGTCCGATACCAGTCGAGGCCACGACGTTTTCGATATTGATGGTTTCCTTGGGGTCGACCATGTCTCGACTTAAACCTCGTATTTAAGCTTTATAAAGGTTGTTGGCTAGTACTGACACGTCGTCTGTATGTCCCGTCGAACGCCTGACCGGACGGGTATATGAAGCCGCAGCCACCCGCTATCGGTAGGCTGATTGCCGCCGCTGTGTCACTCCCGAACGTGTATCTGCTGGAGTTGGGTGGCCAGGACGACGCCTTCGCCGCCGCGGAAGCCCGAAGCGCCGCCAGCGACGTCTCCGTCGTCGCGCCCGGCCTCGCGACCGCGCGCGGCATCACCGACCGCGTGGGAAATCTGGCGTTCACCCACCGCGCGAGCGAGCTGGTGGGCCGCTGTGACCCCGACGTCGAGAGCGCGCGCACGCTGCTGGACGCGGCGACCGTCGACCGCGAGGGGACCGTCGCCGTCCGCGCCGTCGACGTCCGCGGCCGGACCGGCATCGACACGCAACACGCCGAGCGCGTCCTCGGCAGCGTCCTCGTGGACCGCGGACTCGAGGTCGACCTCGACGACCCGGACCACGAACTCCGGGCGTGCTTCGGCGCGGGCGTCTGCGCGCTCGGCTGGCTCGTCGCCCAGAGCCGACGCGACTTCACCCAGCGTCAGCCCACCGACCGCCCGTTCTTCCAGCCGGGCAGCATGGACCCCATCGAGGCCCGCGCGCTCGTGAACCTCGCTGGCGCGCGCGAGGGGACGACCGTCCTCGACCCCATGTGCGGTACCGGCGGCGTACTCATCGAAGCGGGTCTCGTCGGGGCCGACGTGGTCGGGCTGGACGCCCAGAAGAAGATGGTCTACGGGACGCGCCAGAATCTCGCCGATGCCCTCGACGGCGACTGCGCCGTGGTCCGCGGTGACGCGACGCGGTTGCCGTTCGTCGACTCGGCCGTCGACGCCGCCGTCTTCGACGTCCCCTACGGTCGGCAGTCGAAGATCGCCGGCCAATCGCTCCCCGCGCTCGTCGGCGACGCACTCAGCGAGGTCCGCCGCGTGGCCGACCGCGCCGTCGTCGTCGGCGACCAATCGTGGGCCGACGCCGCCCGCGAGGCGGGCTGGACCGTCACCGCGACGTTCGAGCGTCCGGTCCACCGGTCGCTGACGCGGTACGTCATGGTCTGTGAGTGACGCCGCTGCTCAGTTTTCCCACACCGCAGAAACGAAATCGAGTCAGTCCGCCAGCCCCAGCGCCCGCCGAGCGGCGTCGTGGTCGCCGTCCATGCCGTCGAGCAAGCCCAGCACGCGCTCTCGCTCGGCGTCCCCGACCGTGACGACGACCATCCCCTCGTCGGGCTGGCCGTAGAGGACGGTCGCGCCGTCGGGGGCGATGGCGACGACGGGCAGCGCCGCCAGGTCCTCCTCGCCGTCCACGACGACGAGCGTCGCCGCCTCGCTGGCGAGGCCGTCGCGAATCGTCCGGAGGAGGTCGTCGGTCAGGGTCGCGGCGGGGTTCTCGACTCTCGACACCTCGTCGAAGCCGTCGATGGCGTCCCATATCTCGTCGTCGACCGGAGAGCGTTTCGTCCGCTCGTCGACGAGGGCGAGCCTCGGCGTGTGGCCGGCTTGCAGAATGTGGTACGTGACGACGTCTCCCACGGTCACGACGGGACCGGCCGCCTCGGCCAGCACCGCCGCCGCGTCCGTCCGGATCGGGCCGAGCGGGTCTTTCAGTTCCGACCGGAGGGTCTCGGGGAGTTCGAGGACCGCAGTCACTGTCTCAACGGACCTTCAGCGCGTACTGGCCCGGTTCGACGACGCCCATCTCCTCGGCGATCTGGCTCTTCTCCGGGTGGCTGATGACGACGTAGCCCGCCCAGTCCTCGGTCAGCGAGGTCGAGCCGCAGACGACGCAGGAGTTCTCCTCGTCGGCGTCCTGTACGCGGTGGCACTCGCGGCAGACGAGTCGGTCGGCCATCAGCTCTCACCCGCTTGCGCCTCGCGCTTCTGGCGGTCCTCTTCGAGCCACCCGTGCTTGCCCAGTCCGACCTGCTTTGCGGTCAGGCCGATCTTGGAGTCGCGCGGATTGCGCTCGTCGATGCTCTTGGTGACGATGCGCGCGCGAACGGCGTCGCCGACGCCCAGCGTGCGGTTGGAGTCCCGAGAGGCGAGCTGCTGGTTCTGCTCGTCGTACGCGAGGTACTCGTCGGAGATTTGGCTGACGTGGAGCAGCCCGTCGACCGGGCCGATACCCACGAAGGCACCGAAGTTGACGACCTCCACGACCTCGCCGTCGACGACCTCCTGCATCTGGGGGTCGAACGTGAGCGCGTCGAACTCGGCCTCGTAGAAGACGCCGGGTTCGTTGTGGACGACCGCGCCGTCGCCGATTTCGTGCACTTCGATGACGCTGACGATGCTGCCGACGTCCTCGTCCATCCGCCCCTCTAGCTTGTCCTGCAGGAGCTTCTTGACGAGGTTCGGCGTGACCTCTGCCAGGTGCGCTGGCGGTACCTCGACCGTATCGCGTAATCTGACCCGTTTGTACATGTTATGGTTGAGTGACTGCGAGTTTGTTCCGGCCCCTTAAACAAATTACTGGAACGCCAGCGTCCAGAAGCCGGCGTTTGAGGGGGCGGTCGTTCGTGACTGCGTGGGTGACATCGTCCCGAGTTGCGACCTCGACCACTGCGTCGTCGGCGTACGATTCGTCGTGGGACACGGCCCGACAGCGGTCGCGTGCGAGGTCCAGGCCGACGCTGGCGGCGGCGGCCTCGGCGCCGTTGCCTTCGGCGAGCTTCTCCAGTTCCGCGAGCACGGCGTCGGGAACCACGAGTTCAGTGGACCCGACGAGCCGCCGCAGTTCCTCGAAGACCCGCACGTCGCATTCGACCGGCATCATCAACGCGTTCGTGTCCATGACGACGCTCATCCACGCAGCGTACCGATACCGATGAGTCGCCAGCGCGCGCCGATACGGCGGTTGATGGCGATCTTCGCTCCGTCCTCGGCGCAGACCGGCCGTTTGAGCGCGACCTCACACTCGCCCGAGCGAGCGCTGGTGACCGAGCCGACCGTCGTCGCGGTGCCCACGGTGAGCATCAGCGGCTCGCCCGTGGAGATATCGTCGACCTCGCCGGCGTTCTCGCCGACGATCCGGTCGAGCAGTTCGACGTCCATGGTGAACTGCTGGTGGACCGGCGGGAGCGTGCCCGGCGGCCCTGCGACCTGTCCGGCGAGCGCGTCGCCCTTCGTGATCGATGGGTCGAGACCGGTCCCGACGCCGAGCAGGCCACCGGGCGTGACCTCGTCGACGAACTCGCCGCCCGCCTGGAGCGAGCGGACGCTCGTCTCGACGGAAACCCACTCGGTCTGGCCGCCCTCGTCGACCTCGCGACCGGGCCGGAGTTCGATGTCGTCGTCGTCCGTGAGCTTGCCCTGCACGAGCGAGCCACCGAGGACGCCGCCCTGAAGCGACTCCCAGGTGGTGCCCGGGCGGTTGATGTCGAAGCTGCGTGCGACGAGCATCTGCGCGTCCGCCTCGGGGTCGCGCTCGGGCGTCGGAATCTCCCGCTCGATGGCGTCGATGAGGAGGTCGACGTTGACCTCCTGCTGGGCGCTGATGGGGACGATGGGTGCGTCCTCGGCGACGGTGCCCTCGACGAAGTCCTGGATCTGCTCGTAGTTCTCGCGCGCTTGTTCCTCCTCGACGAGGTCGATCTTGTTCTGCGCGATGACGATGTTGTCGATGCCGATGATGTCGAGCGCCATCAGGTGCTCCTCGGTCTGTGCCTGGGGGACGGGTTCGCTGGCACTGACGACGAGGACGGCACCGTCCATGATGGCCGCACCGGACAGCATGGTCGCCATCAGCGTCTCGTGGCCCGGCGCGTCTACGAACGACACCGTGCGGAGCACGTCGGTATCGGCCTCGTGCTCCTCGCACGTCTCGGAGACAGTGAACGCCTCCGGCTCGTCGCCGTCCGGACACTTCCGGAACGTCGCGTCGGCGTAGCCCAGTCTGATGGAGATACCGCGCTTCATCTCCTCGGAATGCTGGTCAGTCCACTCGCCACTCAGTGCCTGGACGAGCGTGGTCTTTCCGTGGTCGACGTGACCGACGAGCCCGATGTTCACCTCCGGTTGTCTGTTTTCGTTCGTCATCTGGAGAGTAATCTTAGAGATGTTTCGCCCCGTGCGCGTGATAAGCCTATTGTTCTCGCCCCGAAATGGCCCCGTGTTCCAGCGTCTTCGTTGCATTCGACCCCCGCCGCGGCCGGTCCCCGCTCCCCAAGCGGGATGCCCCGACCGACCACGTGCGGGCGTTCGACGCCCCTCGGTTGCGCCCTGGGTGGGATGGCCGATCGACTCGAATCTGTGGACCGTGCCTCTGATGGCCTACGGGCCAGATTCGTCGGTCACTTCGGCGAGGACGCACTCGACGAGTCGTTCGTAGGTGCTGCTGTCGGACTCCTTCCGGATATACCGGCCGCCGAGCTCGCGCGTCCGGCGTCGCAGCTCGTCGCTCGCGACGTTGGTGAACAGCACGAACGCGGTGGCCGACGTCTCGGCTCGGAGCCGTTTGAGCAACTCGATGCCGGTAGCGGTCGGCATGTCGTAGTCGCTGACGACGCAGTCGAACGACGGTGCCCCCGCAATGCGTTCGAGTGCAGCCTGCCCGGTGGATTCCGTGACGACGGTCAGGTCCTCGCGTTCGCGCCTGAGGTGCATCGCTATCAGGTCCGCCATGCCCGGTTCGTCGTCGACGACCAGGAGGCGGGCCGACTGACCTACGTTCTCCACTCCGTCTGTGGCTGCAACCATCCCAACCGTTGCTTGGGCGGCCGGAACCATAAGTCGGCGTCAGCGTTTTCTCGGCGTGAAAAGACCCCGCGATTCCCTGGCCGGCCCGCGGCGTTTTTGTCCGCTCGCGCCAACGTCCGCCCGTGCGGGAGTTCGACTTCGAACTGGCGCTGTGTGCCCACCTGGAGGCCGAGCGACCGGACTGGCTCCACGCCCGCCAGCTCGGCGCGTCCGTCGAAGGTCGGCGCATCATCGATATCGCCTGCATCGAACCCGGGCCGGAGTTCGAGACGCGGACGCGGCTCTCGCCCGATCGACTCCCGCTGCTGGCCGTCGAGAGCGACGTGGGGACCGGCCGCGCCTGCTACTGGAAGGACGCCTTCGACTGCCACCCCGACAGCGCGCGGGCGGCAATGCAGCGGGCCGTCGAGGCGGGCTTCTTCGAGCGGGAACGACGCGGCGGTCGGACCTACGTCCGGCAGACCACCCGCTATCCGGACTGGTTCGGCCGCATCGTCGGCGTCGAGAACAAGCCCGACCTCGGTCGGCCCGGCGACCTCCAGACCCAGCTCCGGACGGACGTCGCGCTCGGGCTGTTCGACGAGGTCGTGCTGGCGACCGAATCGTACGTCACCGGCGCGCACCTCAACCGCATTCCGGACGCGGTCGGCGTCTGGCGCTTCGACCCCGACGACGGCGAGCGCGAGGTGGTTCGCGAGCCGACGCCGCTCGCCCCCGACGACGCCGGCGTCGAGGTGCTGGAACGAGGGGCCGCACGGACTGACGTGGCGATCGCGACGGCCGCGCAGAAAGTTCGCGCCCGCCGTCGGCTCGCCGAGCGGGCTTACGGCAAGGGCTGGCGCACCTACGCGTTCCCGTCCTGCGAGCGCGCGTCGGCGGGGGAGTGTGCCGGAGCCGAGGGCCTGCCGTACTGCGCCTGGAAGGACCGCTTCGTCGACGCCGCCAGCGAGTGCGGCGACGACTGCCCCGGTCACGACCCGGCGGCCCCGTCGACGTTCGACGTCGAGGTCGAGCGCGCCCGTCGAACGCCGTGGGAACCGGAGGCGTCGGGATTCGCTCGCGAGCAGTCGGGTCTCGATCGTTTTCGGTGATAGCGGCCACCGTTCCTGTGCCCCTCGGTCGCTTCGCCAGCGGACTGTCGGCACAGACCACGGCAGTCGCTATGAGAGGCGATCTCGCCCGAGACAGACCAGCCGGAGTGGCGTCAGGACGTGTCCGACCCCGTTACCCAGGCGACGACGTCGGGAAGCGCACGCAAGTAGCCGACCGCCCGCAGGTACTTCCCGTAGGCCCGCGCTCGCTGGTGGTCCCGTTCGGGGTCCGGTTCGAGTTCGCTATCGCCCGCCCGCAGCAGCCGCCGGGGTTCGCGAGCCAAGAGCGCCAGGAGCGAGGGGGTCCGGGGGGTCGTCAGTCGCTCGTCGAGCAGCCGAAGCGCCGTCCGCTTCGCCTGGTCGAGCATCGAGGGAGTCACCTCGTCGCCCCGACCGAGGTCCGACCGGGCGAGTGCGGCATCGGCCCCACGACAGACGAGCAACGCTTCGGCGTTGGTGACTGCTCGGTACAGGGGGACGCCGGCCCACGGGCCGCGGTCGAAGAACACGTTCGCGGCGATTTTCGCCCGGAACTGCTGCCATTCGAAGGTCCGGCGCGTTCCGTCCGGAATCGCGCGAAGCGTCTCCTCGCGGCGGTCCTGTGCTTCGAGGCCCGGTTTGGCGGTACGAGCGCCGTCTTGCAGGCTGGCTGCCACCGCTTCGACGTGGTCGGTGCGGTCCGCCGCGTCGCCCACGCTGTCGCGGTAATCCGCGGCCAGGTGTTTGGCGTCGAGCGCGTAGCCGCGGGCTTGCATGTGGCTGCCCCACGTCGAAATCAGACTGTAGTCGTCGTATTCGGTGGTCGGTTCCTCTTGACCAGCGTAGGTGCCGTTGCGATAGGTGTGGAGCAACCCCAGTGACAACCATCGCTCCGCCCAGTACAGCCGCGCCAGTCCGCGGGACGGGTCGGCGACCCGATAGCTGATTCGGTCGCTCGCCCGCGCCAGTTCCTCCTGAATCGTCCGGGCCTGCGTGGCCAGGTGTTCGCCGGACGCCGTCCCGGCGGCGAGGCGGACGCCGCCGATGGCACGCCCCGCGGCGTCGAGCCCGTTTCGGACGTCGCGAAGCGTCTCCCAGTCAGCCGTTCCCGCCGCGTCTCCGAGGTGATCGCGAGCCTCGTCGAGCGCCCGCTCCGGCGCCACGCCCGTCGCCGAGTCGTCGACGGACCCGACAGCATCGAGGTCGTGTTCGGCCCGCGTGACGGTGTCGCGAAGCAGATTTCGGGACGCCTCGGCGTGGGTCGCCGTGACCGGCGGTCGCCACTCGATATCTGGAATCGGTCGATACCACGTCCGTGCGACGGCGACGCCGTCGGGGAGGAATCCGGACGGGAGGAACGTCGCGCCGCCGAGCAAGCCGGCTGCGGCCACGGTACCGCCGGTCAAGAGGCGACGGCGCGAGAGTTCGGGGGCCATGGCGGACGCTGAACGCTCGCAGAATTTACGCGTTCCGGCCGTCTGCGCGTGCCCTCCGTCGGTTCGTGGCGACGCATCACGATAGCTCGTACTGCTCGCCGTCAACAGCCAGCGACTCCGCGAAGGCGTCGTCGGCGTCGATGAAGTGACTCGTGTGGACGATGCGGTACTGCGCGGCGTCGAGTGCCGCGGCCATCGCGTGCGCGCCCTCGATGGTCATGTGCTTCGTCCCGAAGGTTCGAGGCACCCCGTCGGAATCGTGGTGGGTGCCGCCGAGCGGGTGGTACTCGCACTTGTCCGCGGTGACGATGCCCTCGACGAGCAGCAGGTCGGCCCCGGAGAGTCGGTCGCGAGACCGTTCCGGAATCCCGAAGCTCGTATCGCCGGTCATCGCCAGCGTCGCGCCCGTCTCGGGGTCTTCCACGACGACGCCGTAGCAAAGCAGCGGTGGGTGGTCGACGGGGACGAGCGTCACCTCGAACCCGCAGGTCTCGACCGTCTCGAACGGCGTTTCCGGTTCGACCGTCACCGCGTCGAGGTAGTCGTAGCGCCGGCGAACCGTCTCGGCGACGCTCTCGCCGGTCTCGGGGTCCGTCTCGTTCGCCGCGTAGACGGGAACGTCCTCGACCAGCCGGTAGACGTTGCCCAGCCCGTCGAGGTGGTCGAAGTGGATGTGGGTGACGACGATCGCGTCCGGAAGGCCGACGTCCTCGCGCTGGAACTGATAGCGGAAGTCGGGGCTGGCGTCGACGAGCAGGCACTCGCCGGTGCGCTCGTTCCGGACGTGGACCGAGAACCGCGTTCGCTCGACCGACAGCTCGCGGGCGCGTTCGCAGGTCTCGCAATCGCACTGCAACTGCGGCGTCCCCGTCGTGTCGCCGGTGCCGAGCAACGTGACGTCCATCGCCGGAACGTGGTCTCCGAGCCGTGAAAAAGGCTTCAGTGGTCGTGGTCGTGCCCGTCCGAACCGCCGGAGATGTCCCCGCCGGCGATGAGCGCGTCGTGGTCGCCCTCGATCATGTCGAGGTCCTTGAGGTTGTCCCGCTCTTCGAACTCGGCGACGGCGTCCTTGAGGTCCTGCTGCGTGAGCACCGTCCGCTCCTCGGTGAGCGCTTCGAGGACGGCCTCGCGAAGGACGAGCCGGAGGTCGCTGCCGGTCAGTCCCTCGGTCATGTCGGCGAGTTCCGCGGGGTCGAAGTCGTCGACGGTCATCTCGCGGGTGACGATTTCGAGGATGCCCGCGCGCATCCCGGCGTCCGGCTTCGGGAAGTTCACGATCTCGTCGAAGCGTCGCCACGCGGCGGCGTCGAGCTGGTCGGGGTGGTTCGTCGCCCCGATGAGGAGCACGTCGTCCTGGATGAGCGACACTTCGTCGATGCTCTTCAGGAGGGTGTTGACGGCGCGCTTGATGGCGGCGTGTTCGTCGCTGGCGCGGGTCTTCGCGACGAAGTCGAACTCGTCCATGAACAGGATACACGGCGAGAGTCGCTTGGCGACCTCGAAGGTCTTCTCGACGTTCTTCGCCGTCTCGCCGAGGTACTGGCTGGTGATCATCGACAGCTTCACCTCGACGAACGGCAGGTCGAGGTCGACGGCGAGCGAGCGGGCGACGGAGGTCTTCCCGGTGCCCGGTGGGCCGACGAACAGCAGCTTCCCGATCTCTCGCAGGCCGATCTGGGCGAGGTAGTCACGGTGTTCGATGGCTTTGACGATCTTGTGAATCTCGTCCTCTTGCTCCTGTGTCAGGACGAGGTCGTCGAGCGTGATGTCCACCTCCTCGGGCGCGCGGATCTCGACGAGGTCGAGCATCTCCTCCTCTTCCTCCTCGTCGAAGTACTCCTCCAGCAGACTGTCGATCCACGCGCGGTCGGCTCTCGCCGGGCGATTCGTCTGCCGTGCGATGTCGTAGTCGACGCCCTCGAAGTCGTCTTCGTACTGTGCGGCGAGCGTCGGGTTGTTCATCAGGCGTTCCTCCGTCAGCCGGTCGCGGATCCACTCTTCGGCGAGGTCCTCGTCGGTGAAATCGATGGTCCCCGAGAAGTCGTCGCGGTCGGTGAACATCAGTTCGGACACCGCCTCCCACGGGTGTTCGACGCCCGTGGCCTCGCGGGCGGCCGTCGTAGTTGTCGATAGCGGTCGCTCGATTTGGCCGTCACTCCAGAAGGCGGCCCGGTAAGACGGCGGCAGATCGTCGACGTCGAGTGATTTGTCCCTGCTGTAGGTCTTCGCGGTCAGCAGAAACTCGACGACGTCAAGCTCCGGGTTGCTCATTCTTCATGCCATTTGCCGGCAAGGAGTATAAGTTACACGAAACCGGGAAGGAAACAACGCGCGACGATGGGGTGGCTGTTTGTGTGGGTTTAACAGAGTCCGCGACGTTGTTCCCGTATGGCCGACACGACCCCAGTCATCGCCGCGGCGTACCGGACTCCCCAGGGCAAGGAAGACGGCGTCTTCGCTGACGTTCGCAGCGAAGACCTCTCCGTGCCGCTCATCGAGGAGATCCTCGAGGAGACCGGGCTCGCCGGCGACGAGATAGACGACCTGATGTGGGGGTGTGCCCAGCAGCGCGGCGAGCAGGGCAACAATCTGGCTCGCGTCATCGCGCTCCTCTCGCCACTCGGCGAGAGCGTCCCCGCGACGACCGTCAACCGATGGTGTGCCTCCTCCGCGCAGGCCGTCATGTCCGCCGCCGACGCGGTCGCCGCCGGGCAGCGCGACGCCATCATCGCCGGCGGCGTCGAGTCGATGTCCCGCGTTCCCATGGGCGAGAACACGCACAACGTCCATCCGCGACTCGCCGAACTGTACAACATCGGCGAACTCCAGATGGGCATGACCGCAGAGAAGGTCGCCGAGGAGTACGGCGTCTCCAGAGAGGACCAGGACGCCTACGCGCTCCGGAGCCACGAACGCGCCGCGGACGCCACCGACTCGGGCCGCTTCGGCGACGAGATCGTCCCCATCGAGACCGACGACGGCCTCGTCGAGGAGGACGAGGGCATCCGCCCGGACACCACGATGGAGAAGCTCTCCCAGCTCCCGACCGTCTTCAAGTCCGACGGCAGCATCACCCCCGGCAACGCCTCGCAGGTCTCCGACGGCGCGTCCGCGACGCTGATCACCAGTCGCGAGTTCGCCGAGGACAACGACCTCCAGATTCTGGCCGAAATCGGCGCACACGAGGTCGTCGGCGTCGACCCCACCGTGATGGGAATCGGTCCGGTCCCCGCCGTCCGTGCGCTCTGTGAGCGCACCGGACAGACCCCTTCGGACTTCGACCTCGTCGAACTCAACGAGGCCTTCGCCAGTCAGACGCTGTACTGCCAGCGCGAACTCGGCTTCGACGACGACCAGTTCAACGTCAACGGCGGCGCTATCGCCATCGGTCACCCGCTCGGTGCCTCCGGCGCGCGTCTGCCCGTGACGCTCGTCCACGAGATGAACCGCCGCGACGCCGAGCACGGACTCGCGACCGAATGCGTCGGCTTCGGACAAGGCGCAGCAATCGCGTTCCGACGGGCGTAGAGCGGCCGGCCCGAAGGGGCGCTTTTTCCCCACGTTTTTGCGGTGAGCGGTGCGCGAAGCGCTCCACTCGCGCGAAAAGCTCCCCGAGGCGCAACTCAACTCGATTTTAGCTACCACAATCAGAATTGTTTTAGTCGTGGCTCGAGTTCCGTTCGACAAGGAGCGGGTACCGTGCACATCATGGAAGGCTTCCTACCCGTCGAGTGGGCGCTGGCGTGGGTTCTCTTCGCCGCCCCGGCCGTCGTGTACGGAGGCTACAGAACGGCGATGCTCGTCCGCGACGACCCCCGACAGAAGGCGCTGCTGGCCGTCGCCGCGGCGTTCATGTTCGTCCTGTCGGCGCTGAAACTGCCGTCGGTGACCGGCAGCACGACCCACCCGACAGGGACCGGCATCGCCGTCGTACTCTTCGGACCCGCGGTCACGGCGTTTCTCTCCGCGCTCGTCCTCCTCTATCAGGCGCTCTTGCTGGCCCACGGCGGAATCTCGACGCTCGGCGCGAACGTGGCGTCGATGGGCGTCGTCGGGCCGCTCGTCGGGTGGGTGGTCTTCCGCTCGTTGCGCGGGCGGTTCGACCTCCAGAAGGCCACCTTCGCCGCCGCGGTGCTGGCCGACTGGACGACCTACTTCGTGACGTCCTCGCAACTGGCGCTGGCGTTCCCGACCAGTTCGGGGGTCGAGGGCGTCCTGTCGGCCCTGACGAAGTTCCTCGGCATCTTCGCGGTCACGCAGCTCCCCATCGGCATCCTCGAAGGGCTGCTCGCGGCGGCGCTCATCGGCTACGTCGCGAGCGCCACGGACGCGGTCAGGTCCCGACTGGGGGTGGCGGCGTGACCCGCGGCCGACTGGTCGTCGCCGCTGCGGCGCTCGCCGTCGTCGTCGTGGTCGTCGGCCCGTTCGTCTACCCGTCCGGGTTCGGCGG
Source organism: Haloarculaceae archaeon H-GB1-1 (assembly GCA_029688825.1). Classification (GTDB taxonomy): domain Archaea; phylum Halobacteriota; class Halobacteria; order Halobacteriales; family Haloarculaceae; genus JARUKX01. The sequence continues at coordinate 12,222 of JARUKX010000023.1, read as the reverse complement.
GGCGGACGTCGCCGCCCGCGAACAGACCGAGTCCATCGCGCCCGGCTACGAGCCGTGGATGGCGTCCCTCTGGGCACCGTCGACCGTACTCGGTGAGACGCTGCTGTTCGGCCTGCAGGCGGCCGTCGGTGCGGGCCTCGTGTGGTACGCCGTGCGACGTTTCGACAGTTCGAACGACGCGGCAACCGACCGGTCCGAGTGATGCACCACGCGACCCTCGAACGGACCCAGCAGGACGCCACCCCGCGCGTCGACGGGCACCTGAACGTCTACTTCGCGCTGACCGCGCTGGCGGTGACCGTCGCCGCGCCCGCCCGGACGACCCACCTCGCTGCAGCGGCGTGGTTCCTCGCGCTCGGGTACGATGCCGCCGGCCGGCAGTACCTCCGGTTCCTGAAGGTGCCCACGTACTTCCTGGTGCCCAGCCTCGCCGTCGTCCTGGCGTTCACCGCGGGCGACCCCATCGCCGCGCTTGGACCCGTCACTGTCACTCGGACGGGCGTCGACCGGGTCGTGACGACCGGCCTCCGGTCGGTCGCCTCGCTGTCGGTGCTGGGGTATCTCGTCGTGACGACGCCGGTCCCGGCGCTGTTCGCGGCGCTGAAGCGGCTTCGGCTGCCCTCGTTCGTCGTCGAGTTCGCGCTGCTCACGTATCGCGGCATCCAGCTGTTGCTCGCGGAGTCCGAGCGACTCCACGTCGCCGCAGCGGCCCGCCTCGGGTTCAGGAATCGCCGGACGACGTTCCGCACGACGAAACTGCTCTCGTTCTCGCTGTTCCTGAAGACGCTCTCGCGGGCCGACGCGATGGAGCAATCGATGCGCGCCCGCGGGTACGACGGGAAAATGCCGGTGCCCAGCGTCGAGAACCGCGGGCACGGGTACGCTGTCGCCGCCCTGGCGTGTCTGGTCCTGGTGGGGTGGTTGCCGTGATCCGGACCGAGGATCTGACGTTCGCCCGCGACGGCGAGGTCGTCCTCGACGGGGTGGACTTCCGGGCCGAATCGGGCGACGTGACGGTTCTGTTCGGTCGAAACGGTGCGGGCAAGTCCACGCTGTTGCGCCACTGCAACGGCCTGCTGGAGCCCGACGCGGGGATGGTCTACGTCGACGGCGAGGCGGTCGCCTACGACGACGCGAGTCTGTCGGCGCTCCGTCAGCAGGTGGGGATGGTCTTCCAGAACCCGGACGACCAGCTCGTCGCGCCGACCGTCGAGCAGGACGTCGAGTTCGGGCTCGTCAACGCCGGCGTCGACGACTCCGGGCGGGCCGAGCGCGCGATGGAACGGCTGGGCGTCGCCGAGCACGCCGACCGGCTGTGCAACACGCTCAGCGGCGGCGAGAAGAAGCGCGTCGGGTTGGCGGGCGTCCTCGCGCTCGAACCCGACTACCTCCTGCTGGACGAACCGACTGCGGGACTCGACGGCGAGGGCTGTGCGGCCATCGTGGACGTCGTCGAACGACTGTCCGAGCGCGGCATCACCCTGGTCATCGCCACCCACGACGTCGGCTTCGGGCTCGCAGTGGGAGACGTCGTAACGGTCCTCGACGACGGGCGCGTCGACTACCGCGGAGACTCGCTCTCGCCGGCGGTCGCGGACCGGTACGGGCTCCGGACGTTCGTCTTCGACTCGGCAGCCCAGCCCGGCGGCGAGGACCGTCCGACCGTAGATTGAAACGACTGGCGGGCGTCTGCTCGGACCGTGAACCCCGAAGCACTGCGAGCGGACATTCCGGCGTTGGAGGAGGTCGTGTACCTGAACACGGGTGCGAGCGCGGCGACGCCGCGGCGGGTCGTCGAGGCGGCCACGGAGTTCCAGCAGCGGCAGGCCTACAGTCACCCGACGGCCGAATCCGTGTATCCCGAGGCCTGGGCGGCGATGGACGCTGCGCGCGAGCGGGCCGCGGAATTCGTCGGAGCGGACACCGGCGAGATCGCGCTGACCCAGAGTACCGTCGACGGCATCAACACCGTCGCGTCGGCCATCGACTGGCAGCCGGGCGACGTCGTCGTCACGACGGACCTCGAACACCCGTCGGGACGATTGCCGTGGCTGCGACTGGCCGACCGCCACGACGTCGAACTCCGGGTACTGGAGACCGAACGGGGACGCGTCGATATGGACCACGTGAAAGACGCCGTTGCCGATGCTCGACTACTGTGTCTCAGCTCGCTGTCCTGGAACTACGGGACGCAGCTTCCGGTCGCCGAGATCACGGAGACCGCCCACGACGCTGGTGCAGAGGTGCTCGTCGACGCCGTGCAGTCGCCCGGCCAGGTGCCGGTCGACGTCCAGGAGTGGGGTGCGGACTACGTCGCGATGGCCGGCCACAAGTGGCTGCTCGGCGTCTGGGGGTCGGGATTCCTCTACGTCGCGTCGGACGCACTGGAACGACTCCGGCCGGACCGGATCGGGTATCGGTCCGTGCAGGACCCCAAGGCAGCGGGCTACGAGTTCTGGCCGGACGCGCGGCGATTCGAACTCGGAACGCGGTCGCTCGCACCCTACGCGGCGCTGGGGGAGGCGATGGACGTCCTCGAGCGCGTCGGGATGGACACCGTGCAGTCGCGCGTCGAACGGCTGACCGACCGGCTCAAGGACGGCCTCGGCGACAGGCTGCTGAGCCCTCGCGAGTACGACTCGGGGCTGGTCACCTTCACGGCCGAGGACCCGGCGGCGACGGCGAAACGGCTGGCAGACGAGGGCATCATCGTCAGGCACATTCCCGACCCGGAGGCGGTCCGGGCGTCCGTCCACGTGTTCAACACCGCCGAGGACGTCGACGTACTCCTCGACGCGCTCTGAACTGTACGTCAATCTGGGTTCGCACGCCGGAATCAGTCTGAGCGAATTCGCCGCGAGTCCGGCGTCGATCCTGTACTGTGTGTACTGTCAACATGGTCCGCGACCAATAGACCTATATGGTGATGTGGTATACCATAGCATGTATGGCGTCCGCTCCGAGCAACGACGAACTCTTCGACGACTTCCTGTCACAGCGTGGGCACGAGGTCGAGGAAGCCGGTTGGGAGGAAAGCTACAACAAGAAGCAGTGTCCCGATTGCGGCGGTCTCCACGATGCGAGCGCGTCGGAGTGCTCGGTGTGCGGGTGGACACCAGTAAACTAACCACCCTCCTCGATTTTCGAACGCCGTCCCTGTCCATCCGAGGTCTCACTCTCACTTTTCCGACCGAGTCGAAACACTCAAACAGCGACTCGAAAGAGTCGGTGACGAAATGTCGATTCCGTGTAGCTTCGTCGATGACCGGTGGTGTGGCGTCTCGACGCTCTACTCGACGCTCCCACGCGCGTGGGCGTTTCGTCGCGGGGCTCGAGACGTCCGGGGCTTTCCGTCACCTGCCCCAAGAAAGTACATGGGGTTGACAGATGTATATCTATCCACACAACCATGAGTGACCAATTCTCGACCGGTCAACGACTCGGTGCGGAGTTCCTCGGGTCGGCCATCCTGGTGTTCGTACTGGTATCGTCTGCGTTGTTGGGGCGGGAAGTGCTCGACGCGTCGGTCGGGCTGACCGTGCTGTTCATCGCCGTCGCGACCGCCGGCTGGCTGTTCATCATCGTCGAGACGTTCGGCGACATCAGCGGAGCACACGTCAATCCCGCAGTCACGCTCGGGCTGCTCGTCACCGGCGACGTCGATACGTCGACGACTGTCAGGTACATCCCGACGCAGTTCGTCGGGGGACTCGTCGGCGTCCTGCTTGCGAACGCGACGTACGCGAGCTTCGGCGTCCCGGTGGTCGCCATCTCGACCGTCTCGCGACCGCCGTCGACCTATCTCGCGGAGTTCCTCGGAACGTGGCTGCTCGTCTCGGTCGTCATCAGCGCCATCCGTCGAGACTCGGCGTTCGTCGGCCTCGCGGTCGGTCTCGTCGTCGGTGGCGGGATCGTCGGGACCTCCTCGACGATGTTCGTCAATCCGCAGGTGTCGCTCGCGCGCATCTTCACCATCGCCATCTCTGGCGTTCGGCCGTTCGACGCCGTGGCGTACATCGTCGCGTCCTCGCTCGGCGGCCTCGCTGCGGGCATCACCTGGAACTTCCTGTGGCCGAAGGAACAGGTGGCGTCCGGCGAACTGAGCGATTAGCAACTCCCCCGCCGCACTTTCGTCACGGTAGGCATCGCACGCCGCGGCGGAGCGGACGCACTCGTTTTATACGGCACATCACTCGAAAATTTCTTACGTACATACTAAAATATACGACCGACGTGGCTGAACGGACCATCGAAGAGATCTTGGACACCATCGGCGATCAGCACGCGCGCCGCGTCCTCGCGGCAATCAGTCGCGAACCGAAATCAGCGAAGGAACTCGAGGAGGAGTGTAACCTCTCGCTGCCGACCGTGTATCGGCGTATCGAGATGCTGGACGAGCACGATCTCGTCACCGACCGGACGCTGGTCGCCGACGACGGCAACCACTACAAGGTGTTCGAGTCGAACTTCGACAGCACCCTCATCTCGCTGGAGGACGAGGAGTACGAGGTCCAGATATACCGCAACGAGAACCTCCCGGACCGGTTCGAACAGCTCTGGGACGACCTCAGCGCCGAGTGACATGTCGACGGTCGCCACCGCGGGTCGGGCGTTGCTCGTTCTGATGCGACTCGTGGTGTTCGGACTGTCGCTGGGAATCACGCTCATCAGCTTCCAGTCGTATCGCAAGCGCGAATCCAAACGGTTGCAGTACGCGTTCGTCGGCTTCGCCTTCATCAGTATGGGAGTCGCCGTCAGCAGCATCCTCGCGCAGTTGCCGATGGGGTCGCTGCCGGAACTCACGCGGCTGTTCTTCCGCTGTACGGAGACGCTCCCGTTCATCGTCGGCTTCAGCTCGCTCTACATCTCGCTGTATCGCTGACGGCGTCGGTTCGAAGCACTTCGCTTATGGGTCTGCACCCTCTCTAGTGGGCCAATGACCGAAGAGCCGACCCAGGTAACCCGCCTGTTTGGCGGTCCTGGGAGTGGTAAGACGACGGCACTGCTCGACCGCGTCGAACAGTTGCTCACCGAGGAGGACGTCGACGTCAGAGACGTGCTCGTCGTCTCGTACACCCGGGCTGCGGCCGCCGAGATTCGCGAACGACTCGCCGAACGGCTCGACATGTCTCCGAGAGCCCTCCGCGGGAACGTCTCGACGATGCACGCGAAGGCCTACGATCTCCTCAATCTCTCCCGTGGCGACGTCGTCGGCGAGAACGACAAACAGGAGTTCTGCGAGGAGTTCGGCATCGACTACGAGGGCGAGTACGACGGGTCGCGTCGTCGCTCGGCACGCTCGACGACGATGGGCAACAAGATCATCGCGACGAGCCAGTGGCTCCAGCGAACGCGGCGCGACGTCGCGGACTGGTACGACGTCCCGTTCAAGTGGGACGTCGAGACCGTCCGACTTCCGCCGGACGAGGACCCGAACGCCCAGACCGGCAACAAGTACACGCCCACGTGGCCGTCCGACGACGAGCGCATCGACGTTCCGGAGGTCATCCGGGCGTGGCGGTCCTACAAGGGTGAGAACGGGCTCGTCGGCTTCGCCGACATGCTCGAACGCGTGAAACAGCGCTCGCTGGTCCCGAACGTCGAGTACCTCATCATCGACGAGTTCCAGGACATCACGACGCTGCAGTACGACGTCTACGAGGAGTGGCGGCCGTACGTCAAGAAGGCGCTGATCGCCGGCGACGACGACCAGGTCGTCTACGCCTGGCAGGGTGCCGACCCCGACCTCCTGCTCGACGAGGTCGTCACCGAGGACGAGATTCTGCCGAACTCCTACCGCCTGCCGAGTCGCATCCTCGACATCGTCAACAAGCAGATCAGCCACATCGAGAAGCGCCAGGACAAGGACCTGAACCCGCGCAAGGAGGGCGGCCGCGTCGAAGCGGTCACCAACCCGTCGATGCTCGACCTCGTCCGGAACGTGCGGGCGACGATCGAGGAAGAGGAGGACGGCACCGTGATGGTGCTGTTCCGCGCTCGCTACCAGATGTTCCAGTTCATCGACGAGTTCATCGACGAGGGCATCCCGTTCACGTGCCTGACCGACCAGCGGATGTGGACCGACCGACTCACCCAGTACGTCCGCGCAGTGGAGGGCATCGCCGAGGACGAGGACATCACCGCGCTACAGGCACGCCGGCTGGCCGACATGCTCGCCGACTCGACGTTCGGCACTGGCGAGCGCGACGACCTCTTCGACGCCATCGACGAGCGTCAGGAGGCGGCCGACACCGACGACCTCGAAGAGATCATGGTCGAGGCCGACTTCGTCCGCGAATACGCACCGTTCATGCCCGAACCCGTCTCGGCGGCGGACATGCTCCGGAAGGTCACCAGCTTCCAGGAGCGGTCCGTCGACGCCTACTTCGGCGGCAAGTACGAGGGAATGGACGCCAATCGCGTCCGCCTGGGCACCATCCACTCCGCGAAGGGTCGCGAGGCCGACCACGTCTTCGTCGGCACGGACCTGACCGAGAAGGTGGTCGAGCAGATGGCTGCCACGGTCGAACAGGAGGGCCGTGACGTGCCCAGCGTCGATGAGTTCACGAAGCACACCGACCCCGTCCCGACGCTGACCGACAACGAACGCCGCGTCTTCTACGTCGGCATGTCCCGCGCTCGCGAACGGCTCGTCCTGATGGAGAACCTCGTCGACGGTGCGCCGACGCTGCCCATCGACGTGCTGCTGGAGAACGAACCGTCGGACAAGACGATCGACGAACTGCTAGAGGGCGTCGGCTCGCACGTCGCGGTCCACTGACCGACCCGGATTCGACTGCTCTCCGTTCTCACTCGTCCAGCAACTGCCCGTCGAAGTAGTTTTGCGCGTTGTCTCGCGTGGCCTCCGAGATCTTCTGGAACGTGACCACCCGCTCGTGGCCCTCTCGGTGGTCGTCCTGTATCTGCATGGTGATGCCCATATTTTCGAGGTGGACCAGCAGTTCCTCCACGACGTCGGGCTCGTCGCGAACGGTATGGGCCTCGCCGACATCGTTACCCGCCCGAACTTCGCGGATGGTCTCGACGGCGGGTTCGACGATGGCCTCGCCCAGCTTCTGGGCGCGCTCGCGCACCTCGGCGTCGCTCTCCTCGAACTCGACGGCCTGGAAGACCTCGCGGATGATGCGAGCGAACACGAAGTCACGGCCGTAGTCGAAGGGGAGCGAGAAGGCGTACGCGAGGTCGTCGCGGTGGGTGAACGACGTGGTGTACTTCACCAGCGTCCGGCCGTCCGCGGACTTGAGGACGACCCCCTCACGTCCGCGTTCGTCGAGGTCCTCGATGGCGTCGAAGGCTGCCGTAGTTGCGCGTTCGGGATCGTGCGTGCCGAACGACGGGACCTGCGAGAAGTCGTATTCCTCGCACAGTTCGCGGCGACGCTCGACGGACAGTGGCTCGCCGGTCACCCGATTCCGGACGTCGAAGACGGACACGCCGGCGGATGCGACCTCCGGGTAGTCGTGGGCCGTGTAGGGGTTCTCCGGCCCGACGAGTTCGCCACAGAGCATCAACTCCGGGTAGTCGTCGAAGAAGGTGCCGGGCTCGAGAAGGTCCCGGACCTTGCTCGTGGTGTACGGGCAGATGTAGCCGCTCCGGGTGAACGCGAGGACCTGCTCGTCGGCCGCCGGCTCTCCGTTCTCGTCGGGGATGCCGTCGAGTCGTGCCACGCGGACGTTGTAGCCGTTGAGCTTCTCCTCGATGGTGACCGGGCCGTCGAAGTGGGCCTCGACCGCCGGCTCCAGCACCAGCGCCCGCGGAATCGAGGGGAACCCGCGGACGACCTCGCCGTCGACGACCGCGGTCCCGCGCTCGACGCCGTGGCGCGCGTTCGAGAGGTGACGGTACGTCAGTCCCCGATACTCGCTGTGCTCGAACTGCGTGCGAACGGTTTCGGCTGTCTCCTCGGACAGCGACAGCGCCGCGACCCAGTCGTCGGTGCCCATACTGTGTGCAACGATAGCGGGTACCAAAGTACTCCGGGGTTTCGGTGGTCCGGAACCGACACAGCGGAGCGACGGCCCGGTCCTGCTCACCGCGGAGACGCGCCGTTGCGAGAAGGCCGCTCGCTGCGCCCGGTGACGTTTTGCCAGTGGAACGTCAACGTAGGTCATGGCCACCTCGCCGCTCAAACAGCGGTTCGTGCTCGATACGTCGCTGTTCGTCACCGAGGAGATCCGCCGCGAGGACGAGGACATCGAGGCGGCCTGTCTCCGACTCCTCGACCTCATCGCGGAAGCGAAGCTCGAACTCGGCATCTCCTGTTACATGCCGCCGTCTATCGACCGGGAGCTGACCGAAATCCTCGCCGACCGCGACGTCGGTGACGCGGTGTTCGACAGGCTCAACACCTGGGTAATCGTCAAGAGCCCCGACCACTACCAGGTGACCATCCCCGCGGAACTCGTCTACGGCTTCATCGACGAGATGTCCGACCGGGTGAACCGCGGCCTGCGCGTCTCCGAGAAAGCGGTTCGGAAGGCCGAGGAGTCGCGGATGGACACCATCGACGAGCACGACCACATGACCGAGGTGGACAAGGTCATCTCGGACCTGCGCGACGAGTATCGACAGGCGCTTCGACAGGGCGTCCTCGACTCCCGGGAGGACTTCGACCTGCTCATCCTCGCGCGGGAACTGGAAGCGGGCGTCGTCACCGAGGACCGCGGCATCATCAACTGGGCGGAAGACTTTGGGCTCCGGTATCTGAAAGGAAGGGACTTCCCCGCGCTGCTGGAGCAATATCTGGAGGCCGGTGGCCGGAACTCCGGCAAGTGGGCGGCCGACGACGACGGAGCGTGAGCGCCGCTCCAGTCCTCGTTACACGGATTCGGACCGGCCAGTGAGCCGGTCGACCGACGACTCGATATCGCTGACCATCGCGGCCTGTTCCTCGGTGTTGGCGACGATTTGCTCGACTTCCTCGGAGACCGTCTCGGCCTTCTCGACGGCCTCGTCGACCATCGCAGCCATCTCCTCGGCGCTGGCAGCCTGGTCGTCGGTGGCGTCGGCGACCTGACCGATGCCGTCCGCCGTCTCGGCGACGGCCTCGACGATATCCTCGAAACGCTCGGTCGCTTCCGCGACGCTTTCGATACCGTCGGCGACCTGGTCGGTCGTGGTGGCCAGGTTCGCGACGGTGTCCTCGGTCTCGGTCTGTATCTCGTCGACCATGTCCTCGATCTCGCTGGCGTGGGACTGCGACTCCTCGGCGAGGCTCTTGACCTCGTCGGCGACGACAGCGAAGCCTTCGCCGGCCTCCCCGGCCCGAGCCGCCTCGATGGAGGCGTTCAGCGCCAGGATGTTCGTCTGCTCGGCGATGTCGTTGATGACGTCGACGACTTCGTCTATTTCGCTGACCCGGGCCTGGAGCGTGTCGACATCGTCGGCGACGTCGTCCGCGGACTCGGCGACGTCCTCCATGACGTCCATCGCTTCCGCGGCAGTCTCGCTGCCCTCCTCGGCGAGCTGTTCGGCGTGCGAGCTGGTCTCTTCGACCTCGTCGGCGGTCGACGCTATCTCCTCGACCGTGGCGCTGAGGTTCGCGACCTCCGTCGAAATGTGACCCATCTCTTCGGCCTGCTCTGTCGCGATGTCGTTTATCTGCTGAGAGTGGGCGGCGACGTCGTCGGCGGACCGCTGGAGCTGGGTCACGTCGTGGTCGACCTCGCCGACCATTTCACCGACGGCGGCACCCATCTCGTCGACCGACGAGACGAGTGCAAGCAGGTCGTCTTCGAGGATGCTCGACTCGGTGTCGAAGTCGACGCGGGCGTCGAAGTCTCCGTTCGCGAACGCCGAGAGCGTGGCCATCACCGCGTCGAACAGCGCTTCGAGTTCCTGGTGGTAGCGCGCGGAGTTGGTCCGGTCCTGGACGATCTCGATGACGCCGACCAGTTCGTCTCCTCGGAACACTGGCGTCGCGATGAACCAGATTTCCGTCCCGTCGAGGACGCTGATGTCTTCGTAGACCGGCGCACCGGTACTCGACAGGAGCGCGTACTCGTCGTCGGCGACGTCGACCCCGAACTGCTCGGCCGCCGTCTGCGGCGCTTCCAGTATCTTCTCGGCGAGCGTCCGCTTGCTCGGATCCCCGTAGGCGAACTCGCCGAGGCCCGACTCGCCGAGGACGTCTTCTCTCGCGATGTCGAGCAACGACTCGATCTGTTCGTCCCAGGAGACGACGACCCCGTCGGCGTTCAGCGCGAACGCGGGGAGGTCGATGGTATCCAACACGAGGTCGAGGTCGAAACCGTGAGTCACGTCGGTACTGCCGGTCGCTGTCGTGTCTGGCTTGCTCATGGTTTGGTTGCCCACGGTTGGCGCGGATATCGGAACTTCTCCCAGTATCCCCCTAAAGCGTACACCACTCTCTCAGTTCCTGAAAACTGGAAGTGGACCGACAGTCCTTTCGCGCCGCGAAACCGACCGACGGACATGTTCACGGGTATCGTCGAGGAAACCGGCGAGGTGCTCGCCGTCGAGGACGACGAGGGCGGTCGCCGACTCCGCATCGCGACGACGTTCGGCGACATGGAGCACGGCCAGAGCATCAGCGTCGACGGCGCGTGTCTCACGGTCGAGGAGCACGAACAGGGCGAGTGGTTCTCGGTCTTCCTCGCGACCGAGACCATAGACCGGACGGGCTTCGCCGACGTCGCCGAGGGCGACAGCGTCAACCTCGAACGCGGCCTCGCCGCGGATGGCCGCTTCGACGGCCACGTCGTCCAGGGCCACGTCGACGGGACGGTCGAACTGCTGGAGACCGAGCGCCACGGCGAGGACTGGACGTTCACGTTCTCGCTCCCGGACGACCTCGCACCCTACGTCGTCGAGAAGGGGTTTGTCGCGCTCGACGGCATCAGCCTGACCGTCGCGGACGTGACCGACGACACCTTCTCCATCGCCGTGATTCCGACGACCTACGAGGAGACGGTCCTCCGCGAGCGCGAACCGGGCGACTCCATCAACCTGGAGGTCGACGTCGTGGCGAAGTACGTCGAGAGCCTCCACGCCGAGTAGCTAGGGATCGAACTCCGTCCGCTCGGGCTCGTGGTCGTCGTCGAGACCGGCGTGGACGCGTTTGTACGTCCGCGTGTACCGCTGGAGTTTCCTGAACAGGAGTGCCCCGAACAGGCCGTCGTACAGCAGGACGAAGATGAGGAACGCGAGCAGTCCGGGGATGGAGAGGGCCTGGCTGATGAACGTCGACGCGGGCGAGACGATGGTGTTGTACGTCCCGTGGATGAGCGCCGCGATGAGCAGGCCCTTGACGATGATCGGCCCGGCGGACTCGCGGTTGAACCGCGCCAGTCCGAGGTAGTACCCTGCGAACGACGAGTAGATGACGTGACCCGGCCCGGCGAGCGCGCGGACCGTCGCGGTCGCCCCACCCTGGAGGATGAAGTTCATCGTCTCGGGGGTCTGGGCGACGCTGCGCGCGATGTAGATGGCGTTCTCGATGGTCGCAAAGCCGAGTCCCGCCATCGCGCCGTACACAGCACCGTCGATGACCGCGCCGAAACGGTCGTGGCGATACGCGTAGAGCCTGACCGCGAGCAACTTCACCGTCTCCTCGACCGGCCCGACGACGAGGTAGAAGAACAGTGCCATGCCCGCGAAGGGGAGCGCGTTCAGCCCCGTCGCTGCGAGCGCGCCCTCCTGGGCGGCGGAGTTGACGACAGCAGCGAACCCGGCGAACAGGACGCCGAGTACGAACGTCATCACGAGGAGCTTCAGCGGCTCCGGCGGCGTCGCGTCGACGTACCAGACGTACAGCGCGAGTCCGAGGGCCGGCACCGCCGAGAGGATCGTGAACAGGCCCAGCAACGGATTGGTGAGGACGCCCACGCCGCCGATAACGATCTCGACGACGAGAATCAACACGGCGAGGAGGATGAGGAACGCCCGCGTCGCCGAGCCGAGGAAGCTGTGGATGGCCACGGAGAGCCGGTCCAGCCAGGACCGCGGTTCCCACGTCGTGACCTCGTAGAGGTCCAACTGACTCGTCTCGCGTGATTCGATGGGGTCCCGCCAGCGCGACATGTCCATCATCTCGGAACCGAGGTACGTAACGGTTGGGCACGAGGGTACCCGAGGCGGCGAATCCGGCCCGGAATTTCCGGTTCGGCATATTATCGAAGATTCAAGGCTAAAACCCCGCCCTTCAGGGCGGGGATACAGCCGACAACTCCTCCACCAACT
>JARUKX010000022.1 GCA_029688825.1 Haloarculaceae archaeon H-GB1-1 | reverse complement strand
GCTCTACAACGCGAAGAAGAACTGGTACGAGGGCCGGTGTTCGGTCGCCCTGACCAGGTGGAGTCGGGTGGAGTTCCCGGACCACGACCGGTGGTGGGACGCGTAGGGGGGCCGGGCGCTCTCTTTTTTGCTGTGTGCCGGGCCAGACCCGCCCCTCCGCCCCACCCTCCGCTCCGGGTTCGGCGCTGCGCGCCTGTACGCGCAGCCACGACCTGGGGTGGATTTTATGGTGGGATGAATTTCACCCGTAGTGATGTCTGGCTTCTCAATTCTGTTGAGGTTCACTTGTTTAACTAACCGACATCGAATCAGCAGATTCTCAGATCAAATCCTGGCGAAGGAATATTCTACACTCGACGTTCTCCGAGGAGCATCCGTTGTCGCAGTTGTTCTACTCACGGCCATTCTTATCGCCATCCTCCCTGCCCCTGGCTATCGAACGTCTCGACTCGTACTATTCCTCATTACAATCGGACTTGGGTGGGTGGGGGCTGTAGGAGCGGTGTTAAACCGGCTCAGGTTCTTGCTCATCGGAGCTGTCGGGCAATTCCTTCTCGGCTTCTGGAATTTCACGATCGGCTTGTTTATGTTACCGACTGGGATCATTCTTCTTCTCACTGCTCTCCTACTCCATGAGCGTTCAGATACCTGATTCGTCTCCCCAATCCATTTTATCCCCCTCCTCAGTAATCCGGTTGTGAACCTCCTTCCGTGGCTGCTCGACTGGCCACCCCGCCCTGCCTCCATCATCGTGTTTCTCCTCTTGACAGCGTTCAGCGTCGGTACCCTAGTGCTGTTTGCTCCAGTTACTGACCAAATCAATCCAGACGATGCCACCGTTGAGGCCACCAACGTATCCGTCCATCTCAATGACGAAGTTACGATGCCAGACATCGAGAACGGTACCGTAGAAACATGTATTTCGAGTGGCACACCCGGTGACCATATGACGGTTCGTGCCGACATCCTCGTGGAAACCCCAATGGAAGGTAGTGAGGACTCCAATTATGATGTTGAAGTGAGTATCGGCAACAGTTCAAAGACTACTACGGAACCCGTTCAGCAAACCGGTCGAGAGCGGGTGAACGTCTTCTGGGTCGTCCGTGACGATGAATCACTTACAGTTGACGAGACAGCCGACATCCACGTCCGACTACGTGAATCGGGCACTGTTGTCGCTAGTTCGACTCGAACTGTCACGATCGAGAAAGGCAGCCGCTCGTACGACTGCGAGTCCTAAGTCTGCCCCCGGCAAGACTAGATCCGATGGTTACGTACCGGCCATCAAGTCTGTCAATCCAATCTGCCGCTAAAGACTTAACACTCGATGAACCCTAACCTGGGATATGAGCCTCAACATCTGGGAGGTGTTTCAGACCTTATTTAGATGGGATGAGGAACCCAGTGAGGAGGCTGATGAAGCTCGTTTTATCCCATCGCCGCTGGATCTCTCCGTGCGAGTCGCACATGGAGGATCGGACGATACCGTTGTGCGCGAACTCTCTAAGATAGATGAACAAGCACGTGAACTCGAAAAGACGCGACAGGACAACTAATATCTCTATAGGTGGTTCGTCGGAGCACAAGATACAGGCCACTGTGGTCTGTTGTGACCCTCATGGAACAGTCTCGCCCTGAGAGCGATACGGAGGAGGACGATGAAAACAGAATCAACGAACGATTGGATCGTCTCGTCAACTTCCTTGCGACGTACCTCCCGTGAACCGCTCTGCAATTCGGTTGAGGTGAGTCAGCTATTCGAGTCTCCAACGGTTCCTCGCTGTCTCTTCACGCTTCAGTCGGTGTACTCAGCTGGTCAATTCGATCGCCAAGCGGGACGTTGACTGATAGCGGATTCGGAAACCGTCGACGGGGTGGTTCGATTGCGTGAACGTCGGCGTATCGATTGAGGGCGTCTGAGAGCGCGGATTCACCTACCCGTTCGGCGGCGTATTCGTCGGCTGCCCGGATTTGTCGTCGGGACAACCAGAATCCAAAGAGTAGCACGACGACTGAGAGCCCGAGTAACAGCCATCTTGAACCTACGCCGGTCAGAGACGCAATGAGGGCGATACCAGCAACAATCACAGTACTCACTCTGATTTCGAAGACGTGAGTATCGAGCCGCCCTGCCTGGATAGCCAAGAGTGCAGCTCCCGTCTCATCGTCGAACATGTCTAGGAACGTGCTCGTGAGGAACAACCGGCGATAGTTCGGTGGACCACGAACGAGGGACTCGGCTGTTTCTTCGTCGTCTGTGTCAAGGACTCTGATATCTCGGACATCGAGGCCAGCTCTGGAACGGAGCGTCGCAATTCGGCTAGCGACGTCTTCGGTCGGTTTCCGTGTTGATCGAAGTAGCGGAATGAGCCACGGTGAAGCGTAGAGAAATATGATTGCGATGGCCGCAAGTCCAAGTGCCAGGACAAGGGGAGAGGATTTCGACGGGAGTACTTGTAGCGGGACGATAACGGCTGCGAGGACGGCGCTTAGACCGAGTATGTATCGCCCCATCTTCGAGAGAGCTGTGCTCGTTTTCAGTTCCACCTCTCGTACGTCGCGGACACCACGTATTGTGGGGGCGTAGGCCGCGAGCCAGACGAAACCGGTGGATAGGAAGGTGATGAAATTGGTGAGGATATTGCTGAGGAAACCCGGATCAGTGGGAAAGAGGGCTCTGATCGCAGGGCCAAACCCGAGGAGGGCCAAGACGCCGTATGATAGCACCGTGAACGGGAAGAGAACGGCCCCGTACAGCAAGCGGTACTTTCCGACAGGATTCGAGAGACGGCGGACTACCGCACTTCCGACCGCTCCACCGAGACCTCCAAGGAGAACGAGAGCGAGAAGCGCAACAACTGGGGGACCGAGCAACGGTGGTGAACTCTGGAGGGCAAGCATACGTGAGGTTTCCTGGAATGGGTGCAAAATTGTGTCGGACAATTCTGGAGACCCGAACGAGTGCTCCTTACAGAGCTAGTCAGGAAGTCGTAGAACAGGACTTCATCGCGCCGAGTGCGGTGCTGATCTGACTCGGTTCGACCGTGAAATAGAGACTGAAACACTGGTTGGCTCCCCAGTCGTCGACGAACGATTCCGCATCAGCCGTCGAGTACGTCGTTTCGAGTTCGCCGTTGGTCAAGGAAACCGATGCCAGATACTGAGTTTGATCCCCCATCCACTCTTCGATGATCGTTGTACCATCGACGATGTTTCCTGTTCGTCCTTCGAGGTCGTGCGTGACGTCGTATACCTCTTCACCTCATTTCTCGACCGTTACTTGGATTGAGACCGGGTTCTGCCGGCGGTTCATCACCCCAATCTTTCCGAGTCCGACCTCGGGCCTCTGCTCACCAACGCAGCCAGAAGGCGTGGCCACGCTCGCACCCAGTGTGGCGAGTAACGCGCGTCGACGCATACTGTCGAGTTCAGAACCACGCTCTGATTGGTGGAATGATTTCAAGCGTCGCCGCGGCGAGATAGACACCGACAGCGGTCACACCGATACCGATAGCGGCCGTCCAGAGAGAGATTGACGAAAATACAGCCTGTATACCGACGATAACGAGGACGAACGCAATACCGAGTAGCAAAATTGTCCCGATCACATCGAGGAGGGCGTCCTTGACGGCGTCTCGAACAACGGTATAGAGTGCTGCTTCATCGAACCCGGGATCGGTGGTTTCTCCCCCGTCTGTCATCACCGGTGTCCCGGTGCACGATTCCGTGTCTTGCCGACGTTGCGTTCTGGGGACCATATCGAGGTATCTTCTCACGGCAGGTGAAAAACCTCTCCCCAGCAACCAGTGTATTTCTTAGGAGTGGCGTCTCTCGACTCCATATCGAGTCGACGCTAGTATGACGCAGTTCAACAAGAGTACTGGATTTCGCGCGGTATTCATTACCGTACTGGTGGGTGTTATCCTGCTTTCGGCAGTTGGATCGCCTGTCAGCGCTCGTCCGCCGCCACACGCGGTCTGTGGCGTCTGTAGCGACACGCTCGTCGATGCGGCCGCCGATAACGACATCGCCATCGGTATGGCGGAGAGTTCGCTCACCATCCGGATCGATGAATCCGGAACGGGCCACTGGACTGCCCGGATATCGCTCACCGGTGCTGGCGTCGAGACGCTCCGCAAGAACCAATCACTCCGCGATCAGGTTGTTCAGCGGGTGTACGACCGTGGATACGTCGCGGTCGAGGAACCACAGTCGCTCACCACGTCCATGAACGGGAGTACCCTGACTGTCGAGTACGACGTTCCGGGTATGGCCCACCAGAGTGCGGGCGGGGTCTACGTGGTCGATTTCTTCTACTGGCACGGCGGCGAAGCGCGGTGGTTCTACCTCGCTGCAGACTCGATGACGATGCGCGGGCCGCCGGGGACGGTCGTGTCGCACGCACCGGCCGATGCTGCGATTGCCGATGAGACCGTCACGTGGGAAGGGAGCGACCAGCAGTACGATCCCCTCAGCATTCGAAGCCACGTCGTATTCGCACCGAACAGCGGTGTCATCAGCATTGCTGCGACCTCGTTCGGGATCGGGGTCGATGTGGTACAGTTGAAGACTCAGGACCTCGCCGCTGTCGGCGTTCCATTGGTGCTACTCACTGGAGTCGTTGCACTCTTGTGGCGGTTCGGACGCCGGATGGCCGCACTCTCCCGATTGCGGCTGATCGCGCTCGTGGTCGGACCACTGGTCGCCACCGGGGTTGTCGCAGCGACTGTCGAAACGCTCGTCGGAGTCTCTGGTCCGCTGTCCGAGCAACTTGGTGACTTCCTGTTCTATCTGGTCTATGTCATTGCAGCAACGGGTGCAGGCCTGGCCCTTGTGCTGGGCGGGTCGCTCGTCTTCGGTCAGATCTTACTGGCGAGGCGTCTCCCCGATACGGGCGCGGCTGCAACAGAAGCGGGCGAAAACGAGCCTGTGACACGACTGCTCCTCTGGCCGACAGCGGCGGTTCCCGCTGGCCAGTGGCTGCTCTTTCCTGTGGCCGCCGCGGGCGCGGCCGGATATGACACCACGTATGGTCTGGTCAGTCTGGTGCTTCCGACGCTGTACTTCATCCCGCTCGCAGTGACACGCCAGCGGGAGACACCACTTACCCCCGCGTTCATCGCCGGACTCGTGCTTGCGCCAGTGCCGATCGTATTCGCACTAGCACCCCACACGGGGATGGCTCTCGTGAGTAGATCACTCGCACTGCTGTACGTTCCGTGGGCTCTCGTCGTTGCAGCGATTGGAATAATCGCATACGCGTGGGGACATCGTCTGGTCGCCATCGAGGATGGGTAGTGTCGACTGAGTGGTCGTCTTCACAACAACTGACTAGAGACTACGGAGTGAGGCACCCGATCTCGGTAACGGGATAACAAAGAAGCCGGAAGAACCCGCAGTCGAACGTATGCCCTCCAGACGAGCTGTCCTGTACAGTCTCTCAATCGGGTTCGTCCATGCGGCAGGTCTGCTCATGGTCGCTGTCAGTCTCGGGTATTCGGTTAGTCCGTCAGCGTATTCGCTGGTTGGTCTCCTGTGGCGATATGGTGGTCTTGTCGTCGTAGCGGCAGTCCCCGTCTGGCTCGCCCTCCGATTTCGCCTCATTTCGCCAGTGATTGCGCTCATCCTCACGACGGCCTACGTCCTCGGGATGGAACTCACTCCACCAGGACCGACGTTTCGTGATGTCGCCGAACTCGAAGGCCTTGCCGAGCCGACTGGCATCACGGTCGTCGAGAACGGGCTGTACATCGTTCGGTACATGGTCAACGCGTCAGTCTGGACGGTCGGCTTCTCGTTTCTAGGGATTGTGGAGTATGTTGGTCGGAGTACATGGCATGTCCTCCCGACGATCACGGATCCAGTGCCATGGCTTTCGACGCCTGCATCTCGTCGACGGGCTGGGACTGTCGCCACCGTCGGTGGGTTACTGCACGCTTTTGTCATGGTGTGGTTTGCTACTCGGCTTGGAGTGACGATCTCCGGCGGATTCGAGTGGGTGTTGTATCTGTTCGGTGCCGTCGGAATGTGGCTACTGGCAGCGGTACCACTCTATCTCTTGGTTCGGCATCTACTGGTGACGCCCTCGGCGGTGCTAGCGCTGTTCGTTCTGTTAGACGTCCAGGCAGAGTTCACAGCGAGTGTCGAGGACCCACACGCGCTCTACTTCGGGGCGTGGTTTCTGTATCTCGCTATTCTTCTCGTCGTGGCCGGGATCGAGTACGGACTTCGTCGTCTCAACCTTGTTCAGCGATTCGCCATCGAGATGTGAATCCAAGAAGAGAGTCTGATTCGTTTAGGAATACGGAAGGGCGAAGCGGTGGCCTCAAACGGCGATTGGTTTCAGCAGATGTGAGAGATACAGAGGAGCTACGAATCGTTCAATACAGTGGACTAATCTATCAGCGTCGCCGCTGTTTCGGACCTCCGAATTATCGCCGGTAACTGGAGCGTTCCGGCGACAGTCAGCAAGACTCCACCGAGAACCGTAAGGTACCAACCCAGCGAGGGAACGAACGTCGCAGTAAACCCAGTGAGTGAGGGGCCGGCCAAATAAAGTGCACAAGATACCACAGTTCCAACGCCGGTCAGGAGAGTAAATCCGGACTGCAACAATTTCCGCGAGCTAACTGCATGGAGTACGAGGATAAGCCCGACCAGACTGAGGAGGGTATAGTCGAATGCCTCAAGTCCCGCGTTCATCCCAAAGTAGTAGATCGCTGGTATATCAGCGTCCGATGGGAGGTTCGGATTGGTCTTTAACCATGGGAAGTACACCCCAGCTGACACGGCAATCACACCAGCTCCCATCAAAATTTTGTCACGGTGTAGTTCATTAGTCACACTTTTCCAGAGATTGAGAGGGATAAAATGCTTTCTTGATATTCAAACCTCGCTTTGATCAATATGCACATCGACCCACCATCTGGTTCATCAGTGTCGGCTTGGAACGAACGACTGCCGGACCCAGCCTTTGGATGAAGCACGCTAGTGTTAGCGGTCAATGAGGATTAGATCAGAGCCACGATGTCCATTCTAGTACGGTAATACGGATTTATTCGACCAGATGCCACCGACCGACGTTATCCACGATCACCATGGAGTCGAAACCCGGGGCAGTGCCTGGCTGTGATTCGAGGCGGAAAGCCAGCCAGCCCGTGACCTGGGAACCTGCTTCGATGGTTCCGTCACCAGATTCGTGGTATGTTTCGTAATTCACACAGACCGAACTCGCCTTCGTGACGTTACCGGCGTATTCGCCGAAGCTCAACCCGGTCGGGGAATGCTGGCGACAACTGCAACAGGCTCTCAGCAACCGGTTCTTCGACTCACTCAACGAGCTGACAACGCCGATCGACTCCGCGCTCGACCAATTGTCGCTACCTAAAGTGAGCAATCATTTCTAATGATTACTATAGAGAGAAAATCAATCGCACACTGAGTTAGAACGTGTCGAACGAGTCGATCACATAACTCGTTGAGTGCGTCTCGACCAGATGCTGTTCGTCGAAGTCGGAGTCGTCACTCCAGATGGCCGCATCGCTGGCAATCGCACACGCCAGATAGAGTACGTCATGGGGGTCGGTGTCGCCGATTGCCGCATCTGCTCTCTCGATAGCTGGATAGAAATCGTCAGCAGGAACAACTTCGATGTACTGGAACAGGAGGTCGATGAACTGAGTCACCCGGTTCGGCTCCATCCCGGACTTCTCCACGATCAGTTCCTCGTAGTTCTCGATCTCGTCGTAGACGAAGGCAGGTGTCAACAGGTCCGGTTCGAGTGTGACTAGGAGTTCCCGCGTTTTCGAATCGGCAATGAGGGCGGAGATGACAACGTTTGCGTCGATGACCAACTTCATTCGTCGAGTTTAGGCCGATTCCTCGTCAACGCGCTTGCGTCCGCTCTCGTTGATCTTGTCGGCGATTTCTTGCACGTCGCGCTCGGTGAGGTCGCTCTCGCTGGTTAGTTCCTCCATCACTTCCAGTGTCTCGATCTTCTCTTGGATTGCCTGACGCGTGACCTCACTCCAGTTGATCTCCGGGTGCTTGTCCATTCGTTCTTTGAGGTCGTCGTCGACGTTGACGGTTATACTTGGCATGCAGAAATCTATGGATACACAGATTACTGTGTCTTTCGGTGTATCTCAGGCCTCTCGAATTCGACTGCCTCACGCCTGAAAGGTCGATTCGTTCGACAGTCGAACGAGAGCCTGCAGCACCCATCATTCTACGTGACGGCAACGATTTCACTGACAGACTGTAGAAGAACGAAATAGAGCCACCAACGTATACCGCGTGGGGTTTCTGTGCCCCCGAGGGGCGAGGGCTCACCCGTGGATCGCCGCGACACACCTGCCTCTCGGACGCAGCGCGCGCGCAGTAGCCTCGGCCGTATCGACGCCGAGGCGTTGTGCGACGCCGACAGAGACCGCGTCGAGGCCGCGATTGCGGCGCTGGAGGCGGTGAGCTATCTGGAGTGATGCGGTCGTGGCGTCGGTGACGTGGCGTGTTCGTCGAGCGTGGGACGGTCGGCCGGCGACGGTGTCGGCAGTGTCGCTCGGCGTCTCGGCGGCCGTGATCACCGGAAGCTGTAGGCGATGGATTCCCCGGTGTGCGCCGACGGTACGCCCAGCGCGCGAGGCCGTTCTCGTACCGACCGATTTTACCGGAAGTGTCCAGTGAGGATTACTCAACCACAGATCCGGATATGATGAATCTAGTGGTCTGTTAGGAGCACTGACCCGAGTGGCCATCGTGGAGTGTGCGTCCGCTCTTCCTCGACATATCCTAGACGGATCAGATGTTGGGGGATTGCCTCTCCAGTGCCAGCCCTGGCTGCGAGTTCTGTTCGCATTTCTGGCCGTTCCAGGATCTGACTCATTGGATGGACGCCGATGTCTTCAGCACTCGCGAGAAATGCGAGTCGTTCGAAGACCTGACCGGTCTTGACTCGTGCCGTGGGGGTGTCTGCGTGGGTTGCCAGCAATGCGATGACGGGCGCGCGTTCGATGAGTTTCAGGTTCTTTCGGCCTTCCCGGTCACCGAGATCGAAGTGAGAAACGACCGCTTGCCCGATTCGGGCCATGAACCACGAACTTCCGAGCGCGCCCGTCCCGACCCAGTAGCCCAGTTCTTTCCGATACGCCGGATCGGCCATCTGGGCCTCGTCTGCCTCGGCTTGGAGTTCGCCGATGGAACGCTTTTGCTCGGGTTCATCGATCAGGTGCAACGTCACGTCGTCCTCTTTGATCACTCGACGAAACCGTTCTATCGTTTCCCGAGGGAGTGCTTGGTCTTCGAACAACTGGTGACTCGTATATCGCTCTGTGAGTTCGTCGAACAACTCCGGTGGCCGACTGGACGACGGTTCGCCAGCAGGTTCGAGTGTGACGGTCAAGACGAGGTCGGCGTCCTCGTCGGCATGATGCGTGATTTCGTAACCGATCTCGAAGTGTTCGGCCGCAATACAGAGATTTTCGAGCGCACAGCCGATGCTGATGAATAGCTCTCGCTTGTCCTGGTCGGCGACTTCGAGCCATCGTGTCTCGTCGTAGGTGAACTACCCCACCCTACTCGCTCACGGCTGAGGCCGTTCGCTCCTTGAGGGTGGGGCTTCCTGTCTCCACGACGCACTTTGCAGATACGGGTGTATCCACAGGGAGCGCAGTCTCCACAGGCGTTGATTCGGAGTGTCCCACTCCTAATTCTTCAAAACCGCGAGAAAGAATGTTCCACGCCGCGTTCGCGTCCCTATCCGCCACAAACCCACAGGTAGGACAGGAATGTTCCCGAACCCAGAGCGGTTTCTCTGTTTTCACGCCACAGGACGCGCACTCTTTGGTCGTATCGTTCGGTTCGACCGTCACGAAATGTGTCCCTTCGCGGTCGCATTTGTATTCCAGCATCCGCTTGAACGTTCCCCACGACGCCGACGCTCGGTTTCGGGAGTTGCTCGGTAGTTCGATTAGTCCCTTCGCATCCAAGTCCTCGACGGCCACCAAATCGTACTGGGTGGCGTAGTAATTCGACAGTTTGTGCAAGAAGTCTCGCCGCTTGCGTTTCAGGTTAGAGTGACGCTGGGCGACGACCTTCCGCTGTTGTTCCCAGTTGTTTGAGCCGTGTTCTTTCCGTGAGAGATCGCGCTGGGCGCGTTCCAACCGCTCGCGTTCGTTCGACAGGTCAAGCGACCCTACAGCGGTTCCGTCTGTATCGTGGGCGTACTTGAGAATCCCCACGTCGATGCCGACACACCGCTCCGGTTTTACTGGTTTCTCAGGCGTCTCTTTGCCGCTGACGACGAATGAAGCGAACCACTCACCAGTGGGTTCCTTCTTGAGCGTGACTTCTTTGAGAGTCACGTCGCCAGGAATTTCGCGGTGTTTCTGGATGGGAATATCCGCAAGTTTCGATAGCGACAGTACAGACTGGCCGTTCTTACTATCGAACTCGAAACCAGATTGGACGTAGGTGAAACTACGGAACTCGTCGGGAGCCTTCCAGTTTAGACTCCCGACGTTGTACCCGTTTTGTTTCAGTTCAGAAAGGGCTTTGATACTGTCTTCGATACGCATGACTGCGGCTTGTGCGACCGTCGAATACAGGTCGTTTAGCTCATCCCACCACTCTTTGAGGTCAGTGAGTTGATCCCGAACCTGTCGTACCCGCTGGTTGAGTGTCCCCGCAGATTCAGGTATTTTTTCAAACACTCTGAGAGCGTGATTATACAGTTGCCTACAGGTATCGCGGTGGTAATCCAGTAGCTCACGCTGTTCAGGCGTGGGTTTGAGCCGGAACCTGTAGGTGTAGTGCATTGGTTATTCGTCGGGGTCAGAAGTTCGGACGATTTTCACGTCTGCGCCGCGCCACTGTTTTGGAACGAGGACGTGTGCGCCGTTTCCGGTAGGTTTCACTTCCCCTCCGATGACTTCGTGCCCTTCAATTTCGTGCCTATCCATCACCCATATTTATACATTATTTCAACATATATATGTCGGTGCGTGGGCCTGTGGATTAGCAACAATCGAGCGGATGGGAGATGATGACGGCGCTGTATCCCCGCCCTACTGCGCTACTCGGGCTTCGCCCTGCGTTGCTCGTTGAGGACGGGGGCTTAGCGCCTGTATTCTGTTAAGCTAAAGCCACCAAAGCCAATTAGAGTGCCGATGACGGTGGCAAGGATAAACATGGTCACAGCCGTTCGAAACGGCCGCTGTGGCTCGTCACTCTCCATGCAGACCAAACACATCAATATCTGATTAGTGTTCCGTCGTGGTGAATCCGTCACTCGATGACTTTTGGCGTCCAATGACTGCTCTCTTTGACCAGTATCGGTATCTGCTGTATTTGCGCTGTACATCTTGCAGGCGTTGAGAGATCTATCCAATATGAAACAGGTGGGTTGGTGGAGCGCGAATCCGCACCCCCACGAATGGCGAACCACTAAAGAGCAGCATGTGCCTCGGCTCGCTGCTTGATTCCGAGTAGCATCTTGCGGGTCATCAGGAACGCAGCCGGTTCAATAATTGCGAGGGTTACCAGCCACCGGAGAGACCAGTCGATGGATCCTCGATTCCGCGTCAGGAGTCGTGTCCGTTCCTCCGTGAGGGGTTCGAGTACGAAGACCCACGTCAGCGTTTCCTCCGGAAGGCTCTCCGGGACGGTGACGAGTGCTCGTTCGGGTTCGACGGCTTTGACGAGAAGCCCCTCGCCCTCGTCTCCTGTTGGGATCGTATCGCCCGATTCAAGGGTCTGGTACTCGGGACGGATTTTGTTCGCACTCGGTCGGTCCAGAATTCCGAACAGGATGTCGAGCCAGTCGTAGCTGTACAACCCTCCTCTACCGGCTCCCAGTTGTACGATCCACGGCCAGACCTCTTCGGGCGGTGCGTCGATCGTGATTGCACGCGTTGCCTGGTAGTTCGGGTCGGGGACGAGGTCATCGCCAGGCAACGGCTGTGTCGTTTCTGAGTCGGTGGCACCCCAGTTGTTGAGCCAGGAGCGGATTGCGAGGTACCCGTAGACGAAAACGAGTCCAGCGACGACCAGGCCCCGTAGACTGCTCTGTCGTCGACCGTCGGATGACCCCTGAAGATTTAATGTCATCTTGCGTTTTCCTCGGCTGAAACTATCGATAGCAATCCCGATAAACCAGTTCCCGATTCTCGACCCTACGGAACCCTCCGAACCGAGGAACCTGCTGATCATCTAAAACGAGCCAGATCACACGCCTCGGAACGGTCCGGCTGGCGCGATTGGACGTTCATGCTTGGCAGGAGACTGGCGGCGATATACGGGGCTCTCCACGTCACATGGGACTTGTCCGTTCGACCGAGGGGCCTGTCAGCCGACCCCCCTACGCTGCTCATCGATAGCCGAACCCCGAAGACGGCTCTCTACCGGGAGGTGCTAGTGGCCAGCGAGGGACCTATACCGACGTAGAGAACTAAGAGTGTCCGAACCGGACTCACAAGTTAGATGACAAACATCCACAAACTCATCGATGTGGGGACTATCCAGGTCAGTGCACTCCTGCTTCGTGATGCGAAGTTCTTCGCCCGGTCGCTCGACTCACGACCGCTCATCGAGGTGGCGAGTCAATCGAAGGCCAGTGTCGACGATCTCAGAAGTGCCGGTGAGCGGACTGTAACTGTCGATACACTGATCGGGGCATTCGAGGCGGCATACATGCCCTGGCAGTGGCGTGGCCCGGACTATCCGACGCTCATCTATCACCACGGGAGTGGCGAGCGACCGTTCGACTTCGGGCGGTTCAGTTCGAATTCGTTTCGGCGGTTGTTCGCCGCAACCGACCAAGCGGTTCCAGCCAACCTCGTGGCGGTCAGAGCACCGTTCCACGACGGGTCGAACATGGATTACGCCCGGGCGATGGGTGACCTCGAGAACTTCGTCGGGATGCTCGCCGCCTCGGTTGGCCTCATTGACGCGCTCGCGACGCAGGCGAACGATCGAACCAGTCACCCGGTCCTCGCATCGGGTATCAGCCTCGGTGGCTGGGCTGTCAACCTCCACCGGGCCTGCTTCGACACCGTCGACCAATACGTCCCGATCTTCGCCGGAGCCGCGCTGGGCGAGATGTTCGTCTCGTCCGTCTATCGGAAGATGACAGCCGGACCAGCCCAGAGACGGTCGGATCACCTCCGTGAGGTGCTTGACTTCGAGGAGGAGTTCAGGGCTGTCGAGATGGCCAACTGTGCCCCGCTTCTCGCTCGGTACGACCGCATCATCGAGTACGACCGGCAGCACTCGGCCTATGCGGGGATGTCGCTTTCCGTACTGGATAAAGGCCACGTCACCGGGTCGCTTGCGACCGATCGGCTTCGCGAGCATGTCCTCCGTGTCCTTTCGGCGTGTGACACCGACCGGGTCGGTCGAGCATAACTATCGACCTGTTGGTAGCGATCTGAGCGGATCGTATATCGATGCTCGTGAAGAACAACTCGTTAGTGTTGATCCCCTGCCGATGAAAGATAGTGGAGTGGCACAAAATCGGTCGTGAGCTCAAACGCCGGCTTCTCGTCGCCGATCACGACAGGTGCCCCCTCAGGCGAGTTTGACAGCCGTACCGTAGGCGATCACTTCCGACGCACCCTGGGTAACCTCGGACGTTTCCATCCGGACGTTCACGACGGCGTCAGCCCCCATCTCGAGTGCATCCGCTTCC
Source organism: Haloarculaceae archaeon H-GB1-1 (assembly GCA_029688825.1). Classification (GTDB taxonomy): domain Archaea; phylum Halobacteriota; class Halobacteria; order Halobacteriales; family Haloarculaceae; genus JARUKX01. The sequence goes on along the minus strand of JARUKX010000022.1, from coordinate 42,001 downwards.
ATCCGCTCGATCGCCTGATCCCGGGCATCGGCGAGCAAAGTCGAGTAGGCCGTGAGTTCGCCGCCAGCGAGATTTCGGAGCCCCTGAGTGATGTCACGTCCCACATTCCGTGCTCGGACGGTGTTACCCCGGGCGATACCAAGTACCTCCACGATCTCGTGGCCAGGGACCGTCTCAGTCGTGACGGTGGCGACGAGTGACTGCTCTACATCTGTCAAAACGGCTTCTGAGGACATATCTACCGCTAAGACGGTGGCAGAGATGATAAACCAGTAGTGATCCATGCGTTCACGTAGCGCGGCTACGGCCTCGATCGGAGCGGGCAGGTCACCATACGAACGACTACCGACTGCGCTCAGTATCTCGCTATTGGTCAGTGACGATTGAGAGTGCCAGCGAGGATACGGGTCAATCACCCACTCACCCGGAGGCCAGTACTCTAATCCCGCCGATCACCAGCCTGTCGAGGGAGTGAGCCGCTACACTGTAGGCGACGAAGAACACGGCCATTACGAACAACTCGACGAGGTCGAACGCGACGATGTCGACAGTGGCGACAACGGGAATCAACGTCAGAAGGGCCTCAACCGCACGGTCGAACGTTATCACGGCGATGGCGGTGCCGGCGACAAGCGCCACAAGGTACCCAACTGTTCTCATCGACGACGGGGTGACGCGCGACCACAGACATAGCTGGAAATCGTCGTACGTAACGATACCGAGCGTGGCGAGCTGGCGCCGCGTCTGGTCAATGACGATGACTACGAGCATGAACCATAGCGCGGTCGCGAGCCCGAATCGGACGAACGAGGGTGACAGATCGAGAACCGTGTCGCTGAACACTGTGACGACGGCTAGCGTCACACGGTCGATAAAGACGTAAAACAGTACGTAGCCAAGAGCTGCCTCTATAGGTCCGTACGCCGGGAACTGGCAGTCAGTTTCGGACATTCGATGAGACTCACTTGCGACAGATGTACTCATGTGTGAATATATGGCTGCAGACTTCTTGAAGTGCGACGACATCTTCCAGACGGCGAGAATTGACACTCATTTCTGGGTATCCGGACCGCTGATCTCCGAAGGATTGGTACCTTGCAAGCCATCTTCTCAGATGAGTATTGCAGTGAGTACGAGGTTTGCGACAGTCACGACGGCTAGCCCGGGCCAGATACTCTGTGTTCGTTGGGCAGCTACACCGAGGATTACGCCAAGCCCGAAGGCGTATACAAGGAGATACAGCGCAGCCTGAAGCGGTGCGAAAAAGAAGATGGGAATGGATTGGAAGATAGTGAATACAACTGCCTGACCAGCGACTGCTACTCTCGGTTTCGTCCGTCGGTTCAACGCCTGTATCAACCAGCCACGAAAGAACAGTTCTTCGCTATACAGTGTCACGAAGCCGCTGAACAGAGCCAGACCCACCCATCCACCCACACCATCAAGCCGAACCAACCACGCGAACGTTGGATCTGGCCCTTCTAACGCGAGGGCAAGCAAACGGTCATAGACACCGCTCCACGGTTCAACAAGGATGAGCAGGATTGCATACGCGATACCCGCAGCAATTGTTGCTTGAAGTCCTTGCCCACGGTCAGGAATTCGGAATCCAACCCGGTCGGTGTCACGATGCCGAACGAGACTGATCAACGGGACGATCAACCAGAACATCTGGAAGATCGGCGTCGTCGTCCGTAGCATTAGCGGAGTAATCACCAGTGCAGCGAGCGCGAGTCCCGTCCAGAGGAGCGCGATGGTGGCCCAATGCCGCGATAATAGGTGCACCGATGTCCCCGACTCACTAGTTGATGTCATATACTACAGATCATACCTTACTCGTAAACCCGCTGGCGGGGGCTGATCATATTCAGCCATTCTAACAACACAGAGTCAACGCTTTCTGAGTTCATCCAGGGCGATACTCACATACAGTAACCCGATGAGGCGAGTTCCGGGGTATACCCACGATTTCCATTCACAGGTGGTGGCGTCAGTGTACGCAATCTCGGCTGCGTAGTCAACGTATGCACGTGGGTACAGCAGCGCGAGAATTCCGATAACGCCGAGGAATTTCTTGAATCGTGAATACGAGGTATTACTTCGCCACATCAGTACGAGGAAGACAAGCCCTTCGAGTCGTGCACCGGGAACCACCCATGACTTCAATTCACACTCGTCTGGATTATCCAGCGCGATTTCCTCGGCGGCATCAATCAGTGTCTCCGGCCACAGGGCTTCGACGATTGTTATCGGCGTCAGGACTTTGCGGAGCATATGCAGAGGTAAGAGCCCCCGCTAGATGAACGTATTCTCTGTCTGCATCACGTTGTGAATAACTAAGCCATGGAATTTTGAGGAGTGTTTACGTACGGGCAATATGGAAACTCCTTCTCGTTCGATATCCGATTCGAGAGATTCGGCCAATAACGGGGCGATTGCCATCCAGACCACAGGACTAACAAAACGATATGGGAAGGACGTTCTCGCTGTTGACGATCTCGATCTAACAGTCTACGAAGGCGAGATATTCGGTTTCCTCGGGCCGAACGGCGCCGGCAAATCGACGACGATCGACGTGATCATGGACTACGTCCGCCCGTCGGCAGGGAGCGCAACTGTCCTCGGATACGACGCCCAGAATGAGACGCGAGAAATTCACGAGCGAGTCGGCATTCTTCCGGATGGATACGGACTCTACGACCGCCTCACCGGTCGTAAACACCTGGAGTACGCAATCGCGTTGAAGCAATCCGACGACACTGTCGACGACCTCCTTGATCGAGTCGGCCTCGATGCTGCAGCTGCCGACCGAGTCGTCGGTGGCTATTCGAAAGGGATGATGCAGCGATTGGCCCTCGCGATCGCCCTCGTCGGCGATCCCGAACTGTTGATTCTCGACGAGCCGTCTTCGGGGCTGGATCCCAACGGTGTTCGTCTCGTCCGTGAGATTGCTCGAGACCACTCTGACCGAGGGAAGACCGTCTTCTTCTCTAGCCATATTCTCAGTCAGGTCGAAGCGGTCTGTGATCGCGTCGCGATACTCAATCGTGGCCGACTCGTCGCTATCGATTCCATAGACGGGCTTCGCGACACACTCGGAACCGGATCGACGGTAATGCTCTCAGTCGATGCCATCCCAGACTCACTGACTCTCGGGGAGCTAGCCGGTGTCTCCGACGTCGCAGTCGATGGCCGAACGATCCGCGTAAGCGTCGACGAGGCCACAGCCAAAGTCGACGTGATCGACCGCATACGCGATGATGGCGCTGCAATTCTCGACGTGACGATCGAGGAGTCGTCGTTGGAAGATCTGTTCAGCGCCTACACTGGCGATGCACCCCCGAGGGTCGATACTTCGGAGGTGGAACGATGATGCTTGCCACGATCTGGCTGACGATCGCTCGTAAGGAATTCGCCGACGCCCTCCGGTCGCGAATGATCTGGGGCATCGTCGTCATCATCGCCGTGATGACGTCGCTGTCCGCGGGTATCTCACTACTTATCCCGGATGTCGAAGGCGGTGCCGAGATGGCGATTGGCGGTGCATCGCAGTTCGCCGGACTCCTCGTCCCGATCATGGCGCTGATCGCCGCCTATCTCGCGATCGCCGGCGAACGGGAGTCGGGAAGTCTGAAGGTGATACTTGGACTCCCGCCATCGCGGGGCGAAGTGCTCCTCGGGAAGTTTCTCGGCCGGAGCGGTGTGGTCGCTATCGGTCTCGCACTGGGGTTCGTAGTCTCAGGTGTGGTTACAGCGGTTCTCTACGGCGGATTACCGGTGGGTGCCTTCATCGGGACGACGGGCTTGACTGTCCTTCTCGGCGTTTCGTTCGTCGGCATCGCCATCGGGATTTCGGCCGTCACGGCGACACGTGCCCGGGCGATGACCCTGGCAATCACAGCATACCTCGGGCTGACGCTCCTCTGGGATCTGGCTCCCAATGCGGTTCACCTGCTGATCACTGGCGAGATGCCCGGTGGAGTCGTGCCCGCCTGGTTCCTGCTCTTACAGGGTTTCAGTCCGACGGGGGCGTACAACGCGCTCGTCCAGCGGCTGTTGCTCGGTGGCGGAACTGCTGTGGAAGCGCGGATCGGCGGCCCGGCACCTAGCTACCTCGATCCAGCGGTATTTCTTCTTATCCTGCTCGCCTGGGCAGTCGTCCCGCTCCTCGTCGGGTATCTCAGGTTTCGCCGGGCCGATCTGAGCTAACTGGCCTTATTGAAACCCTCAACTGATGATAGGTATCGGGAGTCGTGATAACTACAGGGCGCGCAGGGCTGGGTCAGATGAGATATCCGCGAACCGTGCAATTCGGGCTGTAACGGTATTCGTAGGTGACAATATCCGTTCGACAGTGGCGTACGAGAGTGATCCGGAGTCGCGACCTAATTCAAACCCAGAAGCGGTAGTTGAGATAGGCGGCGAAGGAGACCCACAGGAGATACGGGACGAGGAGGAGAGCCGCCCGTCGATCAACGCGGTCGAAGGCCCACATCGTTGCGACGATGAGCAGCCAGAGGAGTCCGATCACGGCCAGCCCCCATCCGATCTCCTGCATGCCGAAGAAGACTACCGACCATCCCACATTGAAGGCGAAGTGTACCACGAATACGCCGAACCCGACCCGGGCTTCGCGAGGTGACGAATCGAGTCGTCGCCAGACGAGCCATAGCGCGACTCCGATGAGTGCAAACAGGGCCGTCCAAACGGGACCGAATACCCAGTTCGGTGGAGCTAGCATCGGCCGCTGAAGGGTGTCGTACCACGTATTGAGTCCTTGCGCCGTGAAGATGGCCCCGGAAGCTCCGGCGATTTCGACGGTCAGGATGGCGAGTGCGAGTGCGAGGATCGGGCGATCGCGTGGAAACCGGCGAAAACGAGCCACGAGTGATGCCATGTGATCCGATTGGGCTCTCGACTCAAAAGTGAGGACGTCGAACCCTGGCCGCGGTTGACCGTCTCTCAAAGGGAATTTCTCCGTGCCTCGACGACAGATCGTCACAGCCACTTTCCGCACAGAGGCACGCGATTCCGCCCTCGTCATCCGGCGACCTGTGCTATCGCGACAGCTTCACGGTAGCAGGCGACGGCCAGCAACAGATACCCGCCGACCAGGAGCGCCCACTCACGGCGCGTCAGCGACCAGTCGCTGGGCGACCGTACGCGGACGAACTCCTCTTTCCACCGGGGGCCGGATTCCTGATGCCACAGCATTACGCCCCGCGTCGCGACCACGACCGCGACGAGCGCCGTGATCTCCATCGGGCCGCTGCGTTCAAAGAGTACGGTCAACGACGGCACGATGCGCTCTCCCGTCCCGATTGCGAGGGACCCGGTTCCCCAGACTGCCCCGTACCAGGGCGCTTGGACGACCTCGATGACGTATCCCATCGGTGTGTTCACCGACCGGAGCGTGTTCGCGCCGACGGCGATCAGGGAGACCCCGACGTTCCACCCGAACAGCCACAGGAATTCTCGCGTGATACTCCCTGCGTATCCAGTGGCTGCGCCCGGGTTCCCGCCGCGTAACAGCCCCTGAGGGAGAAAGAGGTAGCTGAGGACCCACGCCGCCGTGAACACGCTCGCGACGACGACCCACAGGGAGACGAACCTGACGAGGACGTCGTCGTGGTTGACGTACCGCCCGATTCGCTTCGACACCAGACCGACCAGCCCGGTCGCGTTCGACGCCGCCATACGGAAAGTCGTCGTGCGCCGCTGACAAATACATTAACGAGCCGGACGGGCAACGCCAAGCGACGGCCCAGCACTGATGACAAGGGCGACGACGGCGACGGTGAGCGTCGTGACGAGAAGTCCGAGCCCGAGGGGTGTCGTCGCGCCCGCGGCACCACCGACCGGATAGTAATTCAGGAGTGCGTTGGCGCCCGCGTGCAAGAGAATCGCTGGTAGGATGCGTCCGTCGACCCGGTTCGTGAGCCACGTCAATAGAATCGAGAGTTCGACGAGCTGGAGCAGGTAGAGACCAAGCGGGAGCGTGTTCTGGATGGTACCTGGAATGAATACTAGCGGAAGGTGCCACCCGGCCCAGACGATGCCAACGAGGAGTCCAGCCGTGAGAGGACTGTAGACCTCCTGGAGTGCTGGTAGGAGGTATCCGCGCCAGCCAGGTTCCTCGAGCCCGCCGCCGAACAGGACGACGAACCCGAGGAAGAGCGGATACTCGATGACGCCCGGAAGCAGGTCCGGTGTCACGACGCCATCGAAGAAGACTACGTGGATCACAGCGGCACCGAGCAACAGGGCAACCGGAAGCGCAAGGGCGAGCGCGTAGTACCGCAGCGCGATTCGAGCCTCGAAGATTTCCCGAAGCCACGCCCTCACGTATCGACCCGATGCCCGAACGAGGACGGCACTCGCGGCGAACGGTCCGAGCCCGCCGAGCACGAACAGGAGTGTTCCTGTGAGTGTCGACCCGGTCTCGCTGATCGCCCACACACCCCAGAGTGACCACGAGATGGCGTACGTCAGGGCGATGTACCCGAGGAGTGTCGCTCGAGGCGACCAGTCGTCGACAGCGATGGCGTGCGAACGTGACGGCATTCGATCACACCCGGCGGTTCGGGGACGCGATCGTCGTCACGCCGGGACTGTAGTAGTGTACGGGCTCGGTCTCGGGATGGGCGAATCCGTTGGCCTCGAACAGCGTGTTGATCTCGATGGCCGGGTCGGCCTCGTACAGCGGCCACGGCTCGTGGTCGATGGCTGCGTACCGCAGCGAGCCGTCTTGTGCCTCCGTGTAGTACCGGTAGCGCTCGGTGAGGAATTCTTCGAGCGACCCCGCCTGTACGTCGAGCTCCGGACTGGATGGACCGTAGGTCCCCTCGAAGTGAACCGGGCGAGCGCCGGGATGCAATCGCCTGCTCTTGAACCTGACGTCCCCGTCGTCTTCGGTGAGCGAACAACGTGCGTAATAGTACGGGAGGTGATGGAAGAGGCGTGCGCCGACGACGCCGAAGATGCCCTGGGCGTCGAGACTGAAGAAGTACACTCCAGCGTGGCCGTCGTGGGTGACGTACGTCCGGAGGTTGAGTTCGGGAAGAGGGAACCCCCAGCCTTCGGGGATCCACGTCGGCCGGACATCCACGTTCGTAAAGGGGACGACGGAGAGCCACGCGTCGCCGTCGTACGTATCGACCGTGAGTGCCGACGGAAGGTGGGCGTCGAGAAGGTCAGGGTCGACGGGCCAATTCCCGAACAGGACGTGCCGCCAGCCCATGTGGAGTGCTGTCACCATCGTCTAAACACCTCGATTCGGGTACTCGAGTGGGGAAACGCTGTGTACATGGCTAGATTCCTCCAGGGATGGTGACGGGCACGAATCGCTGGAGGCCGAAGTACGTGTTCAGGACAGCACCGAACCCGACGACAGCGACGGCGAGTTGCGCGATCCCGCCGAGGTACGGCACGAGCCCAAGGAGTTCGAGGACGAGCAGGAATGCCGCGATCCCTGCGAGCGTCGCGACGCCATCGCGCTCGATCGGGAGGCGCGTCCCGATGAGATATCCGAACACAGCCTGACCGTAGAGGATGATCAGGAACTCGGCGAACAGCCCGACGATGGCGACCGGGAGCAGGATGAGGGTGAACGCCATGTAGACGAAGAGCACGAGGAGGGTCGTTGCGCCGAGACTGCCGACGACGCCGCTCACGAGCGCGTGCTCGGTGATGGCCGCGCCAACGTTCTCGATGACGAGTGGGTGCCGCTCGACGAGCCACCACCCGAACGCACCGAGAACGAGGAACTGCAGGAGGAAGGCTCCGATCCGCTGTGCGGGCGAGCTTGACGGGGTGGGCGCCTCGAACTGCGAGACGCGCCCGACCGACGCGTCCGAACTGATTGCGGCGGATCCCGAATACGTCTGGATAGTCCCGGTCACGGTCCCGCCGTCACGTACCGAGAGATTCCCGTTGAGAAGCGTCACGTCGCCGTCGACCGTTCCGTCGATGGCTGCGGTCCCACCGATCACGTAGACGTCGCCGTCGACGGTCGCGTCCCCAGGGACGGTGGTGGTCCCGCCGGCGACGACGTGGACGTCCGCGAGGGAATCGACGGTATTGTCGCCCTGGAACGTCACGGACATCTCCTGGACGTCGCCGCCCCCGATGGAAATTATGAGGAGGACGACGATGAGAAGCGGGATGGCTTCGGTCGGACTCATGCACTCGTCCCTCCGTTCTCACGAGCGAGTTCGACCATCCGTCTGGCGTATAGGCCGACCGCGAGTCCGAACAGGAGAAGGAGGGAGAGAGCCTGCACCACGTTCAGGTGGGAGAGGAGTGTGAAGTCGGCTGCCTGGAAGTACAGCGCGAGCGCGGTGCTCGAGAACGTGGCGAGCCACCCGGCCACGCCGATTCCGATCGCGGAGTGAGTGCCGATCGTCTCTGGCGTCGAAAGGTCGGGCCAGAGCGCGAAGTTCAGCGTCGTGTAGAAGCTCACGGCGATCGCGTACAGGGCGGGATTCAGGGGTGAGGTGCCGCCGCCCGCGATCGTGGGGAACACCTCGGCGATTCGCAGGTCGGACGTGTACATGACGTGCGTGAGGGCGAACAGGGCGAACGTCCAGAGGAAGACGCGTGAGAGCGAGTAGTTCGCGTAGATGACGCCAGCCATCACCGCACCGACGACGTGTGCGACGGCGATGAACAGGCGCGTCGAGAGAACCGGCGACTGCCAGGAACTCAGCAACAGTGACGGCGTGTCGATGATGCGGAGAAACCCGAGGCTATCGATGAAGAAGACGCCGAACATCAAGACGACCGGAACGACGAAGGCCAGACTCCGCGCCCGAATCGGATTTCCGTGGCAGAATCGTCCAGTGCCGTACATCTCGTGTTGTGCTCCGAGAGCGTCGAGGATCGCATCGAGACGATCGACGCGGACGAACGACAGGACGGCCAGCACGACGATACCTGGTGCCATCGCGACGACCATTAACTGACTGAAGACGTCGATCGACCAGGAGAGCGGAATCGCATTCGCGAAAAAATATGCGATCGCCGTGATCGCCGCAGCGACGTACCCTCGGTCCGGTACCGGCACGAGATCGATCGCGAGAGAGAACGAGACGGGGAATCCGACTCCAAGCCCGATCGACGCGAAGACAATCCACGCGCCGAACGCGGGAACAGTCCGGACCATCGGGGCAACGAGCGTGAGCGCGAACTGGACGCAGACGACGCCGAACAGGAGTCGGAGCTTCGTTCGGAGATCTGTGCTCCAGCCGCGTCGGTCCATTGTCACGCCGGTCACAGCCGCGACGACGAGCGTCACGAGCGCGAGTGCCGCCATCCATATCGAGACGGCAGTCTCGGACATCCCGACAAGGCGTGTCCCGAGATCGATGAGTCCTAACTGGACGAACGTGATGTTGTAGTAGTACCCGGCGACCATCAGAGCGACGAAGAGACCGTACCCCGCCACCGGTATCCATCGGCGCTCCCGAACGTGCGAGTTCAACTCCATTTGAGTCGTCTTGACCTGTTGTGATCACGAACGGTCATTAATTACAGCGTCGGGGACAGTCGATTCCTCCGTCACTGCGCACTATCAACGTTCACGACAGGAGGTGGATTCGGGACGGTAGCCTCGTGGAGATAACTGGGAACGAATCGTCGTCTCCCGAAGCCTGCAACGAGGACAATACATCTCGTCCTCCTCAGGGTGAGAGAGTGTCCAGTACTCCTCGCCTAGTCTGATTGTGTTTCAGTCCTCGCGTGTGGTTGGGTTCTGGAAGAACTGCGGGGGATGGCGCGGCTGAATCGAGTCGTGAGTCCGAGACCGATGAGACTCAGGAGAGCGAAGAGTACGATCTGGGGGAGGGGGACGGGTTGGCCGTTATGGAGCATGAATACGATCATGGCGAGGACTGCGAGGCCGAGAGTGGTGCCCTTCACCACGAGGACGCCGGTGAAGACGTAACCCCACGCTCGCTGCTTCCAGAGGAGAGCCGCCGAGAGGGCGAACGACGGGACGACGACGCCGAGATCCAGTGACTGGATGACGGGAACGGGAAGCGTTGTCTCGGCGATGCTCGGGGGTCTGGTTCCGGCGAGACTCGCTGGGCCGACCTCGGCGAGCCACATCAGCGCCACGAGTCCGGCGACGAGTGCCTGGAAGGCGACGTAGCCACGGACTGGACGACTGTCGAGTGCTTCCTTCAGGTGTGTCGGATCGATGCGAGCAATCCCGCCGACGAGCGTGAACAGCGTCAGTGCGAACAGCGCAACGTAGACGAGGTAGAGTTCATTGAATGCCGTGAGGAAAGCATACGAGGCGTACGTGTAGAGGAGATAGCCGGTGATCCCGAGCCAGATGACGTAACCCCGGAGTGACCCCTGGTGTGCGTAATAGAGGGCGCCGGCGAGTGCGGGGACGGCGACGGCGAGCGTCAGCAGATCCTGCCCGTACAACTGTGGGAGGAGGACCTCGGCGTCCCGGTAGAACTCGGGGACGAACAGTCCGACGCTAGTCGCCACAACCGCGAGCAGGAGCGTAAGCGTCGACGCAATAAGATAGGGCCGAGTGAGGCGTCGGGGCGGTTGCGAGGCCCTCATGCCGCCGGATCCTCGGTGGTGTCCGGGGCGACGCCGAGGCGACCTTCGACGAACGCGGCGACATCCGCTGCGAAGGCGTCGACAGCGTCCCAGTCGGTGAACTCGATGTCACCCGCCGGTTTCCGATCCTCGGTGAGCAGGTCTTTTGCGATCTGCTTCATCATGAGGCGTTTGAGGAACCCGTACTCGGAGAACCGAAGGGCGCCGCCTAACTGCCCGATTCGATCCGGCTGCCACCCGGTCTCCGTGAGGAACGACTCAACGTATCCCGCAGCCTCTTCGCGTTTCTCCTCGTTTGCCGAGGACAGCGAAACCTGGAAGAACGCGGTCGGCATCCCCGGCAGGGCGTCTCGATTGTCGGTGACGAAGTCACGGACCTCGTCCTGGTGTTTGCCGACGTGGATCGACGCGCCCACGACGACGGCGTCGTACTCTTCCAGGGTGAACGAGTCCGGTCGGTCACGCACGTCGATCGTGCTCGCCTCGTGGCCGCGCTCCCTGATTGTGGCCGCGATCCGTTCTGCGATCTTCGCCGTTTGGCCTTCGCCCGTCCCGTAGAGTACCAGGAAAGAACTCACGTGTTCTCACACCTCAGTACGCTTCTTCGCTACGGGACTCAATAAATTCTGGTCGGCCCCGAACTTCCGGCCCAGTCATGGCGCGACGGAGGTGTTGGTTCGAGCTGGAGCAACTCCGAACTGGGGACGGGGGTCCATCGTTAGTGGGTGCTCACCCAAGGTCTTCTGATTCGGTCTCCGCTGGGAGGCCGGCGTCTTGCGGGCTTGGTGGGTCGCGATTCGCGAGGCGGTCAGCGCCGTAGACGACGACCAAGAGGATCGCAACCAACACGAGGGGAACGGCGCCGGTGACTTCGGCGAGCAGGTTCAGCCAGGGGTCTGGCGCACCGTGCGGAATGAGCGCCTCCTGATCGGCGGGGTGGAAGATTCCCATGGCGTTTATGCCGGCGTGGAACACTGCGACGGCGAGGACACTCCCGCCAGTGCTGTTGTACATCCACGTCCAGAGGATGGATCCAGCAAGGATGGAGACCATCCAGAGGAGTTGCTGGGAGAGCGGCCAGCCGCCGTGGGTTGTGGTGGCGTTCAGGAATAGCGGGAGATGCCAGGCCGCCCACGTGACGCCCACGACCGCACTTGACACCAGCGCACTGTAGGAGTCCTGAAGGATTGGCAGCATGAAGCCACGCCACCCGAGATCTTCTTGGCCGCCACCCCAGACGGTCCCCCACGCCATCGCAAACAGGTAGATAAACGGTGATTCGAACTCGGTGAGATCGATCGGACCACCGGCCACGACGAACAGCAGGACGCCGAGCGAGAGGATGATGAACGGGAGTCCGAGTGCGAGCGCCCACCATTTCACGCCGATCCGCCATTTGAACATCTGGCCGACCCACCTGCGGAGGCTCCCACCGGAGGCCCAGATGACGACCGCCGCGCCGATCGGCGGGCCGAACCCGCCGAATCCGATCAGGATCGAGTGCGTCCAGGAGGCTTCCATGCCCGAATACGCGAGAGCACCCTGGATCGTCCAGGTGAACGTGTACGCGATTGCGACGAAGCTCAGTAGACGATGTTGATTGACCCACGCGCGGATCCCGGAGTTCATCAACATCAGTTGTGGCAGAGATCGCACTTAATCATACTCCTAGAGAATCCAGACGAAATTCGACGGGGAGTGACTTAGATCAGTAGTACTCCTCGAGAGTGATACGTTGGAGAGCGCCGTAGATTCCTGCTTGGTCGATCGTAGAGACGTTGCTGAGGACGGCAATCGTGTATTCGGGGTCGTCGTGGTGCATGGCGATCACGGAGTACCCGGGAATGGTGCCGGTGTGTCCGTAGAGGTCTTTACCGTCGATTCGGAGGTGTCTGAGGCCGAGGCCGTACTCTTCCTGAGTTGTGACGTCCTCGTCAGGTGCGTCGACGAACGTCCGCATTGCATCGAGGGTTGCTTCGTCGAGGATGCGGCCGTTGAAGAGGTCGTTCACGACTCCGGCGACGTCTGGAGCCGTCGAGAGGATGCCGCCAGCAGCGTACGCGCCCGTCTCAAGCGACGTGCGGAATCCCGTCAGGTTACGGCGGCCGATTTTGAAGATCGATTCGTCGTAAGCGTTCGCTATCGGTACGGTCGCGGGATACCCAAGGTAGTACGTGTCGTCGTAGCCAAGTTCGTCCCGAATGAGCTGCCTGATGAGGTCGCAGTACGCGGTTTCGGTCGCACGTTCGAGAATGACACCGAGAAGAATGTAGTTCGAGTTCGAGTACTCGTGACGCATGCCGGGTTGGAAGCGGAGATCGTCTCTACGGATGATGTTGACGAGTTCGGTAGGTGCCCAGTGTTTCGTCGGGCGGCCGAAGTACCTGGCGATGAACCAGGGATTTTCGGTGTAGTTCGGGATGCCGCTCGTGTGGTTGAGGAGCATTCGAACGGTGATCCCGTCGGCTTCGTCTAGGTCGATCCAGTTATCGATCGGATCTGAAAGCGAGAGCACGTCGCGCTGGACGTGCCGGAGGACGAGTGTGGCCGTGAACAGTTTGGTAACGCTCCCGATATAGAGGTGGTGGGCTGCACCGAGCGGTCGCTGCCGGTCGTGGTCGGCGTGTCCGGCGACGCCGTGCCAGCCAGTGCCATCGCCGAAGCGGATGGACGCCTGGAGCCCAGTGTGGTTCCGGCGGGCACTGAACGCATCAAGTTCGGTCTGGTATCGATTCGATGGAACGCGCTGAGCGTTTGGCCCAGTGACGCGAGGCTGGGTTTGTTGCTGACCGCCGAGGCTGGTGCGGTCACGGTCACCGTGGAGGTACTGGGTACGCCGCAGCCAACCACCTCCGGCGAGGACGCCCGCCACACCGAGTCCACCCAAGGCTCGCAAGACACGCCGTCGCGTTCCTGACGACGTGGCGTCGGTGTCGGTCGGGTCTTCGTCGTCGTTTCGAGGTGACCGCATCACTCTCGTACTTATTCGACCGGTGTCATCATTGAACGTTCGCCCCGGCCACATCGACGCGAGGGCGAAACAGCTCGCTCACCAATAGTCTGTGGAGGTCATCCGTAACCGACCCATCCTTCGGATGATTTCAAGTCAGTCCACGAAGTACCCCGGTATCGTTCTTGGCCAGAAGCGGAACCATCACAACCGCGGTTATCAGCCACCCACGTCGGTTTCCGTAGCAATATACACTCCGAGATAGCCCCCGAGAGCGCTCAGCCCGACGCTCCAGATGAGAGCAAACACGAACCCAAACAAAAGCACAACGACGAATCCACCAGGAACGCCCATACCGCCGCCCATCATGGAACCCGTGAACAAGAACCCTCCAAACACGAAAAACAGCAAGAGAAACGGAAGGGCCGCAATAGCACCGGAGATTGCACCGACACGAATGCCGCCGGCGCGGTCTCCCCGTTGAAGGTAGCCAGCGACCATACCACCCAGGATCGGAGAAAAGCCGGTGAATGACAGCACAACCGTATCGACTGCACCGATAACCGCATTTATAAGCGTGTCTCCTTCGCTCATGAAGCGTTTCTCTATTGCCAGTAGTTATAATTCATCGGCTACGCGGTCGACTAGATCGATTTCTTCGTCGCTTGCCAAGATAAGGTTCCCTGGTCCCAAACAACACGAGAATAGATACTTTACTACACTAGTCACTCTCCTGCGAATAAAAAACCCACCTCAATCCCGGATCCGAATATTGTGGCTCTATTGAGATACTTTTTCGCCGATACAATTTTCGTACTGAATGTAGAGGGTATCTCTCCCACCAACTACCGGGGTCTTATGACATCCATCACTGTATCGGGGGAGGTTGGCAAGCGAACGTCTCACTCTTCCTCTACGGTCGAGACGTCCTGCCACGACGACTCACCGAAGAACGTCTGAAGCGCCCCGAGAACTCCCAGGTACGTCCCGAAGACAACAATCACGAGCGGAACCACGAGCGCCAGCACTAAACTACCTAGTGGATTGATTCCGAACATCTGGAGGGCCGTCATGCCACATCGTAGCCTCTACTTTTGAATAATATTGTCGATATCGACCACAACTAACCCCTGTCTGTGACTTCTGGACGTGTCTCAGATGTGCTCGTTATTCAGAAACAAACCCAGAACCCATCATCGCTCGGGGGGTTCAACAAGGCCGATATTGCCAAGGATGGCGACGACGGTCACGATCAAACACGGTTCCGTTGTGGTGTCGTCACTGTCAGCTTGGCGTCGTCGACGGTCTATCGTGTCCCCGAATATCGCAAGCGTCTCTAAACGGACATCCCGGTTGGCCGGCACACGTAGTTCCACGTCCCCGACCACGGATGCGACTTCGACGACTGCTGACTGCGAACAAATAGCCGCATCGAGAAGATCGTGCTCGGCGTCATCGAATATCGCGACGATTTCTGCCCCTGTGAACTCGTCAGTGGATGTCCATCGGTCGTCACTTTCGGATATACTCACCATTGTCACACCACCACTATCATGAACCGTGACGAGTCACCCGAGGAAGGCAATTCTCTCGTAGATGTGACGTTCGGGGCGGGTTTCACCAGGGGGTTATCAGAGGCTCAGAACGGGAGATCGCGACGGTTCCACTCGTGATGCGTGGAACGAGTAAGTAGTCGACCTGAGGGTATCCACACAAGAATTGAGTCATTCTCTCTGTGGTCTTAACAAGGCCAGAAGATTGCTTTCGAGAGTTGGTTGTATTCGCTCAGGCGGGGGTGGTAAATTGTATAGTCGGGCGGCCCAGCAACCACCAGGCCATCGCGACAAAGATCATGCCAGTCGCACCAGTAATAGCCAGCGGCGTAGGGTTGTCTGTCGGGGAGACGAGCGGACCGCCGACAAATGCGCCGAATCCCAGTGAGAGGATTCCAATGAGAAGACAGACACCGCCGAGTGTCTGCAACCAGGC
This sequence comes from Haloarculaceae archaeon H-GB1-1, assembly GCA_029688825.1. Classification (GTDB taxonomy): domain Archaea; phylum Halobacteriota; class Halobacteria; order Halobacteriales; family Haloarculaceae; genus JARUKX01. The sequence continues at coordinate 26,484 of JARUKX010000022.1, read as the reverse complement.
CGACTTGTCACTGTCAGTGGCGCGAAGTTTCCGAGTGATTCCTGCGCCACTGACAGCGAGAACGTATAGAAACAAGGGGAACGCAATTGGGTGGTAGGGGGTAAGGAACGGGAGTGCTACCTCAACAAGGTCGTAGGTGACGATCAAGAGGTAGGGCGGAATCTGTACGGGCTGGAACGGAACGAATTTCAGGAGGTACAGTACCACGAGCATCGCGTAAGCAATGGCGACGTCACGGCCGAGGAGGGATTTCCGGAGTGTGTGACGGGAGACCATAATTGTCTGTAGACCGGGACGGTACTAAATCCCAGGCGCTTCTCGACGCGAATGAAATGATGGGCTAGTTCTCGTCGTTGATGTAGAGGCCGTATCGGTATAACGTGTCGTCGTACCAGAGGTGATGACCGGTTGAGGCAGTCTCGACGTGTTCGAGATCGAGCGCGTCGATCAGATTCGTGTACTCCGTCGAGAGCGGAGTCGTCTCTCGATACGTGTCTCGAGCGATGACCTGTTCGAGTAACTGTTGAACGGGCGTGTCGAGTTCGGCTGGGTCAAGTCTGGAATCGACTCTGGCGGCGAATACAATGTCGCGGAACGCGTCTGTCGTGGCAGCGACTTCGATTGCGAGTGTCGTGTATGCCGATTCGTAGAGGTGTTCAGTAGAAACGTCGATTCGATACGCCCAGTGGCCGTCGGAGTCCATCGCTACGATTTGCCCACCAAGGTCGTCGGTCAACCGACTGCTCAGTTCGTACGGCCGCCGCAGGACGTACGCGTCGTCTCGGAGCAGATCCGCACTCCCACTTTCTCCGTTTGTGACGGTGTAGCTGTGGAGGATTTTGATGACGCGACCGACGGGTTGGGCGAGTGAATCGACTGTCGGAACGTCCTCGGGGACTTGATCCTCCGGGATGGGAGTGACGCGGACGAATGGCCGTTCCATTCGCTGTTCGCCAGTGACGACGATTTTCGTCTGGTAGTACCGCTCATCGTGAGCGACGTACGCATCCTCGGGAAGTGGTTTGTAGCCGTAGGTCGTGTGCCGACCATCGGGAAGGATCACCGATAATGCGCGGTGAGCGGGCTGGTCGTACACGCCTTCTCCCGGTTGATAGAGGACGTATTCGACGAGCGGTTGTTCGATCCGGTCGAGTGAGAGACTGTACTCTTGCTTTGGATTCGTGGAGGAACCCGGTGTGATCGATGCACAGCCTGCGAGAGCTGTGGCGACCGTTGTTCCGGCGAGGAGGAGGGCCGTTCGCCGATCGAGGACCATATTGCACGTTTCAGAGTACCCGATGTCAATCTGTCGTCTGGGTTCATCCTCGATCAACATCGTCAGTCTAAGCGCCACTCCTCTCTGTCCGATCTCGCCGGCTCTGGAATCTGTAAAGCGTGAGTCCTTATCCTCACAAAGGTTCCGTAGAGAAGTATCTTTGGGGGCGTGGAAATGACTTACCACGGTGGCACAGGTCGATCAGAGTCACTGTACCGAGTGATAAGTAGGGCTGCGATTAAGCTGAGAGGAGTCCAATACGGTGAGCGACTGATGACATCCATGGGTGAGAGATACTCTACGCTCGATATTCTCCGAGGAGCATCCATCGTCGCAGTTACACTCCTTACGATCGTTCTTCTAGCCATCCTCCCTGCCCCCGGCTATCGAACATCACGCCTCGTGCTGTTCACCGTCACAATCTTTATTGGATGGATCGGAGCAGTAGGTGCCGTATTCGAACGATTCCGTCTCTTGCTGATTGGTGCACTTGGGCAGTTCCTTCTCGGATTCTGGAATTTCACGATCGGCTTGGTTATGCTCCCGACAGGGGCTGTCCTTCTCGTCACCGCTTTCCTCCTCCGTGAAAATTCAGACACCTGAGTCATATCCCCCAATTTATCCACCTCCCTTTCGGTAATGCGGTTGTGAACCTGCTACCGTGGCTGCTCAACTGGCCACCCCGCCCCGCCGCTGTCGTTGCGTTTCTCTTTGTGACGGCGTTCAGCGTTGGTACTCTGGTGCTGTTCGCTCCGGTTACAGACCAGATTAATCCCGACGAGGCCACCGTCGAGGCTTCCAACGTCTCTGTCGACCTGAATGACGAGATCACGATGCCGGATATCGAGAACGGCACCGTCGCAACGTGTGTTGCGAGTGGAACTCCCGGTGACCATCTCACAGTCCGTGCCGATATCCTCATCGAAACCCCGATGGAAGACGGTGACGACTCCCCGTACGACATCGAAGTGAGTCTTGGTAACGGTTCGATGACCACTACCGAACCCGTTCAGCAGACAGGTCGGGAGCGAGTGGACGTCTTCTGGGTGGTCCGTGACGACGAATCACTCTCAGTCGGCGATACAGCCGATATCCGTTTCCGGCTACGTGACTCGGATAGCGTCGTCGCGACGGCGACTCGGGCAGTCACCGTCAAGAAAGACGATCGTTCGTACGACTGTGAGTCCTGAGGGGGGCACCCACTTGATGCCTGATCCGCCTACAATTGGCGTGGCTGGTTTTCTGTTCACACAACGCGTCCGCCCACACAGCGATTCTTTCCAGAGAAGATTGCGCAGCTGTCGGATTCTTGGATAGCTCTGGTCTGTCACAGTCTACATTTGATCTGGGAGCCATCGGAACAGACGGAGAGTGATCCTCAATTCAGGATATCCTCGGTGAGCCGCGGATGACGAGTATTCCGGATCTACTGCCTCTCTCCGAATCGCGTCAGGAGGGCGTGGGACACGTCTGCGTCGCACCGAGGGCAGTACTGATCTGTCTCGGCTCAATCGTGAAGAAGAGACTGAAACACTGATTGGTTCCCCAGTCGTCGACGAAGGAATTCGCATCGGCTGTTGAATACGTTGTTTCGAGGTCACCGTCGGTCAAGGTGACTGAGACCGTATACCGCGTTCGGTCGCCCATCCACTCTTCGATAATCGTCGTTCCGTCGACGACATTCCCTGTTCGCCCCGCGAGGTTTGCGTGGCATCGTATACCTCTTCACCTCGCTTCTCGACCGTCACGTGGATGGACACCGAATTTTGCTGGCGGTTCATCACCACGATCTTCCCAAGCCCGACCTCAGGGCTCCGTTCATCGACGCAACCCGAAAGCGTGGCCATGCTCGCACCGAGTGTCACGAGTAGCTTGCGTCGACGCATACTGACGGAGTCAGAACCACTCTCTGATTGGTGGGATGATCTCGAGCGTCGCAGCTGCAAGATAGACGCCGACAGCGACCACTCCGATCCCGATAGCGACCGTCCCAAGAGAGAGTGACGAAAATACGGCCTGTATCCCTGCGATGACGAGGACGAACGCGATTCCGAGCAGCAACAGCGTCCCGATCACGTCGAGGAGGGCATCTTTGACGGCGTCTCGAACCACCGTGTAAAGCGCGGCTTCATCGAATCCGGGATCGAAGGAGTCGCCTCCGTCCGTCTCCGTTCGTCGTTGTGAGTTGGGGACCATATCGGGTGTTGTTCGCACGCCAGGTGAAAAACCTCCCCTCACCAGGGAGATTCTTAAGAATGGCTTGACTCGATTCTGTACTGAGTGACGTAACGGTGGAGCAATTCGACGGGAGTGCTGGCTTGCGCGTCGTGTTCGTTGCTGCGTTAGTGGGTATTATCCTGCTTTCGGCAGCCGGGTCTCCTGTCAGTGCTCGGCCGCCCCCACATGCGGTCTGTGGCGTCTGTAGTGACACACTCGTCGATGCTGCCGCAGAGAACGGCGTCTCTATCGATCTCATCGAGAGTTCGCTGTCCATCAGGATCGATCGGTCCGGAACCGGACACTGGACTGCACGAGTGACGCTCACCGGGCCCGGCATTGAAACACTCCAAGAGAACCAGTCGTTACGCGACAGGGTTGTCCAGCGGGTGTACGAACGAGGCTACGTCGCGGTAGAGGAGCCGAAGTCGCTCACGACGTCGATGAATGGGGAGACACTGCTCGTCGAGTACGAGGTAGCCGACATGGCCCACGAAAGCGCGGGTGGCGTCTACGTGGTCGATTTCTTCTACTGGCACGGCGGCGAAGCGCGGTGGTTCTACCTCGCTGCCGACTCGATGACAATGCGCGGTCCGCCGGGAACAGTCGCGTCGCACGTCCCAGCCGACGCGACGTCCGACGGTGAGGTCGTCACGTGGGAAGGAAGCGACCAGCAGTACGACCCACTTGGCGTTCGGAGTCACGTCGTTTTCACACCGAACGATGGTGCCATCAGCAGTGTTGCGACGACGCTGGGAATCGGCATTGACGTCGCCCAACTGAAGGCACAGGACCTCGGTGCTGCGTTCGCTCCCTTCGCAATTCTCGCCGTGATTATCGCGCTCCTATGGCGGTTCGGCTACCGGCTGACCGAACTCTCACGCTCACAGCTGATCGCTCTCGTGGGCGGATCGCTGGCCGCTGTCGGCCTTACTGCAGCGGCCGTCGAGACACTCGTTGGCGTTTCCGGCCCGCTGACCGAGCAGCTAAGAGATTTCCTGTTCTATCTGATCTTCGTCGTCGTGGGGACTGGTGCCGGACCGGCGCTCATTCTGGGCGGGCCGCTCGTCGCCGGCCAACTACTGTTGACGAGACGGCTCCTCAAGGATGAGGCAGATACATCGGGGGAGACGAAAGCAGTGACGCGCCTGGTTCTGTGGCCGACAGCGACGGTTCTCGCCGCACAGTGGTTGCTCTTTCCTGTAGCCGTCGCGGGCGCGGCCGGATACGACACGACGTACGGGCTGGTGAGTCTGGTGGTGCCGCCACTGTACTTCCTCCCGCTTGCAGTTACACGCCAGCGGGGAATGCCACTTCGCGTCGCGTTCACCACCGGCCTCCTGCTCTCACCGATTCCAGTAGTATTCGCACTTGCACCACATACGGGGATGAATCTCGTGAGAATGTCTCTCACGCTGCGATACGTTCCGTGGGGCCTCGTGGTTGCTGCGATCGGGGTACTCGCGTACGCGGCCGGATACCGATTTGTCGCCACCGAGAGGGAACGCGTCGGCTGATTGTCCTCTTCTCGACGCGCAACCGGAACGAACGGGCAATACCTCCGGTCTCAGCCCCAGTCCCAGACGTCTTCGCGGGATAACAAAGAAGCCAGAAGAGCCCCCATTCAAACGCATGCCCTCCAGACGAGCCGTCGGTTTCAGCCTCGCCATTGGCGTCATTCATGCGGCCGGTTTGCTCTTCGTCGCCCTCAGTCTCAGCTATTCGATCGGACCATCGCAATATTCGCTCGGTGGCCTCCTGTGGCGATATGGTGGGCTCGTCGTCGTCGCAGCAGTTCCGGTCTGGCTCGCTGTTCGATTCCGCCTCGTTACACCCGTGATTGCGCTCGTCGTCACGGCGGCCTACGTCCTCGGGATGGAGCTCACGCCTCCCGGACCGACGTTCCGTGACGTCGCCGAGCTCGAAGGGCTTGCCGAGCCGACCGGCATCACCGTCGTCGAGAACGGGCTCTACATCGTCCGCTATATGGTCAACGCATCGGTCTGGACGGTCGGGTTCCTGTTCCTCGGACTCGTCGAGTACGCGGTTCGAACCACATGGACACACCTGCCATCCGTTCGGGAGTGGGTTCCGTGGCTGTCGATCCCTGCTTCACGACGTCGGGCGATTGCTATAGCCACTATGGGTGGGCTTTTGCACGCGGCTGTGATGGTGTGGTACGCTGTCCGTCTGGGGGTAACGCTTTCCGGTGGCTTCGAATGGCTGTTGTATCTGTTCGGTGCCGTTGGTATGTGGGTGCTCGCAGCGCTTCCACTCTATCTCCTCGTTCGGCATCGCCTGATCGTACCAGCGACGCTACTGACGGTGTTCATCCTAATCGACGTTCAAGCGGCGTTCACAGCGAGTGTAGAAGACCCCCACGCCCTCTACTTCGGAGGCTGGTTCTTCTACCTGGGAATTCTCCTCATCGTAGCAGGGATCGAATATGGCCTCCGCCGCCTCGATGTGTATCACCGATTTATTTCCGAGGCCTGATTTCGTATCTGAGTTCTATTTAACGCTGTCTAGCCTTGTTGAAACCCTCAGTAGATGACAAGAGTAGCTTGCTGAATACAGAGGGTGGATGCAGCAACCTGCATCGTAGAGAGGAACCCGATCCATCGCTCGGGAGTGATTCCGTGGATTCAGCACTTCTACGAGCAAAACTTGATTATGAGTTGTATGTTATAGGTTAACATGGTCACCGTCCCAATTGGTAGAACACTCGACGAGCAGGGTGAGCCGGTCCCGGGGAGCGGCTTTGAGATCGATCCAGAGGGAATCGTTGCCGAGACACTCGGTGAGCGGACAGAGCCCCTGATATCCAATCCGGTATCTCAAGAGTGGGTCGCTGATCTTGATCCCCCCGAGAACACGGGTGGCGAGTATCACAGCGCGCTCTATCTGAGTGCTGGCGAGGGGCCGACGGAACACTATCACGTCGGGTACGAAGAGACCTTCGAGGTCCTTTCGGGAGAACTGACGGTCGTCGTCGAAGGGACTCCCCGTCGTGTTTCAGCGGGGGAATCGCACACTGTCCCGGCCGGGACGGTTCACAAACCGCGCTACGATGGCGATACATTCGCCGCAGCCATCGGCACGGTACGGCCGCCAGGAAAGACGCTCCGGCTCATCAAGACGCTATTTGGTCTCGCCCACGAGGGAAAATTGGACGATTCGGGACAGCCGGGGTTTCTCCAGGGCATGGTGTTGACCGAGGAATTAGCGGACGATACGGTGTTCGTGTCGCCTCCTCCCACCGTAACCCGACCCTTGGCGACTGCCCTTGCACCCGTTGGCCGCCGGTTCGGCTACCAAACGACGTATTCGAAATACGAGAACCAGGAATTTTGGGAAGAGCACGTAGAACAACCCTCTTTCTGACGACTCCGAATTCAGGGTTCGGAATAGCCAAGAGCAGTCCACTACCACCTTGGCAGAGATAATATTCCCGTCATTGATTGCTGACTAAGCGCTCTCTCTTCAGCATCGAGCGAATAATTCACCCAGTCGCTGTCAGAAGTGGCCTGCTGTATACAGAGGATGGATGCAGCATACTGGTCACTACAAGAGCGTGAAAGATCAGGGGCGTCCCTCGCTCGGTCAATCATGAGACAGCCGAGTCAGGCGATAGAGCGTAACAGCGTGAAAAACGATCCACCCCGTCAAGAGAAGTAGAAACTGTCGCTGGGCAAGGCCTGCCCACCACGTGTCAAGCCCAATGCGAAAAACCACGAGTGACGCGAGGAGGACAATGGCGAGCCGGAAACTCGTGAACGGATATCGATACTCCGGCCACCACTCGCTTCGTTCGAACCCCCACGACGTGAGCGGCATACCGATTAGAGCGGCAACAAATGCCACGATAGAGACGAGCTGATGTACTTGAGCGGTAGTCGAGGAAGGATTCGCCAGGTTATCCTGAAATACTCCTGCACCAAAGATCCCTGCGCCAAAAATCCCGATCAATACGATCCCTGTCATCAGTCGCCATCCATCACGTGTCGAGTGAGCGAGGCCGAACGCAAGCACGATGATGCTCCAACCAAAAACGAAGAAATTTGCCCGCTGGATGATAGCGTAGGGTGCATCGACAGCAGCGAGTGTGCTGATGTAGTCGGAGACAAAGCTGTACCCTGGTGTGAGCACTCCCAGAGCGACAACAATAACCCAGAACACCACCGATCCGGCGATACCAACGAGGGAAACCAAACGGATCGTCGAAGGGTTTCTCAACGGGGTGGGAACGGATTGTCCTGTTTCGCCAGTCATGTATCCACCCGTGACGGGTCGTAGTACCAGGATATGAGTGTTCTTCTCCAACCAACACGTTGATGACTCTCTGACCGATGCGCGCGCTGTATTCAGCACGACCGCTGAAACCTATCACCTACGAATGATTTCAACGAGGCCCGCTGTCTAAAAGCAGTCCGAGAGCGCGAGCTACCCTTCGTGTTCTACTGATACCGTTTCAAAATCAACACCTCGGTTGGTATCATGTCTTCCCTCAATCGTTCTCTCCAGGTTTGAGAGCCACCAGTCCGGCAGGGCCGACGACGAACGTTCGGCCAGCCGCGATGACCGGTGATGAATACTCCACTGCGTGAACAGACGAAATCCGCCAGTGTTCGCGATCTGGGGCGAGAAAGCCACCAGTCTCCCTGCGGAAGACACGAACATCGCCAGTCACAACGAGCACGTCTTCATTAGTTACGACCGGGGCAGCCGTGCCCTCGCTCGGGAGGTGGGCCTGCCAGATCGTCTCACCGGTCCCGGGGTCGAGTTCGTGGAGGTCGCCTGCGGCAACGTAGACATCGCCGTTGGCGGCTGTCGCGGCCCCAGCACGACTGTGGAGGTCACGCCGCCAGCGGACCTCTCCGGAGTGATTGACCGCGACTGTCTCCCGATGGCCGGTCTGAACGACGCCATCGTCGTCAATAACTGACGCAGCGTATGCTGTATCGACAGGGACGCGCCAGCGTTCCTCGCCGGATTCGGGATCGAATTTCACGAGGGCGTCCCGGTCGGGGACGTACACGCCATCCGCGGTAACGGCGGGTGCAACCTGCGTCGCGGTGGAATCGCCGAGGTTGTACTCGTCGTACACGAGCGGGTCGAGCGACTGACGCCAGCGCTCGGTGCCGTCGGGGGCGAGTCGAACGCATGCGGTCGCGCTCCGAGCGTACACGTCGCCTTCAGCAACGGTGACGCCGTACGTCCGCCTGTCACCGACACGGATTGTCTCGATGACCTCGCCATCGGCAAGTGAGAGGGCAGTTACCGAGGCGGGTGCCGGGTCCGGGGCGTCGCTCGTCCGTACGACCCGCGTTGGAACGTATAGCCGGTTCCGATTCGGGTCGAGAGCCGGCGCGCCGGAGACTTCGATGTCGAGGCGTCGCTCCCACTGCTCGTCACCGGCGGGCGTGACTGCGACGACCCGCCGATCGGCGGCGAAGTACACGACGCCGTCCTGGACGACGGGCGGCGTGTACGGCCAGCCACCCGAGGCGAGAATGTCGTAGTCGTCGGCTTCGGGTGCACCACCCGAGACGCGATTCGCGTTCGCCAGGCCGTTGCCGTACGAGCGCCAGTCGCCGTCGTGGAACGGTGCTGGATCCGGGTTGCCATCCAAGGCACTGCACCCGGCGAGCGCACTTGCCGCCGTGGTTCCGACGGCTGCGAGGACCGCTCGACGTGACGGGCGAGATCTAGACGAATCTGATCGTGACGGCTCTGACTGCGCAGGATCATCCTGCCTGGAGGAGGGATTAGCGGGAGACACTGTTCCCGGCTTCGTCCAGTCGTAAAAAGTGTCTTGCGTCTTAGTGAAACTCGAGTCGCGTACGCCACGACTGCTTTCGTCGACTCTCGCAAGCAGGAAAGTACAGATAACTATCCTAATCCAGGTTGATTCGGACTCGTGTGACAAGAATTTGATGCTCAATACTGATGCTTATCGAGATTTATTTAGTCGCTCGAAAAAGCGTCGCTTATGCCCTCCCATTCGCGCCGTCAGGTCCTCGCAGCACTCGGATCGGCAAGCGTTTCCCTGGCCGGTTGTCTCTCGCAGTCCCGACCCTCTGGGGATCTCGGGGCGGTTGGGGGAGTGTGGCCAATGGTCGGCCGAAACCCCGGCCACACCCGTGAGGGTGCCCCGACTCCGGCTGATCCACAGACCGTGTGGATAACCGAACTCGACCAGGGTCGGACAACTGGAACGCCAGCACTCGTCGACGACCGTCTGTACGTCCCCGTCGACGCCATCTCCGACACGGCACGAGATCGATATCGAATCCACGCACTCACTGCAGCGACCGGTGAGGAACGCTGGAAGGTTCCTCTCCGGTCGGAGCCCAATAGCCCGCCCGCCGTGAGTGGTGATCGGATCGTCGTCACTGCACGGCGGTCACTCGAACGGGGTCGCATCGTCTGCTTCCAGACACGATACGGTGAGGAGGAGTGGCTCGTCGATGTCGATGCGAGACTCACTGCGCCGCCGACGATCCACGGTGGTGTCGTCTATGTCCCCGACTGGCGTGGGCGGGTCCACGCACTGTCAGCCTCCGACGGATCCGTATTGTGGTCTCGTCATGTGAATGCAGATGGAAGTAGCCGAACATTCCCAGAACCAGTCGCTGTGCTCGATGAAACGCTCTACGTGGGCTCGCAGTCCGGGAAAACTGGCGTAATCGCACTGGATGCCACGACTGGCGAGCGACTGTGGACAGAATCTACCCACGCCGTGACTAGCGGCCCAGTCGCACACAGGAACGGGATTATCGTGCAGAGTCACGAGGACGTCATCGCGTTCGAGACAGACGGCTCACGACGATGGTCGTTCAACGTCCTCGAAGGAACCGCTCGCCCGATCGCAGCCGATGATCGACACGTGTACGTTGCCGCCCGAGATTCGCTGTACGCGATCACCTGGAACGGAGACGAAGTCTGGGTCTATGATTCGTCCGAAGAGCGGATCGGAACGCCGACAATCGCGGGCGACACTGTAATCGTTCGAGGGGAGGACTACCTTACTGCCCTCTCACGAAGCGATGGAACGGAACAGTGGACGGCGACCCCACAGGGGGTCGGCCGCGCAGTCATCGTCCCCGAGGCAATCTTCCTGTCTGGGGCAGACGGGAACGTGATTGCACTGGGTGAGGCGTAACGTCGTCAGACAGCTCCACCCAGTTACGTGCCAAGGCTCCATTCACCGCGCCCCGTCGCCGTCCCGTAGTGCCGGTCGGTGTCCAGAAAGCCGCCGTTTTTCCACTGGAAACTCGTCCGATAGTCGTAGGCGAGCGTTTCCTCCGTGCGAAACCCCCCACAGCCAGTAAGTGTACTACGGGCCCGCGGACTTTCGGGTGTGACCTCGATCGCGAACGTACTCCGTGTGGTATCCGAGACGTTCGCGACCTGGACCCCGTTCTGCGTATGAGGATTCGGGAAGACGCTGTGCAAGCGTTGGTCGTCCGGGAGATCCGTTTCGCGGAGGGCCTCCTCTACCGCGTATCCGTCGTTCGCAGCGGTATGTAGTTTCGTCCGGAGGCGAACGAACAGACCGGCATCCTGCCGACTGACGGAGGCCTCCGACCGAGAGACGTACGTCTCCCCAGTCGAGAGGCGGCCGACGACGTGTGCGGTGCCGGCGTGCTCGAACGCACCATCCATCGATGACTCCGGAACGAACGTGTCGCATTCGGGGACACGGCCCTCGAGTGCCCATCCAAACGGGGCAAGTGGTGGATCGTTCCAGCCCCCCTCGTCGACGAACGTGTACGTCTCCACGGTATCGCCGCGCGGAGCAGCAACGACGAGGTTTACGGGCCGCGCCCGGACCATCTCCACGCCAAACGAGTAGTCCTCCTGGACGCGGTCAAGGAGGCCACGTATAGCAGCAGTCGCGCCGTCACCCACGACTCCGACTGGTTTGCCGGAGCGGAACGCTTGTGTGAGTGTCGTCCGATCTGCAGTTGCAGTCCCTAACACGGCACTCGCGTCCGCAAGTGAATCGGTCGTGGTTGGGGGAGTCGGGAGGTCACCGCCGTTTCCAGCGACGTAGACAACCTCATCGTCGAGTGCCTGACTCGTGTCTTGGGACAGGCCTGTCGCAGGGTTCACGTTGGGGCGGCTTCTCCCGAGTGCGGTGCACCCAGCACTCCCAGTTAGGACGGCTGTACTCACCGCTGCGAGAAAACCGCGGCGACTACTGGAGGGCATATAACAGTCGAGGACCGAGATTGGGATAAGTTTCGTGTTACGCTCTATCGTCAGTCTATCGCACGGTCACAGCAGTAGGTTGTTTACACCAGTGAGGAGCGGCACGCCGGACTACTCCGGCGAGCCTCTCGACACTCGTCGGTGATCATTGATGCCCTCGTTCAGGTAGCGACCTACGACGAGGGATGGTGGGCGGTGAGCTGTATCGGGTGAGGTCTACGCCTTCGACCATATCGAAACAACGACAGCGATGGCAATCAGTCCGCTCCTATTTCAGCAACCACTGTTTGGGGGAAAGGAGAACAATCACGCACGCTCCAGTGTCTCGACTGTCCGTTTAGACACATCCGGAGCCGCCCGTCCGATGGCCGTCGCGATGACGTAGTCAGCGATGTTCCTATCGAGACGCGACACGTCGATCTCTCCCTCGTACCGGGCGAGTTCCCAGTCGGTACTGGCGACTCGCCAGGCAGCACTCGTGACGGCCGTTCGCGTCAGCTCCGGCGCGGGACTCTCCTCGAGTGCTGCCTCCAGCGCATCGTAGGCAGTCGACCGGATTTCTCGGACTCCTTCGGCACTCTGTGGTCGAGACAGCTCGCCGTCGTCGATACGCTCCTGCAGCCGATCCAGTGCCTGGAATTGCGTGAGTTGTCGATTCGCGTCGATCACGGTACTGGCCGGCCCGTTCGCGTCCGCGATTTGAGTAACTCCGTCGTCGGCGTCTCGGTGGAGGTCGCCGATCACGTGTTTGGGGATGTCCCACTCCTCAGCGGTCGGCTCCGGCGGCAACTCCGACCTGCGCGACCGGACGTCCGCGAGCAACGTCTCGGCGGCCTCGATGAGGGTCCCCTCGACAGTGCCGGCATCCGCTGGCAGCGACGCCGCGAACTGCTCATCGAGGTGGCGTGCGTCGGCGAGATGCGCCCGCGCTGACTCGGCCGTCTCGCCCCACTCTGCAACGTAGAGGAGGTGATTTTCCTCCGTCGTGGGCGCTCTGCTGTCGATCACTCGCTCCAGTATGTCCTCGATACGGCCGTGAACGAGCGCCGCTCGGACGGGATCGGTGCCCACGTACTCGTGGGCATCCCGAACTGATCGGGCCTCCGAGACCACCTGTCTGTACTCCTGCTGGAGGGTGTCGACCGAGAGATCGCGGTCGGCGACGGCCCATCCAGCGGCGGCGTACCGGGCTTCGGCACGGGCCTGTTGGAGCGACGCGAGCGCCACCAGTTCCGTCTGGGCGGTGCGTGCATCGTTGAGTCCCGTGGTGGCGTCGGTCGCAGCGTCGGAGAGTTGCTGGCGGATATAGCCGTTCGGGATATCCCCCGGCCCCAGCGGCATCGGAAGCTCTGCGAGTAGTGTCGTGACCCTGTTCCGGGCAGCGTCGAAGTGATCTGGGGCGATGTCGACGGGAACCGATTCGGGTATAGCTGGTTCCGGATCCTCGTCGGGGTCGATGTCCGGCAGGTCGTAGGCTCGTATCGTCGGTTCCTGCCCGCCCCCCAATTCAGCGAGGCCATTACAGCCAGCAAGGACACTCGTTCCGGCCAGTGCCAGCACCCCCCGGCGAGTCATCCTGCCCCGCTCTGACGTGGGCGCACTCTCCTCACTCATCGCTGGCCACCTCCAGAATCGATCGTTGTCATCCCTATCCGGGTATTACTCTCGCTGTCGGACGCAGGAGCGGCTCCGGCCTCCCCCTCAGCGCGTCCCTGGCGTCGGTCGCAGGCTCCGGTCCCGATCGAGGACGAGTAGCCGTTCACGTTGTCGGCCTCTAACGCATCGGGAATACGGATGAGTCGGGCCTCGATGACCAACTCATCAACCTCACAGCGCTCCGTATACGGTCGGCTTTGTCGGCTGTAGTCAGTCGAGATTTCGGTCGGCGTCCAGCTGATGTGACAGAGATCGAGCCGGAAACATTCCTCGACTTCCCCCATCTCGACGTAGACTGTCTCGACCGCAAAGTCCGTCGCTGCGATAAATGACTCGACCTGTTCACGGTCTACAGTATCAGCGACACTGAGACGGTCAGCACGGTCTGTATCGTCAACGATGATGGAATCGCGCCAGCGGTCACGCTCGCTTGCGGTTGGACGACCACTGTCTTCACTGTTGGACTTTGTGAGCCAGATCGGTGGGCGATCGGTGGCCACGCGGAGCAGGAGTGTCTCCGGATCCGTCACTGATCCGGACGCAGGACCGCCGTTACTGCCGTCGCGTGGTGCTGTGCGCGTCGATTCGGCCGAGCCGTCGAGCAGCCCGCTACATCCGGCGAGCCCGGTGGCGAGCCCAGCGGCTCCGTGGAGGAGGGCACGACGTGTCGGGGGGACCATTGTCCACCGATGTTTCGAATAGGTTGGGTTAAAAACCACTCATATCTCCCCGTGTACGCAGTGCTCACCCGAGGTCCGCTTGCTTGAACTGTCGATAGCCGATCAGCAATCCCGTGAGCGCGACTATGAGCAAGGACAGGCCGGAGCAACTGCCGAAATGAGACCCCACATCGCTACTAGTTTGGAATTGAATACACGCTCAACCGGCTGTCTTCTGGGTTACGCCGGGGCCGATTCTTCGAGTTCGATGTACTGCTGCTCCCACTCACGACGGGCCGCGATTTCACGATGTCCGCGACGCGTGAGTGTGTAGATGTTGGTTCGCCGATCTTTCTCGCCTTTCTCGACGAGCCCCTTCTCGACAAGCGTGTCAAGATTCGGGTAGAGCCGGCCGTGGTGGATCTCTTTCTCGTAGTAACCCTCGAGATTCTCCTTGATGGCGAGGCCATGAGGTTCGTCAAGGCCGGCAATCACGTACAGGAGGTCGCGTTGGAACCCGGTCAAGTCGTACATCGTCCCGTTCCCTGATAGGTCGTACTCTTCTATACGTCTGTTGCATCGCAAATAGCAGTGAGGCGCGCTTGAACGCCAGATATGGAAGTTGTATATTTATACGGGAGACCGGAGAACAGCCTGCTCGTATGGCAGACTTGATCGTCAAATCCACCGTAAAAGAACAGCTCGATGGAATGAACGTGGCCGCAGATTTCTACGGCGCTCTTGATGAGGAAGTCGTCGAACTGTTGGAAGACGCCGCCAGCCGAGCCGACGCGAACGACCGGAAGACCGTCCAGCCGCGCGACCTCTAATAACGGTCGACAGCCGCACACCAACTGATTCCTAAGCCCCCCGATTTATGCGGGGTGTGTGCGCTAAATGAGACTATGAGCGCCGCATCGGAATCCATTCAAATCGAAAACGTCGTCGCATCCAGCGATATTGGTCAGGAATTAGATCTCGAAACATTGGCCGACGATCTGGTGGCGAGTGATTACAATCCAGACAATTTTCCGGGGCTGGTCTATCGAATGCAGGAGCCGAAAGCCGCGGCACTCATTTTTCGGTCCGGCAAAATCGTCTGCACCGGTGCGAGTAGTGTGAACAATGTAAGGACAGCCCTTCAGCAGGTCTTCGGCGAACTTCGCGACCTGGGTATCCAGGTGACAGATTCTCTCGATATCGAGATACAAAATATCGTCTCGAGCGCGGACCTCGGGTACACACTTAATTTGAACGCGATCGCGATCGGGCTGGGCCTTGAGAATATCGAGTACGAGCCCGAGCAGTTTCCAGGACTCGTTTATCGGCTCGATGAGCCATCTGTCGTCGCACTGCTTTTCGGCAGTGGAAAACTGGTAATCACTGGTGGGAAACAGCTTGAAGATGCGGAACAGGCCCTCTCCGCAATCGAAGATCGGCTGAGTGACCTCGGATTATTGGGATAAGACACACCTGTCGATACCGCTGGGACTGACAATCAAAGACCTCGTTAGGACGATGCTCCATTCGATTCACGATCTTCCTCGGCCAGCAACTTCTCTCGAGCCGAATTTTTATTCGAGCGGACAGCGTCCTCGGTGATCCCTTTGACGCAGGCCCACTGGCCAACCGTGTAGCGCTCAACGAAATGGACGACTCCAGCCAACTGTCAACGGTTGAAGCCTGATTCGGTGCAGTAGACGCTTGTGGTATCCGTTATAATAGGGAGTTATGCATCCCGCACAGGAACTTGAACAACTCCTCGCTGACGGCGAGGAACTTACCATCGTCTGTCACAACAATCCCGATCCAGACTGTCTCGCGAGCGCGTTCGGGCTTGGCCGGATCGCGATGGCTGCCGGCATCGACGAACACCACATTCTGTACAGTGGTGATATCTCCCATCAACAGAACCGGGCGTTCGTCAATCTCCTCGACATCGACCTGAAACCCTTCGAGCCCGCAGCCGTCCAAGACCGCCCCGAGGGGTCACTGCTTGCGTTCGTCGATCATGCGGTTCCGGGGGCGAACAATCGAGTCCCCGGGGGGACCCCAGTCGATATCGTGATCGACCACCATCCGAGCGAGAAAATCGAGGCGCAGTTCATCGATCACCGCGAGCAGGTCGGCGCGACGGCGACGATTCTGACGGAGTACGTACGAGAGTTAGCCACCGAGATGGACGCCGCCCTCGGGACGGCCCTCCTGTTCGCGATCCGTCGCGAGACGCTCGGGTTCCTCCGCGGCGTGACACGCGACGAGTACGACGCTGCGGGCTGGCTCCACGAACACGCAGACAGTGCGTTACTCCGGACCCTCTCGAACCCGTCGGTCACCGGCGCGACCGTCGATGCGATCGCGGAGGCAATCACGAATCGGACCGTGCGGGGGTCAGTCCTCATCTCGGGGATCGGCCGGACCAGCGAGCGTGACGCGTTACCCCAAGCCGCCGACTACCTCGCGACCCTAGAGGGCGTCGAGACGGCGATCGTGTTCGGGATCGTCGACGATGGGATTCAGCTCTCGGCGCGGTCGACCGATTCTCGGATCCACATCGGTGACGTGCTCGATGAGGCATTTTCTGATGTCGGCAGCGCCGGCGGTCACCGCGAGATGGCCGGTGGCGAAGTGCCGCTCGGTATTTTCGCGGACTATACCACTGACGATGCTCAGTTGGTCGCGATCGTCGAACAGGTCATGACTGGCCGTCTCGTTGCCGAACTCAATCTCACGGCAGAGACGGAGCCTCAGGGAAATGCGGACGGTGAAGACGAGTAGTGCGGACAGCGTCACTCTTGCCCCGACATCCGTCTCCGGGTCGCCCCGGTCGTGGATGCCAGCGATGAGCTCCGTTGATCGAGACACCGCTGTCGGGGAGTGGATATTATGGTTCTAACTCCCGATTCCGAATAGTATGGATCGGCGAACACGTCTCATCGTCTATTATCTCATCATCGTCGTCAGCGTGCTCTCCGGATTCGTCGTTCTGTACAACTACGGGATGGCCACGTGGGAGGGTCGGCCCCAGCCGTTGTATCGATCGATCGAGGTTGTCGTTCAGACGGTCACCACCGTAGGGTATGGCGGTGACTCCCCGTGGTCGAGCCCGCAAATGAACTACCTCGTCTCACTCATGGCCCTCTCAGGGCTCGTCCTCATCTTTGCAGCACTCCCGGTTCTCGTCGTCCCTCTCTTCGAGGACGCGTTCAGATCGACTGCACCCTCGGCGGTTCGTGGTGTAGAGGACCATGTGGTGCTCTGTAGCTATGGACCTCGTGAAGAGATTCTTATCGACGAACTCACTGAACGCGACGTCGAGTACGTCATTGTCAACTCCGACCGGGATGCCGCGACCGACCTCTACAAGACGGGGAATACGGTGATGTTTGGAGATCCCGAGTCGGACGCGGCGCTCCGACGCGCCCGGCTAGAGGACGCGACCGCTCTGATCGCGAACGTCGACGACGAAACGAATCCGAGTGTCCTTCTTGCTGCTCGGGAGGTCAATCCCGACGTACAGACGGTCAGCTTGGCCGAGAACCCGAAGACAGCGGACTACCACCGGTACGCAGGGGCAGATCATGTCCTCTCGCCCAAGCAATTACTGGGCGATCACCTTGCGGCCAAAGCAGTCGGGACGTTCGACCGCGAGGCGATCGAGGCCGTGGAGATCTACGAGGACTTCGAGATTGCCGAGTTCCCACTCCAGAGCGGGAGCGAACTGATCGGTCAGACTCTCGGGGAGAGCGAGATCTTCGAGCGGACGGAGGCAGCCGTCATCGGAGTGTGGTCCCGCGGGACGTACCAGGTTCCTCCGCCGCCTGATGTCCGATTCGATGCCCGAAGTATCCTCGTTGCGACCGGTGGAGAGTCGGAACTCGACCGACTGAAGGCGATGACACTCTCCGAGGGACGCCACCGGCGGGGGGATATCATTATCGCCGGAATGGGCATCGTTGGACTGGCAGTCGCGACCGCACTCTCCAATGCCGGGTTCGAGTACACGACCGTCGACCTCGTGGAGGACTCGACCACTGACGTGGTCGGCAACGCGACCGAACAACAGGTTCTCCGTGAGGCTGGGATCACGGACGCCGGCACTGTGGTTCTCGCGTTGCCGGACGACACGGCGACGATCTTCGCGACGTTCGCCGTTCGCGAACTGAATCCGCAGATCGAAATCATCGCTCGTGCCAACGAGCGCGAGAGCGTGTCGAAGCTGTATCGCGCCGGCGCTGACTACGTGCTCTCGCTCGCGGCCGTCAGTGGACGAATGCTCGCATCAATCGTTCTCGACGAAGAGATCCTCTCTCCAGGTACGCAACTCAAGCTCGTTCGAACGACAGCTCCGGGCGCTGTTGGCAAGTCGCTCGGGGAGGCAGACATCCGCAATCGGACGGGATGTACCGTGATCGCCGCCGAACGGAACGATACCGTCGTTACCAACCCCGGAGCCTCGTTCGTGATCGAGCACGACGACGAACTCGTCGTCGCCGGGACCGACGAGAACATCAGCCAGTTCCAGGCAGCATTCGTCTGATCCAGACCGCTCACCACCGGGTTTATTCAGCTGTTGAAACAATCGCCTTACATGGCCGAACAGCCTGTCGACGTCGAGCCGGAGGGCGTGAACGTCGCTGGCGAGGCTCCCATCGAAGAGCCGGAAGCCGTCACCGACGACACGACAGTCTATGACGACGACGTCGAGCTCGAGCGGACTATCGGGCTGGTCGGCGGGCTGGCGATCGGGATCGGAACCATGATCGGGGCGGGAATTTTCGTCTTCCCGGGACTGGCGGCGAACAACGCGGGCCTCGCGGCCACGCTCTCGTTCGCGATCGGCGGGATTGTCGCGTTGCTCGTAGCACTACCGACCTCCGAACTCGCCACGGCGATGCCCCGGAGCGGCGGCGGTTACTACTTCATCTCCCGGGGGATGGGAACGGCCTACGGTGCGATCGTGGGCCTCGGCCTGTGGCTGGGCTTGATGTTCGCCGCTGCGTTCTATCTGGTCGGCCTCGGTCACTACGCGAGCGCCGTGTTCGCCGAACTCGGTGTTGCGCTCCCGTTCAGTCCCGTCATCGGAATCGGATTACTGTTCGGTGCAGCGCTGACCGCGTTGAGTATCGCCGGCACAGAAAACACCGCAAAGATCCAGAACGTGGTGGTGGGGATACTTCTCGTGGTACTCACAGGGTTTCTCTCGTACGGTGTCCTCGACGCCGTGGGTGTTTTCGGTGGTGGAACCGTTCCAGAGCAGTTCTTCTCCCGGGGATATTTCCCGGTGTTGACGACCGCGGCGCTCGTGTTCACGTCGTATCTGGGGTTCGCCCAGGTCGCGACCGTCGCGGGCGAGATCAAACAGCCGGGGCGGAACCTCCCGCTGGCGATGGTCGGATCGGTCCTGATCGTCACCGTCTTCTACGTAGTGACGATATTCGTCGCGACCAGTGCGTTCGGTGCCGACCGGCTTGGCCAGTTCGGAGAGACGGCGATGGTCGAAGTCGCACGTGACTTCCTCGGGTTACCCGGGGCGGTCGCGATCTTGGGTGCCGGGCTGCTGGCGACGTTCTCGAGTGCGAACGCGTCGATTCTCAGCGCCTCGCGGGCGGTGTACGCACTGAGCCGCGATGCATTGCTTCCCAGAAAGGCCAGCGAAGTCAATCTCCGGTACGGCACGCCACACGTCGCCCTGCTCGCTGCAGGTGGGCCAATTCTCGCACTCGTGGCGACCGGACAGGTCGAACTGCTCGCGGAGGTCGCCTCGTTCCTCCACCTGATCATGTACGGACTGATGTGTATCGCCCTGATCGTGTTGCGACGGCGAAATCCTGAGTGGTACTCGCCCAGCTACCGGGTGCCAGGCTATCCGGTGGTCCCGGCCGTGGGTGCGCTCGCGAGCTTCGGACTGATCGCGTTCATGCAGCCCGCCTCGATAGGCATCGGCATCGTGGTGATGATCGTCTCGTACCTCTGGTACCGTTATTACGCTGGGGACGTCACACTCAAGGGGGACATTTGACCATGACGGACCGACCATCGATACTCATCCCGATCCGCGTGCTCGAAGGGGAGTCGGTCCCGGAGGGGGTTCCTGACCTCCTCGCGCACGCTCACGTCGTCCTCCTGGGATATCACGTCATCCCGGAGCAGACGGCACCGGGACAGGCGCAGATGCAGTTCGAGGAGCGCGCAACCAACCGCCTCGACGAATACGAAAAGATCTTCGAGGAGGCGGGAGCGACCGTCGAGCGGCGGCTCGTCTTCACACACGACGGGCAAAAGACGATCGACCGAACGATCCACGAACACGACTGCATGGCTGTCCTCGTCCCGAACGCGACGGGAGTGGTCGAAGACGTGCTCGTCGCCGTCCGTGGGACCGTTGGCGTCGATCGTCTCGCCCGCGTCGTTGCCGGTGTGTTCGGTGCGATGGGCGCCTCGATCACGCTGTATCACGTCGCCGAGAACGACGAGACGGACGAGGACATCGGGACCCTCCTCGATGGGATGGTCGACCGACTGGGAGACCTCGGTATCGACGCGTCGACGATCGAAACACGAGTCGAACGGGCACAGGATCCGCTCGATGCGATCACCGACGCAGCTGAAGCGTTCGACGTCGTCGTCATGGGCGAAACTGATCCGTCGTTAGCGACGTTCGTCTTCGGTATGCCGGCCGATCAAGTTGCCGACCGGTTCCTCGGCCCCGTTCTCGTCGTGCAGCGCGAACCCACCCCGAACGAGGAGACTGATTAAGTGAACACATAGTATGACTCTGCCATTCAGCTATCATTGGTTCTCCAACGAGATTATTTGGATGCGCCTCTGGCGTCGTCTCCGCACCGCACAATCTACATCACCGCCTACCCAGAGAGTTCACTCTCCTAACGGAAGCGGAGGTGACAGTCCCTTCCCACATCGAAAGGTGGACGGCTTTCCGAGAACGACTACTGGGGCGAGCGTGGGCGTAGGATGAAGGTGGTGATTGTCGGGGCAGGCGAGGTCGGATCGACGATCGCCAGGTCACTGGCCGGGAGTCACGACATCATTGTCATCGATGTCGATCCCGAGCGCGTCGATGCGCTCACGTACGAACTCGACGTTCTCGCGCTCATGGGGGACGGGACGGACGCCGAGACGCTCCGAGAGGCCGGGGTCCCCAGCGCTGATCTCTTCATCGCGAGTACAGACCGTGATGAGACGAATCTTGTCGCGTGTGGGACGGCGAACGCGCTAGGGAGTCCATTCACTATTGCACGGGTGAAGCGTCTCCAGTTCTTCGACACCTGGCGAGAGCACGATACCGCCTTCGGCGTCGATTTTATGGTCAGTACGGATCTGCTCACTGCCAGGGCAATCGTCGACGTTATCGGACTGCCGACAGCCCGAGCAGTCGATACGTTCGCCGACGGAGCTGTTCAGATGGCCGAATTCGAAATCCCCGCTGACAGCCCCATCGCGGACCTATCGGTCGCCGAAGCTGATCGCTTCGAGACGCTCACGTTCGCTGCCATCATCCGCGATGGAGAAGTGGGGCTCCCGACGGGTCAGACAGCAATCAAGGCAGCCGACGACGTGGTCGTAATCGGAACACCGGAGAGCATCCGACGGTTCGCCGCGGATATTGCCCCCAAGCAAGACACGCCAACAGAGGTCGTAATTGCTGGAGGGAGCGCAATTGGGTTTCAAACTGCTCGATTACTGGAAGAGCAAGGCTTCCGACCACGGTTAATCGAACGTGACTCCGACCGCGCACAAGGGCTGGCCGAGAAACTTCAGAATACAGTCGTGTTGCAGTCTGACGCTACTGATTTAGACTTTCTCGAACGAGAGCACGTCGGGCGGGCAGACGTGTTCATCGCCGCGCTGGACAACGACCAGCAAAATCTCTTGGCGACACTCTTAGCCCACCGTCTCGGCGCTAACCGGACAGTCGCTGTCGTCGACACGGTCGCGTTTAGTGACCTATTCGAAGCCGTGGGCGTCGATGTCGCGGTCAGTCCGCGAGAGGCAACTGCCGAAGAAATAACCCGATTCACGCGGTCCAGGCGTGCTGAAAACGTCGCCATCATCGAACAGGACCGCGCAGAGGTTCTGGAGTTTGAAGTCGACGCCGAGTCCCCAGCTGCGAACCGCCAGATCCGCGATATTGCTGGCGATCTCCCCGGTGGCGTTGTCGTCGGCGCACTTACCCGGAATAATGACTTCGTCACCCCTCGGGGAGACACAGTGATTCAGCCAGGAGATCACGTGGTCGTGTTCACCGAAGCTGATACGGTCGAAGCAGTACTGGAGATGTTTTGACCACTGGATCATATTCATCGATCAGAACCTCCCGTATAGGTGGTGCTGAGCTGGGGCTGGAGGCACTGTCTAGGTCTGCTTCGACTCAGAGGACTTGACAGTCACGGACAAAGTGTCGTGGGTCGGTCTCCCGACGGCAGCCCTCGTTGGCTCTGATGATGGCCACGATCTGGTGAATCGTAGCTGGGAGGCGACGAAGGGGGAGTTCGAGCGTTCGAGGACACGGTTGAAGCACGAGACCTCAACAACTCGGTGGAGATGGTTTGTGAACGATACTCACATATTGAAGCGGTTGAGCTCGGCGACGCCGCTACGGAGGTACTCACTGAGATTTACGGTCTGTGACTTTCATGTGACGTCTACCATTCAGAGTGCTAGCAAGTGCTCTCTCCGACGCCAAGGTTCTGATCTCAGATAGACTTTCAAAACTATAAGTGATCAATTCAGATCCACATTGTGAAATTTAAACGCCTTTCGCGGGTTCTAAATGCGATATCGGAGGGCCACACGTTTTTCACCCGTCCGGGAGTCGATAAACTCATATGGGTGATGACTCACCAGCGGACCAACCTGCTACATCAGGGTCCGCAGGAGGATATTCAGGCGAGGTAGAGACGGAACTCTCGCGGGACATGAGTCTCTTCGACATCACGTTCATCGGCGTCGGCGCGATGATCGGTGCCGGTGTCTTCGCCCTCACGGGCTTCGCCGCGGGGCTCGCTGGGCCTGCACTGATTCTCGCGTTTGCTCTGAATGGTTTCGTTGCGCTGTTCACAGCTGTCTCCTATGCCGAACTCGGCGCCGCGTTCCCGGAGGCAGGAGGGGGCTATCTCTGGGTGAAAGAGGCACTCGTCGATCCGAACGGCTTCTACGCTGGCTGGATGTCCTGGTTCGCGCACGCAGTCGCCTGTTCGCTGTACGCGGTGACCTTCGGCGTGTTCCTCACTGAATTTCTGGTCTACGGTGGCATTCTGACCGAAGGATTCCAACTGCTGGGGTTCATCGACCGTGGGCTCCTTGACAAAATTCTGGCGGTCTTGATGATCTCGCTGTTCGCGTATATCAACTATCGTGGGGCCGAAGAGACGGGGAAAGCCGGGGTCATCGTGACGTTCATCAAGGTCGCTATCCTTGGTGTCTTCGTTGCTTTCGGCATTCTGGCGACGATACAGACGCCGAACTGGCCCTCGAAATTCCTCAATAGTCCCCGGTTTGCACCGAACGGTGTCATCGGTATTATTGGTGCGATGGGCTTCACCTACATCGCCTTCGAGGGCTACGAGATCATCGTTCAGTCCGGGGAGGAAGTCGTCAATCCAGGCAAGAACATCCCGAAAGCCGTCTTCTACTCGTTAGCCATCGTCGTGCCGATATATGTGCTCGTCGCGTTCGCCTCAATCGGGGGCATCGAGGCGATTCCCGAATTGGCCGAACAGGCGAACGTCCCCGCTGGTGCGCCCACGTGGCAGTTGCTTGGAAACCTCGGTGAACTCGGTATTATCGAGGCGGCCGGCCAGTTCGTGCCATATGGCATTCCCTTGCTCCTTGTTGCCGGGCTCACCGCGACGATGAGTGCGCTGAACGCGACCGTCTACTCCTCGTCACGCGTCTCGTTTGCAATGGGGCGTGACAGAGCACTCCCCGAGTTCTTCAGTAAGGTCCACGCCGAGAAACGAACGCCCCATTGGGCCATCTTCCTCTCGGCCCTGCTCATCGCGGTGATGGCAGTCGTACTCCCGATAGAATCGGTCGCGGCGTCGGCGGACATCATGTTCATCCTGTTGTTCGTCCAAGTCAACTGGACACTTATCAAGATGCGCAAGACCCACCCGGACCTTCCTCGCACCTACGAAGTTCCCTATATGCCGTGGCCCCCGCTCATCGGCATCGTCCTCCAGTTCATGCTCACGCCGTTCCTCCTCTCGGCGCTGGGCATGGAAATCGGACTGGGTCCGGACTCGCATGGGTTCATCGCTCTCGTGACGACCACTATCTGGATGAGTCTGGGGCTTCTCCTCTATTACTTCTACTCCCAACCACGGGAAGAGGCAAAACTCGAAGAGGAGACGCCGACTGTCACAACCGAGCAAGCGCCCGCCGAAGAACGACGGAAACGCGAGCAACGGATTCTCGTCCCGGTGGCGAATCCGGCGACAGTCGAGCAGTTGATGCGTACGGCACTCGACCTTGCCGAAGAGCGAGACGCCGAGATTGAAGTGGTAAGTGTCGCCACGGTCCCACAACAGACGCCGCTTTCAGAGGGGCACCGGTTCGTGGATGAGGAACGTGCTGTCATTGACCAGGCAATTGAATTTGCGGATCAAGAGCGGCCCGACGTACCAGTGAGTGGCAAAATCCGTATCGGACACGACGTCTCACAGGCAATCCTGAATACGATCGAACAGGACGACATGGACTTGGTACTGATGGGCTGGCGGAGCCGTCCCCGGCGTCGTGATTTTATCCTGGGTAGTAACGTTGACGAGGTGGTGACCAAGGCTCGCTGTGACGTACTGGTCGAGCGTGTGGGCCCTGCCGTAGACAGCGAGGCTATCGGAAGAGTGGACTCGATTCTCCTGCCGACTGCTGGCGGTCCGCACGCCGAGTTCGCAACAGAGATTGCTCGTGCCATCGCCAGGCGCAACGATGCCCACATCAAGGTGGTATACGTCCGGTCTAGCCAATCAGACCGTGACGACGACGCACAGTCGATTCTCGACTCGACCGTTACTGAACTAGAGGACCTCGAGACGATGACGGAGGTCATCGACGGTACAGATATCGCTGATGCCATCGTCGAAGAATCAGCCGACCACGATCTCACAATCATCGGGGCATCCCGGGAAGGACTTCTCCAGCAGGTCGTGTTTGGGGCGATTCCTGAAGAGGTCGGCCAACGAGCGCAAAGTACCGTCATCATGGCGAAACGCGATCTTGGGATCACGTCACGCGTGACTCGGTGGTTCAAAAGTCGCCGCTCGTAATCCGGCCTGTTGGTGCGGTCAAATTAATCACCCCATCGGTCGATTCTTGACATTACGGGTGAGGTCGGCACCTTCTGTGATAGAGTAACCCGATTCGGAGCCGTATCCCAGGCACTGTTCGGGTCGATTCCGGAGACGATCGGTGAACTTGCAAAGGGAGCTATGACGATAGTTCGTTGATCCGAGGACTCACCAATGGATATCCGTGAAGCATTCATCGAAATCAATCTATAACGTCGGTTCCTTAACTCACGTGGTCGTCATCTCTCACTATACTGTTCTCTTTGAAACTCACAGGAGATTGAGAATGAAATTGAGAGACTGCGAGAGGGTAAACCGGAGAGCTGCTCCCCCAAACCCCAATCCGATATAACTCATCAAAATGACGAACTGTGACCGCTGATCCTCGACACCCGTAAGGAACTTGTACAGAATGAGTGAACCGGTTGCCTGGATGGTGAATATCGATGCAACAGCAGTGGAGAGGTAAAAATACGGGTCGTTCTCAAGCGACAGAAAGGATTCCGGTGCCAACGGGCTATTCATAGCGATAAGCAAGCCACCGATGATCAGGTATCCGACCGCCACCGTTCCAGTTACAAGCATCCCCCGGATATCGATGAAGGTCGATCTCTTGAGACTTCTCTCAAGAACACCCGCCATTCGGGCGGTACGAGATAGGGAGGGCTTCATACTGCCTTTCCCTCGGTATTGGTAGATCCCCTCAAGAGTTGAATCATATGATTTGGACTCCCCCAGCGTTATTCTTCACTAGCATAGGAGCAATTCGAGCCATAGCATTGCCGTAATCCCACTTGTTCAGACTTGTCTGATTTCGCCGATGTAATCGTTATCGCTCTCTATTCGAGTGACCTCCGAGACCATCATCTATTCCATTGTTCTCGAAGACGGTGGGAGAAGTATCTTGATGGAGCACCTCGAACAACAGTAGAAGACCAGCAGCTCACCTACTAACCAATACAGGATGAGATCTGATATGGCCAATTAATTGTCATATATGTCTGAATCATCAATGCAACGGCCGAATACAGCACCACGGTGGCCGGCGTATCTAATGTTCAGTGGGTTGGTTTGCATTCTGCTTGGAATAGCTGGGCTCTTCGTTGCTCACCAACGCCCGTCGATAGTCGAGGCTTCGAATGTAATC
>JARUKX010000021.1 GCA_029688825.1 Haloarculaceae archaeon H-GB1-1 | reverse complement strand
GCGCGAATTCGCTCGTGAGCGCCGTGTGTATCGAACGGACGGAATCGAACGAGTGCGAACTGGGCGACCAGCGTTGCGGTGTTCACGTCCCATCCCTCGCAGCCTGCAGGGAACCCGTTGCGGTCGTCGTCGCTTCCGGATCGCCGGGAGCGGCCACCAACGACGGGCCGAGGAGTCGACGGAACGCACCGCAAAATCGCAGTTAGCGAGGGAATAACTACGGTGACACCGGGAGAGATATCGTCTGTAATGAAACGAAAACTCGCTGTGGTTGCTGCGCTCGGCGCGCTCGTCGTCGCGCTTCGATACCGATTGTCGTCGAAGGGAGCGGACACCGATTCCGGCGACGTCGTGCAGTAGGCCAGCGTAGCAGCGACGGTCCTCCAGAGGCGCGTCCCCACCGAGCCCCGTTGGGCTGGTGGGGCCACGGTTTTTTCGCGGTGAGCGGCGCGGCTCGCTCGCCATCGAGCGAGCCGTCGCGACGCGCTTTTGCCGACGGATTGCATAGCGGACGATGATGAGCGAGGAGCTTCCCGAACGAGCGAGTCGGTCGTTCGAGGGTCACGAGGCGTTCGAGATGAACGACGGTGGCGTGGCCGTGACGACGGTCGTGTTCGAGAACGCGGTCGACGCATCGGAGACCGACGACTGGGCGCTGGCGTACGACGTCGAGGTTCGCGTCCCGATGTTGAGCGCGGCGACCAGCGACGAGGTCGGCGACGCCGTCGAGACCGGGTGGTTCGAGACGTTCGAGCGACGGCTGGAGGACGCGCCGATGGCGACCCGCGCCGACCTGGCGCTCGACGACTACGCGGTCGAGCGGGACGGGGACCAGGCGCGCGCGACGTTCAGTTTCGAGTTCGGGAACGCGGATCGCGCTCCGGACGTGGTGAAAGCCATCGTCGAGTACGTCGAGGGAACGTACGTCGAGGGTATCGTCCCGGGGTACGAGTACGAGAGTCCGGTGGCGGACCTCCTCGACAGCGCGAGCCAGAACGGCCAGGGTGGCGGTACGCCGCTGTAGCCGTGCGGTGGCTGTAGCTGTGCGGTGGAGCTGTGCGGTGGCGGTGCCAGCGTACGGCGAGCGGAGCGAGCCGTTTCACTCGACCGAACGTAGTGAGGTCGAGGTAGTTTTTCCCACCGGAAGACGGTCCGTTCGCACTACTCACGGCTGCGACTTCCGAGCTCTCGTTCGGCTTGCTCGCGGTCGTCACCGCTCGCACGAGACGCTGCGCGTTAATGCATCGCGACGTAGGTCTGCGTGTCCTCGACGCCGTCGACGCCCTGAATCTGGTTCGCAGCAATCTCTTTGACTTCGGCGGGTGTGTCGACCTGTGCTTTGGCGATGAGGTCCACGTCACCGGCGACGATGGCGACGTCGACGACGCCTTCGATGGCGGCAATATCTTCTTTGAGGCGGTCGGCGTCGCCCGTGTGAGCTTTGATCATGATGTAGGCGGTGACCATCTCAGGCACCCCCCACGGCGACGGGAGCGGCGTCGCCGACGATGATTTGTTGGATGTCCGCGAGTGCCTCGAAGTCCGCGAGGACGACGACGCGGTCGCCGGCCTCCAGCGAGTAGTCGTCGGAGGGAAGCGCGATCGACTGGTCCTTCTTGCCGAAGCCGAGCAGGCTCGCGTCGCCGGGCAGTTCGAGTTCGCTGAGGCTGTAGCCGTTCATGGGAGAGTTCTCGGTGACGGTGTACTCGACGAGCTGGAGGTTCTGTGCGATGTCCGCGATGGCGCGGATGTTCCCGCCGAGCAGGGCGTTCTTCGCGACGATTGCGCCGAGGCGTTCGGGGTAGACGACCTCGTCGACGTCCGAGGAGTATTTGCGGTAGATGTCCTCGCGGTAGTCCTCGTCGATGCGGAGGACCGTCCGGCAGCCGAAGTGCTTGCCGATCATGCAGGCGATGAAGTTGGTGCCGATGTCGCCGCTGAGAGCGCCGAGGGCGTCGGCGGTTTCGAGGTCGGTCTCCATGAGGTCGGCCTCTTCGGAGCCACTACCCTCGATCACCTCGAAGCCCTCCGTGCGGACGCGCTCGACGGTCGACGGGTCGCGCTCTATCAGGACGACCTCGTGACCGCTGTCCCGGAGCGCCCGGGCCGTTCGGAGGCCGACGCGGCCAGCACCCACGATAACGAATCGCATGGTACACCTTACACGGAGCAGAGTGAATAAAGTTACCTAGTACCAAGGTCCTGCAGGGTCGAGACCGCAAGCAAGGTCGGGGGAAGGCTTTTTGCGTGTGGTAGAGTACCAAGCCACACAATGGTTCGCGCGTTCGTCATGGTCAAGACGGCGGCGGGGAAGTCCGAGGAACTCCTCGAAAATGCTGAATCCATCGCCGGTATCGACGAGGCCCACATCGTCGCTGGCGAGTACGACATCATCGCCGAGGCGAGCGGCGAGGAGGTCTACGACGTGATGCATTCGGTCGCGTCGGACGTCCGCGACCTGGAGGGCGTGACGGACACGCGAACCTACATCGCGCTGGAGTAGCTACTCGCGAGAGATCGAGGCTCGCTGTTCTTCGACCCGCGGTGGGATCGTCTCGTAGGCCGACGTGAACATTTCGTCCGGGTCGGCCTCCGCGTGGTCCTCCGCCGTCTCGACGGCGGCGTCGACCTCCTCGGACGCTTCGGCACGCGCGTCTTCGAGGAACCCCGTCTCGATGGCACCCTCCTCGCGGAGGTAGTCCGCGAAGCGGTCTATCGGGTCGGCGGTTCGCCACTCCGGGAGGTCGGGGTCCTCGTCGCGGTACCGCGAGGGGTCGTCGCTCGTGGTGTGGGCACCCTGACGGTAGGTCAGGCTCTCGATGAGCGCGGGCGCGTACTCGCGTGCAGACGAGACGATCTCGTAGACGGCGAGCGGGTCGTTCCCGTCGACGCGGATGCCGTCGAACCCGTAGGCGTCGGCCTTGACCGCGATGGACTCGCTCGCAGTCTGGCGGTTTGCCGGCCGGCTGATGGCCCAGTGGTTGTTCTCGCAGAAGAAGACGACTGGTGCGTCGAAGACGCCCGCGAAGTTCATCGCCTCGTGGAAGTCGCCCTCGCTCGTCGCGCCGTCGCCGAAGTACGCCATCGAGACGCGGTCGTCGTCCCCGTAGTCGGCGGCCATCCCGACGCCGACGGCGTGGGGCAGCTGGGTGGCGATGGGAATGGCTTGCGGGAAGACCGGGACGTCGTGGTCGGAGTGGAACTCCGGGTAGCCCCGACGGAACAGCAGGATGTCACTCATCGGGACGCCGCGGGCGAACTGCATGGCGTTCGAGCGGTAGGTCGGGAAGAGCCAGTCGTCGCCGTCCAGGGCGTGGGCGGCACCGACCTGTGAGGCTTCCTGTCCCGAGAACGGCGGATACCCGCTCATCCAGCCGCGACGCTGGAGAGCGACGGCTTTCTCGTCGAACACGCGAGCACGGACCATATCCGTGAGCATCTCGCGAGCCAGGTCGGCGTCGACCGAGGACTCGGCGAGCGATTGCTCGTCGATAACGCGGTGCATACAGGCCCCGTCGAACGGATGGGACAAAGCAGTTCGGGCGCGTGTCAGTCCTCCGGAACGAGAGCAGTCGGTTCGTCAGTCGTCGTCGTCCGCCACCTTGCCGGCGGTTCCCGAGTCCTCGGCGTCGAGATCCAGGTCGTGGTCGAGTTCGTCGGTCGAGTCGGTGCTGACCGCGAACTCGGCGAGGAGGGCGTTGAGCCGCTGGGACTGCTCGGAGAGCTGTTCGATGCTGTTGGTGACCTCGGTGATGGAGGCGGTCTGCTCCTCCGCCGACGCGGAGACCGACTGCGACTGCGCGAGCGTCTCCTCGCTGACGCGGCCGACGTCCTCGACCATGGAGACGACCTCCTCGGTCGAGGTCGCCTGCTCGTCGGTGGCGTCGTTGATGGACTGGACGCTCGCGTTCGCGTCCTCGACCTTGTCGACGATGGCTTCGAGCGTGGAGATGGCCTGGTCGACCGTCTCCATCCCTTCTTCGACGCGCTCGCCCATCTCCCGCATGTTCTCGACCGTCTCGGAAGTGGACGCCTGTACGGTGTCGATGCGTGCTTCGATGTCCTTCGTGGACTCGCGGGTCTCCTCCGCGAGGTGTTTCACCTCGTCGGCGACGACGGCGAACCCGTCACCGGCCTGGTCGGCCGCCGCGGCCTCGATGGACGCGTTCAGCGCGAGGATGTTGGTCTGTTCGGCGATGTCGTCGATGAGACCGACGACCTCGCTGATCTCCTCGACCTCGCTATCGAGGCGCTCGACCTCCGCGATGGCCTCGGTGGCCGTTTCCTCAATCTCGTCCATCTTGGTGACCGTCTTCCCCGCGTACTCCCGACCCTCAGAGCCGAGGGCGGCGGCCTCGTCGGTCACGGCCGCGACCTCGTCCGACGAGGACGCGATCTCCTCGATGGTGGCGGACATGTCGGTCATCTCGTTTGCGGCCTGACGGATGCTCTCGTCCTGTCGGGATGCGCCCTCGGCGATCTCCTGAACGTTCGTACTCACGTCCTCGCTGGCCGCTTTGACCTCCTCGGCGCTCGCTGTCACTTCCTCGCTGACGACCGCGCTCTCCTCGGAGACCTCCTGAACGGTCAGCAGGGTCGCTTCGAGGTCAGAGAGCATGTCGTTGAACGCGACCGCGATGTCGGTGAGACCCTCGTTGTCGACGTCCTCGTCGAGTCGGGCGGTGAGGTCGCCGTCCGCAGCCGTCTCCATGACAGCGCCGAACTCCTCGGCCTTGCGTTCGAGCATCGCAGTGAGTGCCTCGGCCCGTTCGCGCGACTCCTCTGCGTTCTCCTTCGCGGCTTCGAGGTCGGTGATGAACGCCTCCAGGTCGTGGTGCATCTGGCGTATCGCCTCGCCGATGGCACCCGGAACGTCCTCGTCGAGGGCGTCGGCGTCGAACTCCTGGTCGGCCAGCGCTGTCGCCTGTGCCGAGACCGTCCGGAGGTACGCGACGGTGTCGTCGAAGGCGGTGAGCGCCTGTCCGACCTCGTCGATGCGCTTCGAGTCCGTGACCTCGACGTCGGTCTCGCCCTGCGCGATGGCCTCGGCGTTGTCGCGGATTTGCGTCAGGGCGGTCACGGTGTTGCGGCCGATGGTGAGGCCGATGACCGCGAAGCCGACGAGCGACGCGACGATGAGGACGGCGAAGTCCTGCGTGACCGTCGAGCGGAGGGCGTAGGCGTTGGCCTGCGGGGCGTGCGCGAGCAACACCCAGTCGGTGCCCTCGACCGGCGCGTAGGCGACGACCTCACCCGTCTCGTCGCGCTCTAGGGCACCGTACTCGCCGTTCAGCCCTGCAGTGAGTGCCGCGGAGTCCGCCCCGTCGCGGTACTCGGTGAGTGCGACGGACTGGTTCCGAGCGATCTCGACGGTCCCCTCGCTGTTGACGACCTGCGTGTACCCGTCCTCGATCGGGTCGCGGAAGCGGTCGGCCAGCACGGTCACGTCCGCGGTCATCATGACCGCCTTCGGCCCACCCTCGATGGGGCTGACGAACGCGACGAGTTCGTGATCGCCGTGTTCGTAACCCTCCGAGACGGCGACCTCGGCGTCCTCGAAGGCGAGCGAGCCGTGCGCCCACTGCAGGTTCCGTTCGGACAGCGTCGAACCGACCGCTGTCTCGTCCGTGCTCGCCAGCACCTCGCCAGATTCGAGATCGACGTAGTGAATCGCCTGCGTCTCACCGCCGAGCGCGTCGCGTTCGTGCGATAATCGGTTCGATATCGCTGCCCGGTCGCCGCTCCGGAGTTCCTGGAACTCCGAGAGCATGCGCGTCTCCTGTTTGTGGGCCTCGACCCACTCGTGAATCTCCTCGGCCTCCACGCTGGCGATGGTCTCCATCTCCGCGTGTACGTCGTGGGTCAGTTCCGCCGAGACCTGCTGTTGGAACACGAACCCGAGAGTCACCGTGGCCACGAGGACCACGGCGACGACGAGCCCGAACTTTACGAGATACCGCCGCCGGAGTATATCTGGAATGATATCTCTCATTGCTGAGCAGTCACCGTCGCTCGACCGTCGCGGGGAGTCGAACGACGCTAACTTTGACAGAGCTTTTATAAGGTTTTCGTCCAGATTATCAGGGTTGAATACTCCGTTTGTCCGTGCTGGACGTCCGTCTCACGAGAGCAACATAGCGATATGGAGAGTCGGCCGAGCCTCGAAACGACGCTCGTCGGAACCGTTCGACCGGCTCGATTCGGGTCGGTCCCGACCGGACGACAGCGTCTCCGAACCGAACGACTGACAGGAGAAAACGAAGGCTGTCCGACGACGCCGCTGCTGGTTCTTTCGATAGCGATTCGAGACGGTTCGTGTTACGTTACGGCGTTGGGTTCGCGCGCCGTCGGGTCGTTGCCGAAGTACAGCGCGAGGGCTCCGAGTCCCGCGACGACGGCGATACTCAGCGTCCACGTCGCGCTGACCGGCCACGCGAGCGTGTACATCGACTCCAACAACCACAGCGCGCCGAGGACGACGAAGCCGAGGGCGGATATCCAACCGAACCATCCGAACGTGTGTCGTGCCATTGCGTTCTCTCTTCGAGCCGTGACGGCCAAGTGTGGACGCCTTGCTGAGGCAGGTGCCAGACAGTCACGACGGCGGGCCACCAGTCCAGCCTGCCGGTCCCTCGCGCCTGCCCGACCAGTTCGACCCGCGCACTCGCAGGCACCGCGACCGGTCGGCCGAGGAGGACCCAATCCGACACGCCAAAGACCGACCAGCGCGTACCTCGGACATGGTCAGCGTGGCGGAAGCCATCGGACTCGTCGTCATCCTCCTGGTCAACACTGCGGTCGCCGCCCTCATGACGCGCTTTTTCAGGGTTCGGCTCTCGACGCGCTGGGGGAGCGCAGTGTACGCGGCGCTGCTCGGGCCGCTGGCGTTGCTCGTCCTGACGCTGGTGCTCGGGAGCTTCCTCGGCCCGAATCTGGGCTCGCCGGCGACGGTCATCACCGTCACCATCGTCCTGCCGCTGATCGTCGGCATCACCTTCGATTACTTCTGGATGCCAGCCCCCGACGAAGTGGAGCTTCCCGAGAACGTCTAGAGCACGTCCGCGAGCACGTCGTCGACCGTCTCCAGCACCGCGTCCTGAGGTCGAGTCGCGTCGATGCGGACGAATCGGTCGGGGTCGTCGTCGATGAGACGTTCGTAGTTCTCCCGTACGCGTGCGAGGTACGCCGCCTGCTCGAACTTGTTCGTCGCGCCGCTGCGCTCGGCGGCCGTCTCCGGATCGACGTCGAAGTACAGCGTCACGTCCGGTGGTCGCGTCCACGGTGCATGGACCTCGCGGACGTAGGCGAGCGGGTCGTCCAGTCCGTCGACGTCCGTCAACGTCGCCCCCTGATAGGCGTATCGCGAGTCCGAGTAGCGGTCGGAGACGACGACGTCCCCGTCTTCGAGCGCCGGGCGGACGACGTCCGCCAGATGGGCCGCGTGGTCGGCGGTGTAGAGGAAGAGTTCGGCGAGCGAATCCGCGTCGGGGTCGGCGATGGACCGCTCGACCGCCTCGCCGTACCACGAGTCGGTCGGCTCTCGGGTGAACGTCGCGTCCGCCGGGACGACCGGCGACGAGCGCAGGTGCTCGGTCGCCGTCGATTTGCCGCTGCCGTCCAGCCCTTCGAGCGTGATGAGCATACGGCACCTTCCGGTCGCGGCCACCTAAACGCCCCGAGTCGCCGGCGGCCAAACCACTTCGGTATCAACCCTTAGGTACTTTCGGGCGCATATACTGACCATGAACGTGCTCGTCGTCGGCGGGACCGGCTTCGTCGGAGAGCGACTGTGTACCGAACTGCTCGACCGCGGTCACGAGGTCGCTGTCCTCGCCCGCCATCCGGAGGATGGGGACCTTCCCGACGGCGTCGAACGGGTGGCGGGCGACGTCACGGACTACGACAGCATCGAGTCCGCCTTCGAGGGACGGGACGCGGTGTACTTCCTGCCCGCGCTCTCCCCGCTGTTCCAGCCCCGCGGGGGTAACGAGATGCACTTCCGCGTCCACCGCGACGGGACCGCGAACGCCGTCCGAGCAGCCGAGGAACACGACGTCGACCGCTACGTCCAGATGAGCGCCCTCGGGGCCGACCCCGACGGACCGACCGCCTACATCCGCTCGAAGGGCGAGGCCGAGACCATCGTCCGCGAGTCGGACCTGTCGTGGACCATCTTCCGCCCCTCGGTCGTCTTCGGCGAGGGCGGGGAGTTCGTCTCGTTCACGCTGAAACTCACGCCGCCCGTCGTCGCGCCGTTGCCCGGCGGCGGAAAGTCCCGCTTCCAGCCCATCTGGATCGGCGATCTGACACCAATGCTGGCCGACGCTATCGAGGACGACGAACACGTCGGAGCGACCTACGAGATCGGCGGCCCGGAAGTCCTGACGCTGGCCGACGTGGCGAAGGCCGGCCGCGAGGCTCGCGGACAGTCCGTCACCATCGTCCCCATCCCCATGCCTCTCGCGGGGCTGGGACTCACGATCGCCGGCGCGATACCCGGCTTCCCCATGGGCGCAGACCAGTATCGTTCCTTACAGTTCGACAACACGGTCCGGGAGAACGAGGTCTCGGCGTTCGGCGTCAGCGAGTCGGAGTTGACGACGCTGGCCGAGTACCTCGAAATCGACTGACGGCGACCAAGTTACGGATAAAAGGGAATCGTACATATAGCGTTTGTGGCCAGATACGCACATTGAAGGTTTCATTGACAGAATCGGACATAAAGTTTATAGTCACATTCCGACTGTTTCCGTTGTCAAGAGGAATCTATGAAGCTTGCGATGATTGGGTTCGGCCAGGCCGGCGGGAAAATCGTCGATAAATTCCTGGAATACGACCAGGAGACGGGGAGCGGCATCGTCCGTTCGGCGGCGGCCGTCAACACCGCCAAAGCCGACCTGCTTGGTCTCGAACACATCCCACAAGGAAACCGAGTACTCATCGGTCAGGCCCGCGTGAAGGGCCACGGCGTCGGGGCAGACAACGAACTCGGCGCGGAAATCGCCGAGGAAGACATCGACGAGATACAGGGGGCAATCGACAACATCCCGGTCCACGAGATCGATGCGTTCCTGATCGTCGCCGGGCTGGGCGGCGGGACCGGTTCCGGTGGCGCACCGGTACTGGCGAAGCACCTCAAGCGCATCTACACCGAACCCGTCTACGGGCTGGGTATCCTCCCGGCCGGCGACGAGGGCGGCATCTATACGCTGAACGCCGCCCGGTCGTTCCAGACCTTCGTCAACGAAGTCGACAATCTGCTCGTCTTCGACAACGACAACTGGCGGAAGTCCGGCGAGTCCCTCGAAGCCGGCTACGACGAGATCAACGACGAGATCGTCCGCCGCTTCGGCGTCCTGTTCGGCGCCGGCGAAGTTACCGGTTCCGACCAGGTCGCAGAGAGCGTCGTCGACTCCAGCGAGATCATCAACACGCTCGCCGGCGGCGGGGTCTCGACGGTCGGCTACGCCGCCGAAGAGGTCGAAATCGGCGGGAGTTCCGGCGGCCTCCTCTCGCGGTTCAAGGGCGACGGCGGCGACGACGACGGCATGGACGCTGCCAACACGACGAACCGTATCACGTCGCTGGTCCGCAAGGCGACGCTCGGCCGACTCACCCTCCCCTGCGAGGTCGAAGGTGCCGAGCGCGCCCTGCTCGTCCTGAGTGGGCCACCCCAGCACCTCAACCGGAAAGGCATCGAGCGCGGCCGCAAGTGGCTCGAAGAGCAGACCGGGAGCATGGAGGTCCGCGGTGGCGACTACCCGCTCAACGAACCGAGCGTCGCATCCGCCGTCCTCCTGTCCGGCGTCCACAACGTTCCCCGCATCAAGGAACTCCAGCAGGTCGCCATCGAAGCACAGGACAACATCGACGAGATCCGTGACCAAAGCGAAGAGAACTTAGAGGCGTTGGTGGAAGATGACGAAGATGAGTTGGATCCGCTCTTCTAGGGCCACCACGCTCGTGGTCCTCCTGGCCGTCGCGTTCGCAGCGGTCGGCACAGCCGCCGCCATCTCGGTGGACGCTGAGTCGATGCCAGACGAATCGCAGGTCGGTGACGACGTCACTGCGGAACTGGTCGTCTCCGACCCGTTCACCGATACCGACGAGTGGACGCTCCACGGGGAGACGGCGCTCGACGACGTGAGTTGGACGATCACCGTCCTCGACCAGGGCGAAGAGGTCAGCGAGACGAACTACGGCGAGCAGTCGTTCAATCAGACGCTCTCCCGTTCCGGCGGCGGGGACGAGGTCGTCATCGAGCTGAAGGGCACCGCCCCCGAGGTGGACAACTACAGCTACGACCCCGCTCAGACGTACACTCTGGCGACGCTCGCGAAGATTCAGGGGTCCAACACCGAGGAACTGGAGACCTGGAACGTCCACTACTACACCGAGGAGAGCCGCGAGTCCCGCCAGGCCATCGACTCGGCCGGCGCGGCCATCGAGGCGGCCGGCGGTAATCAGGAGGCAGAGCAGCTCTACCAGAACGCCATCTCGGCGTACGAGGGAGAGAACTTCGGGAACGCGAAGGACCTGGCGAATCAGGCCGAATCGAAGGCCCAGAACGCACAGCAGTCCCAGCAGACGACCCAGTACCTGCTGATCGGCGTCGGCGTGCTGGTCGTGCTCGCCCTCATCGGTGGCGGCATCTACTACTGGAAGTCCCAGCAGGGACCGTCCCAGAAGCTCCGGTAGGCGATGCGCGTCGTCGTCCCGTTTTCCGCAGCCCGACCGAAGACGCGACTCGGACCCGTTCTCGACGATTCCGAACGGAGAGCCTTCGCGTTCGCGATGCTATCGGACGTACTCTCGGCACTGCGGGGAGCGGGGCACGAACCGACCGTGCTGGCGACCGAGCCGGTCGACTGTGACACAGCGGTTCGAGTGGACGACCGGCCCTTGACCCGGGCAGTGAACGACGTGCTTCCCGACGACGAGGACGACGCCGTGGCCATCGTGATGGCCGATCTCGCGCTGGCGACGCCGGACGCGCTCGACAGACTGTTCGCCGCGGACGGAGACCTCGTCCTCGCGCCTGGTCGAGGCGGCGGGACGAACGCACTCGTCGTCCGCGACCCCGAGTTCGCCGTCGATTACCACGGCGCGTCGATTCGCGATCACCGAGCCATCGCAGCGGAGGCGGGGCTCGAAGTTGTCGAAGTGGACTCGATGCGCCTCGCGACCGACGTGGACGAGCCCGCAGACCTCGTCGAGGTGTTGCTGCACGGTCGCGGCGAGTCCCGAACGTGGCTCCGCGAGGCCGGGTTCGAGGTGGCCACGACCGACGGCCGGGTCACAGTCGAGCGAAGCGAGTAGCGCGAAGGCTTTTCCCCCGGGGAGGCGCAGACGCGAGCGTGTCGATTCCCGGTGCGGACGAGTACGACGTCGAGCTTTCCATCCCCGAGTCGGACGTCGAGCGGTTGCTCCAGGTCGGACCCGAGGACGTCGAGCCCGCACCGGAGCTGACGTTCGCGCGGAACGTGTTCATCCCGCTGACGACCGCGTGTCGCTACACCTGTACGTACTGTACCTACTACGACCCGCCGGGACAAGCGACGCTCATGTCACCCGAGGAGGTCCGCGACGTGGTCCGGACGGGGGCCGACGCGGGCTGTACGGAGGCGCTGTTCACCTTCGGGGACGACCCCGACGAGCGCTACACCGAGATCCACGACCAGCTCACCGCGTGGGGCCACGACTCAATCCACACCTACCTCCGTGAGGTCTGTGAAATCGCGCTGGACGAGGGACTGTTGCCGCACGCCAATCCGGGCGACCAGACCCGTGCGGAGATGGCCGCCGTCGCGGACGTCAACGCCTCCATGGGGACCATGCTGGAGACGACGGCGGACGTGCAGGCACACGGCGGCCCGCGGGCGAAGTCTCCCGGCCAGCGGCTGAACACCATCCGGAACGCGGGCGAACTCGGCGTCCCGTTCACGACGGGCATCCTCGTCGGCATCGGCGAGGACTGGCGCGACCGCGCGGAGAGCCTGCTCGCCATCGGCGACCTCCACGACCGCTACGACCACGTCCAGGAGGTCATCGTCCAGCCCGTCGTCGAGAACGAGCGCTGGCGCAACGGCTCGACCGGCGTCGAGACGCTCCGGAGAGCGGTGGCGATGGCTCGTCACGCCCTGCCGCCCGAGGTCTCCGTCCAGGTGCCGCCGAACCTCGCCCCCGCCCGCGAGGTGCTGGACTGCGGCGTCGACGACCTCGGCGGCGTCTCGCCGGTGACCGACGACCACGTCAACCCCGACTACGAGTGGCCGGGATTACGGGAGCTGGAGGCCATCGCCGAGCACGGGGACGTCCCGCTGGCAGAACGGCTGCCGGTCTACGAGCGGTATCTCCCCGACGGCGTTCGGGACGGCTCGGCGAGCGGTGGCAACGAGTGGGTGTCCGAGCGAATCGTCGCCGCGCTCACCGCGGACGACGCGGCGGGCGAGCGGTATCGGGCCGTCCTCGACTAGCGGCCGTCGCCGAGGAACTGCGAGAAGACGCGGGACTCGATCTTCCGGAGGTGTTCGCCGACCGTACTCGGCGAGACCTCGACTTCGGCGGCGACGTCGGCGTGCGTGGCTTCCCGGGGATTCTGGTAGTAACCCAGCCGGACCGCGGCGTCGAGGATCTCCTGCTGGCGAGCGGTGAGGCACGCGAACAGGTCGTCCATCCCGGCGTGTCGCTCGCCGATTTCGAGGACCTCGACGGAGATGCTGTCGGGCAGGTCCGGCAGCGCGTCGCCGAACGCGCCGTCGTCGCCGACGAGCGTGACGATGCCCGACCCGTCCTCCTGGATCCGAATCGGCATCTCCATCATCAGCTCCGTCTCCCGTCGCTGGCCGACCATCTCCCGGGAGAGGTCCGTCATCTGGAACTGCATGTAGGAGTACCAGCGACCGTCCGCGCCGGTGACGGCGAAGTCTTCGACGTACTCCGACTCCGTGAGGATCTCCTCGTAGCGTTCGCGGTCGCCGCGGGCTTCACCGAGCATGACGCCGGACCCGTCCGCCAGTTCCTCGATCCGGTGGATGGCCTCGCGCGTGATCGACGGTTCCGCGGCCAGGGCTTTCCCGACCGGGTGAAACGCGGCCCCATCGTCCGGAAAGACGCGCAGTGTGACGTACCGCATCGTCGAGAAGTGGGGACGCCGGGGGCTTAGCAGTTCGCCCGCTGCTCACGCTCGTCGCAGCGCCTCGACCGTCTGACGGGTCGCGGCGGGCGTCGCCCGTGCGAGGGCCGTCGCCTGCACGTACTTCGTGCGGACGTCGTCGAGGCTCTCGAGGTGGACCTCCCCCTCGGCTCGCGCGAGTTCCCAGTCCGCACTCGCGACCAGACCAGCGGCGTCGGTGAGGACGGTCCGGGAGAGCGCCGGCGCGGGACTGTCGGCGAGTGCGTTTCGGACGGCCGCGAGCGCGGTCTCCCTGGCCGTGTGAACGTTCGCGGCGTCTTCGACGCGGAACGTCTCGCCGTCGTCGATGCGTTTCCGGACCCGGTCCAGCGCTCGGAACGTCGCGAGTCGCCCCATCGCCCCGACGACGGCGCTGGCGGGACCCGTCGCGTCACCGACGCCGAGCGGGCCGTCCGTGGCCTCCCTGCGGAGGTCCATCAGGAGTTCGTCGGCGGGCTCCCAGTCGTCATCGGTCGGTTCGGGCGGGAGCGCGGACCGTCGCGTTCGCACGTCGGCGAGCAACTGCCGGCCAGCCGCTCGGAGCGTTTCCTCGATCGTGCCGACGTCGGCCGGGAGCGAGGCAGTGAACTGGTCGTCGAGGTGGCGAGCGTCGGCCAGGTGCGCCTTCGCCGATTCGGCCGCTTCACCCCATTCGGCGACGGCCAGTAGCGACTCGGGATCACCGTGGGAAACGTGGACGGAGTCGCGGACTGCGGCGTCTTCCAGTAACGCCTCGACGCTGGCGTGGACGACCGCCGCTCGGACGGGATCGTCCCCGATGTACTCGTGGTCCTCGCGGACGGACCGTGCCTCGGCGCGGGTCTGACGACGCTCGGCGCGAACCTGGTCGACCGACACGCCGTCCTCGACGAACGCCCACCCGGCCGCAGCGTACCGAGCGTGTTCCCGTGCGTATCGGAGCTCGCGCAGTGCCTCGAACTCCGTCGTCGCCGTTCGCGCCTCGCTCAGTTCGGTCGTCGCGTCAGCCGCCGCGTCCGTAAGGCGCTGGCGGACGTGACCGTTCGGAATACGGGCCGCCCCCAGCGGCGTCGGCAGTTCGGCCAGCAGGTCCATCGTCCTGTCTCGGGCGCTGGTGATGTGCGACTCGGCGATTGCGACGGGGACGCCGGGAGCGACGATGGGGTCGGGGTAGGAGTCGTCGTCCCCTTCTATCCGTGGGAGGTCGTAGCTACTGACGGTCCCTCGTCCATCGTCCGCGGAGCCGTCGAGTGCGCGACACCCCGAGAGCGCGGTCGCGCCGACGAGTGCGAGGACGCCGCGCCGGGAGACGCGAGCAGCATCGTCCATCACTGTCCACCTCCGTCCGTGCCCGCGTTGGCTCCGCCGGTCGACGCGCCGCCTCCCGTCTCCCCGGACGGTCCGTGGCTGCAGGAGCCGGTCCCCATCGACGAGCTATAACCGTGGACCTCGTCGCGGTCGATGGCGTCGGGAATCCTGATGAGCCAGGACTCGGCGACCCGTTCGTCGGCCGCGCAGGCCTCGTCCCAGGAGCGGACGTCCCGCGCGTAGTCCGTCCCCACCGAGTCGGACGCCCAGGAGACGTGACACAGTTCGAGGCGAAAGCACTCCTCGATTCGCATCGTCTCCAGATAGACCGTCTCGGCGGCGTAGTCGGTCTCGTCGAGGAAGGTCCGCGCTCGCTCGGAATCGGGTAGGTCTGCGATTTCCACGCGGTCGGCCCGCTTCTGTGCGTCGATGACGACGTGGTCGCCGTACCGAGAGTCTTGCGTGGGCCACTCGTCGTCGTTCGAATCGCCGTCGGGCAGCCAGACGGGGATGCGGTCGGCGGTCGCTCTGAGGGAGACGGTCTCCGGATCGGAGAGTTTGCCGTTCGCGGGACCGCTCGCTCCCTGGTCGGCCGCGGCGGTACTCGTTCGCGTCGATTCGGCGGTGCCGTCGAGACAGCCGGCCAGGCCGGTGGCCAGCCCGGTCGCTGCCTGGAGGACGCGACGGCGCGTTGGAGGGCTCATGCGTCGAGTCGAACGTCACAACGCGGACGGTATAATTCTCCTGGCTTCGCTCGACAGTCACTCCAGCAGCGGGGTGCCGTCGGCCTTCGGGCCGAGTCGCGGGCCGACGGGCGAGTCCGCGGCGTCGAGACGGCGGCGCTGGCGGTAGTCGGTCGAGCGTTCGACCGGAATCCGCCCGATGGCTTCGATCATGTCGACGTATTCCGCGAACGAGCGGAACTCGCCGAAGCCCCCGCCCGCCCGCTTGGTGATCTCCTCGGAGAGGATGGTCCCCATGAAGTCGTCCGCGCCGCAGGTGAGCATCTTCAGGCCCTGCTCGTCGCCGTACTTCACCCACGAGGACTGCACGTGCTCGATGTTGTCGAGGAACAGCCGCGAGACGGCGATCATCAGTTCGTCCTCGTGGACTGACGCGCCGCCGTCGACCATACCGTACTCGGCGAGCGGCGTGTCGTGGTGGACGAACGAGAGCGGGACGAACTCAGTGATGGCTCCCGTTCGGTCTTGCAGGTCCCGAACCACGTCGAGGTGCTCGACGCGGTGGGCCTCGTTCTCGACGTGACCGTACATGATGGTCGCCGTGGTGTCCAGCCCGACGCTGGCCGCGCCCTCCATCGCGTCGACCCACCCCTGCGTGTCGATTTTGCCGGGGCAGATGACGTCCCGCACTTCGTCGACGAGGATCTCCGCCGCCGTTCCGGGGACGCTGTCGAGTCCCGCGTCCTTCAGCCGGCCGTACACCTCCTCGTAGGACCAGTCGGTCCCTCTGCGGGCGTGGTAAGCCTCCTCGGGCGT
Source organism: Haloarculaceae archaeon H-GB1-1 (assembly GCA_029688825.1). Taxonomy (GTDB): domain Archaea; phylum Halobacteriota; class Halobacteria; order Halobacteriales; family Haloarculaceae; genus JARUKX01. The sequence goes on along the minus strand of JARUKX010000021.1, from coordinate 39,726 downwards.
CATCGAGTGGACGTGCACGCCGTCGACGCTCATCGCCCGAATCTGCTCGCAGTAGGTTCCGGGGTCGACGTCGTACTCCGCGGGCGGGCGGTAGTTCAGGTCGTCTCGGTCGCTGGCGTCGAGTAGCTCACGGTGGTCGGCGTCGAGCGCGAACGCGGGGTGTAGCCCCGACACCGACGTGACCTCGTAGACGCCTCGTTCGACCGCATCGCGGACGATCTCCCGCGACTCGGCCGGGCGTTTCGTGAATCCCTCGTGGTCGGCGTCGGACTCGCTACGGAACTGCTCGGAACGGTCCTTGAAGTTGCAGAACAGACAGCCAGTGTTGCACGCCGTCGTGACGTTGTTGTTGAGGTTGGCGACGAAGGTCACCTCCTCGCCGACCACTTCCGCGCGGCGGCGGTCGGCGGCCTCCAGGACGGCCTCCTTGCGGTCGAGGTCGATGCCGTCTCGGTCGGTCCCCGTGGTCAGGAGTTCGATCCCGTCGTCGACGTCGAGACGGTCGCCAGCGCGGGCCTTCGCCAGCGCGTTCTCGAACGACTGATCGGTCTCGGGGACGACGGCGAACTCGAATTCCTCGGGGACGTTCGGCGTCACCTCGAACGCGTCTGACATCGTTCACCCGGTCACGTGGAGCGGCAAAAAGGGTGGGGGTCCGGCATTCGGCCGGCGCTCACACACCGGGAACCAACGTCGTCACGCCGAGCGTTTCGAGGCCGAGCCAGACGACGAACGCGACGTACGCACCGAGCAGGACGTACGCTTCGGCGTCGGTGAGCGAGAGGTCCGTCCGTAACAGCGTGAACAACAGGACGGTGGCGAGGGTGAGGACGCCCAGCATCGGGACCGCGATGGCGAAATCGATGACGGCCGTCCCCGCGAGCAACACGCCGACCGGGAGCGCCACGAGCAGGTCGAACGTGTTCGAGCCGAAGACGTTGGCCATGCTGGTGACCCCCTCACCCGCACGCGCCGCACGCACGCTCACCAGCGTATCGGGAAGGCTCGTACTCGCCGCAATCACGGTCAGCCCCCAGAGGAACGGCGGCGTTCCGAACAGGTCGCCGAATCCGACTGCCGCGTGGACGAGCAGTTCGACGGCGAGGACGATGATGACGAGGCTCGCCGCCAGCCAGCCCCACTGGACGAGGACGCTCCCGTCGATTCCCTCCTCGGTCGTTCGGTACTCCAGCGTGTCCTGGTACTGGATGAAGACGTACAGGCCGTACAGCGCGACGGGGATGAACGCCAGCGTCCGGTCCATCCGGCCCCGCAGGCCGCCGTCGACGGGCGCGTAGATGACCGCGAGCGCGAACGTGATGACGACGACCGAGACGGCGAGCATGTAGAACTGCGCCTCCTTGTAGACGACCGTCCGGTCGCTATCGACGTGGCCACTGGTGAAGATGCCGCTCAGCGACGGGATGACGAGAACGTTGAAGATGGCCGACCCGACGATGGCTCCCACCCCGAGGTCGAACGAGCCGTACTGGAGCGTGGAGATGACGACGCTCGCTAGCTCGGGGAAGCTCGATCCGATGGCGACGACGACCGCGCCCTTGACCGCCGGCGGGAGACCGTAGTGGACCGAGAGATGTTCCGCCGCGCGCTCCAGGATGTCGCTCCCCTTCCAGACGCCGGCCGTGGCGACGACGGCGAGCAGACTGAGTTCGAGCAGTACTGGGACTGCCATCGAGCGAGTCGTCGCCCGGCGGACCCGTAGGTCTTTGGTCACGACGTCGCGGAGCGAATCGAGAGATTCCGCAGACGCGTTACCCGAGTCCGCTCGCGTTCTCCAGCGTCGCGTTCGTGACGTTCACCAGTTCGACGCCCACCGCGGTTCGCTCGGCGGTCACGCTCGCGACCGTCACGTTGTCTGCGTCGACGACCGCGACGCCCCAGTACCAGTCGGAGACGCCGACGTCCCGAACGGTGACGTTCGAGACGGTCCCGTTGGGGTCGTGGACGACGATACCGACCATCTCGTCGGCGGTGACGTTCTCGGCGGTGACGTTCTCGCCGAGCGGAGTGACCGTCTCAGTGGCCGGGGTCGCGGTCGCGTTCGTCTCGTTCTCCGCCGACACGGTCGCTGCGGGCTGTAGCGTCAGGTTCCGCGGCTCCGAGGACATGGTACCGTCCACCACGTCACCGTCGCCGTCGAGAACGACGTCGCTCGCGTTGACGACGACACATCCCTGGACCGCACCGCCCTCCGTGACCAGGCCGCTCGACTGGTTCGCGGTGACGTTCGCGAGCGACCCGTCGAGTACGTACTGTCCCGATTCGTTGATCGTCGTGCACGAATCGACCGTCGTCGGCTCGGCGGCCTCCTGGGCACCGACGCCGCCCGTCGCCATCGCGAGGACAGCGACGATCGCTAGCGTCAGGACTCCCGCGCTACTGTGAGTCATATACGACCGACAAGCCACTACAGCGCCATTGTTATGCTTCAGCTTTACTGGCAGTAATGTCCGTCACGCCGACGCCGGCGAGCCGACCGGGCGACGGCGGTCACGTGGGGCGAGCCGGACACCTGTTCCGGTAAGATGACCGTACCGCCGAGCGACGGTCGAATCGACCGCGAGGGGGAACCCAGCGGCGATGTGCAAACGACTTAGGCCATGAAGGACAACCCCCACGCAATGACCAGCGTCAAAGAGTTCCGCATCGATGCGGCCGCTACCGACGACGAACTCGGCCAGGGGTCGTTCGTGTTCACCGACGACTACTCCGTGTTCGACTGGGGGAAGATGCCCGACGAGATCCCGGACAAGGGGGCGAGCCTCTGTGCGATGGGTGCGTACAACTTCGAACTGCTGGAGGACGCCGGGATTCCGACCCACTACCGCGGCGTCGTCTCCGACGGCGAGGTCGTCCCGCTCAGCGAGGCCGACGAACCGCCGCGAGAGATGGCCATCGAGCTGACGCAGGTTCCCGACCTGCCCCACGACGGCCGGGACTACGACTACGACTCCTTCCACGCCGCGGTCGGCGAGAACTACCTCGTGCCGCTGGAGATCGTCTTCCGCAACACCGTCCCCGTCGGGTCGAGCCTCCGCTCGCGGGCCGAGCCCGCCGACTTCGGCCTCGACCACGAGACGTGGCCGGACGAGGTAGTCGACCTTCCCGAGGCCGTCGTCGAGTTCTCCACGAAGTACGAGGAGTCCGACCGCTACCTCTCCCGCGCGGAGGCCGACGACATCGCCGGCGTCGCGTCTATCGACGACCTCGAAGCGGTGGCCCGACAGGTCAACGACGTCGTGACCGAGCGCGCCGCCGAGGCCGACCTCGTCCACGAGGACGGCAAGATCGAATGCCTCTACTTCGACGGCGAGATCCGCGTCGCCGACGTCGTCGGCACGTTCGACGAGAACCGCTTCAGCTACGACGGTCAGGAGGTCAGCAAGGAGGTCATCCGACAGTACCACAAGCGCACCCAGCCCGAGTGGGTCGAGGCCGTCGCCGAAGCAAAAGAGCAGGCGAAGGCCGAGGACGTCGCCGACTGGCGCACCCTCTGCGAGCGCGACCCCGAACCGCTTTCCCGAGGGGTCGTGCAGGCCGCCCGCGACCTCTACGCCGCCGGGACGAACGCCTACGTCGGCCGAACGCTGTTCGACGCGCCGTCGCTGGCCGCCGCCGTCGAGACCGTCCGCGACCTGTAGTGGGTGCCACGCGTCGACTGACAGGACTCTTTCGTTCGCCGCTGAAAAGTTCACGACGCACCGACAGGAACGGACAGCGAGGCCGGGGTTGGACCGGCTACGACTCGGACGACGCCCCGACCCCGTCAGCAATCGCCTGGAGGTCGCTCTTCAGGAACGTGGAGTCGTCCGCCGTCTCCGGTGACTCGGCGATGCCGACTTGCGCCCGGATCAGCCGGCGCATCCGCGACGTCGATGGCCGCGCGGCCTCGTCGACACCGACGCCGAGCGCCTCGCAGATAGCTAGTAGCTCCTCCTTCGTGAACGACGCATCGACCTCCCGTTCGAAGCGATCCGTCGCAACTCGAATCGCGTTCCGAAGCTCGTGGACGGTGGGGCTCATGCGTCTCACTTCACCTGTCGCCACCCTCAAGGTTCCTACTCGGTAGCCACGAGCCGTTGCCGGAGGTTCGGATTGGGTGCGATCTTTGACCAACGACCCCGACTCCCAGGACGAGGCGAGCATCGCGCAGGCGTTCGACGGCCGCATCGACCTCGACGACCAGCGCCTTCGCGTCCGCGGGCTCCCCGACCAGCCCGACGGCTGGCACCGACTCGTCGACGCGTGAGCGCGGGAGATGACAAGAGTTTTCGACGCTGACCACAGCACCTCTCACAATGACCGAGTTCACCGCGACCGTCACGGTCACGCTGAAACACGGCGTGCTCGACCCCGAGGCCGAGACCACCCAGCAGGCCCTGGAACGGCTCGGCTTCGAACTGCAGGACCTGCGGTCGGCCGACCGCTTCGAGATCGACCTCGACGCCGACTCCGCCGACGACGCGGCCGAGCGCGCCGAGGAGATGGCCGAGCGCCTGCTCGCCAACCCGACCATCCACGACTACGAGGTCACCGTTTCGGAGACATGACCGTCGCTGTAATACAGTTCGGCGGCTCCAACTGCGACCGCGACTCCGTGCAGGCGCTCGAAGAGATCGGCGTCGAGGCCGAACTCGTCTGGCACGAAGACGGCCTGCCCGAGGACGTCGACGGCGTGATGCTCCCCGGCGGCTTCTCCTACGGGGACTACCTCCGCGCCGGCGCGATGGCCGGCCGCTCGCCCATCATGGAGGAGGTCAAAACGGCCGCCGAGGACGGGACGCCCGTCCTGGGCGTCTGCAACGGCGCGCAGATCGGCTGTGAGTCCTCGCTCACACCCGGCGCGTTCACCACCAACGAGAGCGCCCGCTTCCAGTGTGAGCACGTCTACCTCCGCGTCGAGAACGCCGACACGCCGTGGACCCGCGCCTACGACGAGGGCGAGGTCATCGAACTCCCCATCGCCCACGGCGAGGGCCGCTACGAGATCGCGGACGACCGCCTCGAGGAACTCGAAGCCGACGACCGCGTCCTGTTCACGTACTGCGACGCCGACGGCACCGTCACCCCCGAGGCCAACCCCAACGGCTCGAAGCACGCCGTCGCCGGCATCACCGGCGACCGCGGCGACCACGTCGCCGTCATGATGCCCCACCCCGAGCGCGTCGCGCTCGCCGACCTCGGCCACACCCAGGGGCAGGGCGTCCTCGAAGGGTTCGAGACGTAACACCGCTCACAGGACCTCCCGGCCCGTTTTTCTCCATCTATCACTCACCGGACCACCTCGCCATGGGTGGGGACTTCCAGCGATGGATCAATTCAGCAGCAGTCTCGCTCGGGTGTGCGCACCGACCGATACAGCGACCGAATACATTTGAGCGCCGCCCACCTACACGCCGGTATGAGCACCCAGCAAGAGCAGCAGGCGACGCGCGTGGTCGTCTCGTACCCGACGGACCTGAGCAAGTGGGGCAGGGACACCGTCGAGGGATCACCGTTCCGCTCGTACCTGACGAAGGTCCACGAGACGGCGAACGAGGGCGACCGCTGGGAGGAGTTCGTCGGCGTGGGTTGCTGTGGCAGCACGCTCGACGTGCCGCTCGTCGTCGAGGGCGTCGAGGGCGGCGAGCGACTGACCGAAGACACGGAGATCGTCTACGAGGTGCGCGACTCCTGCGAGATAGAGGGAGGCTGGCGCGTCCAGAGCGCGGACGGGCCGACCGAGTAGTCAGGGAAGGTAGCGGACGGCGACGACGCCGGCTTCTGCACGGACCTCGACGCGGTTCACGTCCAGCCGCGCCGCTCGCGCGACGGTCGCTTCGTCGTCGACGACGTCCGCGGCCGCGTCGTCCGTTTCGTCCTCGGGGACGGTGAGGACGTGTATCTCGCCGATGCCGGCCCGCGGTTCTTTGGTGAGGTCGCCGACGTCCTGCTCGGCGGCGATGTCGCGTTCCTGCTTCGTCGGCGGTTCGTCGCTGCGCTCGACGGGGATCGTGCGGCGGTCCTCGACCTCGACGACGGTCCAGGTCACCTCCAGCGGGGGTTCGGGTTCGAGGGTGGCGTCCAGCACGTCGCCCTCCTCGACGCCGGGGTTCGAGCCGAGCGTCAGCACCTGCGTCTCTTCGACGTCGCGGACGACGGCCGACTCCGCCTCGGCGTGGGTCACGAGAAAGCGTCCGGTTTTCATGGGCGCTCGTATCCGCTCGGGCCGTTTGACGGTTTCGGGACCGAACGCCCGGCCGTCAGGACAGCCGCCGATGGACGACCAGCAGCAGGGCGGCGGCGAGCAGCGGCGGCACGAGGCCGGCGAGCGGGGGCAGGCCGTACAGCGTGTGCACGACGGGCGCGAGAACGCCCGACACCGGTCGTTGCTGCGCCGGCGGAATCGACGCCAGCAGCCCCAGGTACAGGCTGCCGAGGAAGAGAAAGCCGGAGATGGCCATGGCGGACTCGTACCCGTCGTCGCTCTCGCCACGGCGTAGCCGGCGCGCCACGAGCAGGATGGGCGCGGCCGTCGGGCCGACGACGAACAGCGCGATGAGGAGCAGGAACGCACGCGAGAACGTGAAGGTCCCGCCGCGGCCGCCGAGCGTGCTCGCGACGAGGACGACGAGCGAGAAGGCGAACAGGAGCGTGAACAGGCCGGCCAGCACGCCGCCGACGACGGCGTACAGCTTGAACAGCCACGATTCGCTGGCACGCAGGGCGTACGGGAACGCGCCGAAGACGCCACCGTAGGCGTCGTCGTCGGCGTCCGGCGGCGTCGCGCTCATTACCGGCCGGTTCGCCCGACGCGTGGTTAAGCGCCGCGATTCCGTCGACTCGTCCACGCCCGACGCGACCGATTGGACAAGGACTTTGCCCCCCGGCGCGACCCTCCGGCCATGCGCGTAGACATCGGCAACGCACTCGCGTCCGTGGCGGACCCGGGCATCGAACGGGACGCTCTCGACGCGCTCGACGAGCGCGTCGCGGCGGCCCACGAGACCATCGCGGCCGGCCGCGAGGACGGCGAGTTCGGCTACGCCTCGCTGAATCTTCCGCACCGTACCGACCCCGAGGCCATCTACGCCGCCGTCGAACCGTTCGAGGACCCCGCGGCGATTCTGACGGTCGGCATCGGTGGCAGCGCGCTCGGCGCGGCGACCATCACCGCGGCGCTCTCGGAGGACGACGAACCCGGCCACTTCGTGCTGGACAACGTCGACCCCGAGCACACCCGCCAGACCCTCTCGACGCTCCCGCTCTCGGACACTGTCGTCCACGTGGTCTCCCGCTCGGGAACCACGGCGGAGACGCTGGCGAACTTCCTGGTCGTCCGCGAGGCGATGGTCGACGCGGGCGTCGACTGGACCGAGCAGACCGTCGTGACCACCGGCGACTCCGGGCCGCTCCGGGCGCTCGCCGACGAGCACGACCTCCCGGCGCTGACCGTCCCCGAGGGCGTCCCGGGTCGCTTCTCCGCGCTCTCCGCCGTGGGGCTCGTCCCCGCGGCCATCCAGGGCCACGATATCGAGGCCGTCCTCGCCGGCGGTCGCGACGGTGCCGAGTCGCTCGCGGACTCGCTGTTCGACTGCCCGGCCTACGCCTACGGCGCGCTGGCGTACGCGCTCGACCAGCGCGGGGCGTCCATCGACGTGATGATGCCCTACGCGGAGTCTCTGGAGGTCTTCGCGGAGTGGTTCGCTCAGCTGTGGGCCGAGAGCCTCGGCAAGGACGGCGAGGGCCAGACCCCCGCCCGCGCGCTCGGCGCGACCGACCAGCACTCGCAGTTGCAACTGTACCGCGCCGGCCCGCACGACAAACTCGTCACGCTCGTCCGTGAACGCGAGCGCGAGGACGTGCCCATCCCCGAGACCGACGTCGAGGACCTCGCGTACCTCGGCGGCACCGGACTTGGCGAACTGCTCGACGCCGAGTTCGAGGCGACCGAAGCCAGTCTGGCCGCCGCCGGCGTCCCGAACGTCCGCATCGAACTCGACCGCATCGACGCGGCGGGTATCGGCCGCCTGCTGTACGACATGGAGGCCGCGACGGTCCTCGCCGGCGAACTCGCCGACGTGGACACGTTCGTCCAGCCGGCGGTCGAGTGGGGCAAGCGCGCCGCGCGCGGCCTGCTCGGCGGCGGCGACTTCGAGGAGGCCGACGCTGTCGCGGACAAGACGACGCTGACCGTCGAATAGCGCGTCGGGTGCACAATCGGTGCAGTGATACGGCTGGCCGGCCAAATATCGGCCAACCTCCATGGCTTCCGACTACGTTCGCGTGGCCGACACCGAGACGCGTCTGGTTAGCGTCGTGCACGCAGTAGCGGTCGTAGTGGCCGCATTCCTGATGGGTGGACTGGTCCTCGCCTTCGTCGCCGACGCCGCCCTCGGGGCTGCAGGCATCGGACGTGACTCGACCGTCTACTACGTGACACTGTTCGCCGCCCAGTTTACCGGCTTCGGCGTCGTCGTCGTCGGCTATCTCGCGCTTCGCGACCAGTGGGACCTCTTCGAAGTTAGCGTCCCGTCGCTGAGAGACCTCGCCTGGGTCGTCGCGGGCTTTCTGGGTATCCTCGGGACTGCAGCCGTGATCGGGTGGATCGTCTCCCAACTGGGAACGCAGACCGCACAGAACGAGGTCGTCGAGATCGGCCAGACCAACCCCGACCTCTATCTGTACATGATACCCATCGCGCTGTTGTTCGTCGGCCCGGCCGAGGAACTCGTCTTCCGCGGGGTCGTCCAGGGACTCCTGCGCCGAGCGTACGGCGTCGTCCCGGCAGTGCTCGCCACCAGCGTCTTCTTCGGCGTCGCGCACATCTTCGCGCTGACCGGCTCGGGGAAGGTCACGTACATGGCCATCGCGGCGGCGATGGGGCTCATCCTCGGCGCACTCTACGAACGGACGGAGAACATCGTCGTTCCGGCACTCGTCCACGGCGGCTGGAACGCGTTCCTGTTTCTCGGCCTCTGGGCCACGTCTGCCGCGTCCGTGTAGGTCGTCCGTCGCCCGTCTGACTGAGCTTTACACTCGTCGTCGAAGAAGGCACTGAGGTATGCCAACCCGGTTCTCCGTCGTCTGTGACGACGACCTCGCCCGCGAGATACGGTCGCTGGCCCGGGAGTACGACGTGACGGAGGAGGAAGTGCTCAGACAGCTCATCGACGTGGGTATCGAGTCGCTGGAGTCGGCTCCCTGACTCACGCGCTCGACGGGTTCTTCCGAGAGAGGTCCGACCCGCAGATGGGACAGCGGTCGTGGTGCTCGTCGAACTCCCGGCCACAGCCAGAACACTGGTACTTCCACTCGCGTTCTTCGGAGATCCCCTCGCGGTTGATGATCTCGACGGGGACGTTCAGCTTCTCGGCGACGTTCTGCATCGCGTAGTCGTCGGTGACCAGCCGACTGTCGAGTTCGAACGCGGCGGCGACGAGCCTGACGTCGGTCCGCGAGAGGACGTCGAGGTCGCCGGTCTCGCGAGCGGCGCGCTCGATTCGCTCGACGGTCTCCTCCTCGGGGATGTGCAGATGCATGCCCGAGCCTTCGAGTGCGTCGAAGCGGTAGGCGCTCTCGTCTTCGAGTTCTTCCCGGACGAGGGGAATCGTCGATATCTGTTCGTCGGTGTGGAAGTCGTGGATAAACGCGGAGGAATCGAGGACGTACATCTACCTCTACCGCTGGACGATCATGTGGTCTTTGACTGCCTGCACGCGCGAGACGGGGACGAGCAGGTGGCCCTGATCGTCACGGTCGAACCCCGTGTCCCGGATGTGCTCGTTCGGTTCGATGATGAGATTCTTCAGCGTGCCCGTGTCGAGGTCCATCGTGATGTTGTAGAGCATGCCGATCTCGGACCCGTCGGAACCCGTCACCGACTTCCCCGAGAGGTTCTCCGCGAGTATCTCAGCCATACTGGGTCGTACCGAGTCCGTTTATATAAAGTCCACGGGGGCGTCTGACAGTGGATGGCCGCGTGGGGTGCCCACCGGCCAGTTCGGAGGCCCTTACTCGTCCGTTCGACGAGCGCGGTAGTCCGGCAAGAAGTCGTCCTGTAACACGGCCGAGCGGCCGCCGTCTGCGACGAGCGTCGTTCCGGTGACGAACGCGGCGTCGTCGCTGGCCAGGAAGGCCGTCGCAGCGGCCACGTCTTCGGGCGTTCCCAGCCGGCCGACGGGGTGGATGGCTTCGAGTTCGGCGCGGCGGTCGGCGTCCATGTCACCGGTGGTCCGCTCGATGGCGATCCAGCCGGGGTTGATGGTGTTCACCCGGACGTCGGGGCCGAACTCCAGCGCCATGGCTCTGGTCATGCCGTTGATGCCGGCCTTCACGGCGTTGTACGGGAAGATGCTCGGCGTCGTCGCGAACGCGTGGTTCGACGAGACGTTGACGATTGCCCCCTCGTCCATGTGTTCGACGGCGTGTTTCGCACAGAGCCAGTAGGCGCGGAAGTCCGTCTCGACGACGAGACTCCAGTCCTCGACGGTCGCCTCGTCGGCGCGGGTGTAGGTTTCGACGCCCGCGTTGTTGACGAGCACGTCGACGCCGCCGAATCGCTCGACGGTGGCTTCGACGAGCGCCTCGATGGCGGCGGGGTCGCGGAGGTCCGCCTCGACGAACGCTGCCTCGGCACCCGTCGACCGGAGATCATCGACGACGCGCTCGCCGGCCTCGGCAGTCCGACCGGTGACGACGACGGTCGCACCCTCGGCGGCGAGTCGTCTCGCGATACCTTCGCCGATGCCGCTCGTCGACCCCGTGACGACCGCGACGTCGCTCGCGAATCGCTGACTGGCTGTCATACGCGGTCCCGAGGGTCGGCGGGCACTTTAGCACACGTTTTCCGAGGAGAGGCGACGGCAGCGTCTCGACTCGATCGTGGAATGGGGTGTGGGAGGTCGTCAGAAGCGAGCTCTGTCAGAGGCACGGTCCGGGTCGCTACCCCCCAACACCGTTATTGGGTTCACCACCGGCCTGTATAGCTGTGCGGCATGAGTATTCAGGCACATTAAAGAGAATGCGTCTTCAGAGCATGGCCTACCAAGCTCAGTCGAGGTTCTCTCCCTGATAGGTGCCGTCGTAGGTATCCTCGTGTTCGGCCTCGGCCAGGACGAGCTGTGCGATGCGAGCGCCCCGCTCGAGTTCGACGTCGTGATAGACCTCCAGCAGTCCTTCGCCACGACCCTCGTAGCCGGCGTCCCACACGGCGGTGTCGAGCATGCAGGAGTTCCGCAGCAGCGACGACCGCGGGTACAGGAAGCCGACGTGGCCCTCGGGTATCTTCACCTCCTCGGCGTACCGGACGACGTATCCGCCGGGAGAGAGCCGATACAGTCCGTCTTCGGCGTCGAGTTCGCGTCGCTCGCCGACCGACTTGCCGTCCCGGCCGAGACGACCGGGACTCACCTGCTGGTAGACGCTCCCGAGCGTCAGGTCGACGCCGTTTGGCTGCACTTGCGAGTCACGGAGCGGACCGAGAACGTCGGCCACGAACGCACCTGAACGAAACATCGTCCGGCCAAAGATGGCGCTCGGTAAAAGGGTTCGCGCTCTGGCGGCCGGCCGCTACAGTCGGGCGATTTCGACGACTGACGAACGTCCAGCGCACCCCCGATTGCTCGACGGATTCTCGATTCCATCCGTCTCACCGGTCCGGGGGTGAACGCTCGTTCGATAATCTCCGCCGAGGGCGTCGATTCGAGCAGTATTCATGCCAACACACGGGCTTTATATCTGCTGGACCCGGACACCCGGACGTTATGGGACAGACGCTCACCGAGAAGATTCTCGACGATCACCTCGTCGAAGGCGAACTTACCCCCGGCGAGGAGATCGGCATCGAGATCGACCAGGTGCTCACCCAGGACACTACTGGCACGCTCGTGTGGCTCCAGTTCGAGGCGCTCGACCTCGACGAAGTCCAGACGGAACTCGCCGCCCAGTATTGTGATCACCAGACCTACCAGTTCGACTTCAAGAACACCGACGACCACCGCTTCCTCCGCTCGGCCGCCGGCACCTTCGGCGCGCACTTCTCCCGACCCGGCAACGGTATCTGCCACAACGTCCACAAGGAGAATTTCGCCGCCCCCGGCAAGACGATGCTCGGCTCCGACTCGCACACGCCGACCCCCGGCGGGATGGGCGAACTCGCCATCGGGGCGGGTGGCCTCGACGTCGCCGTCGCGATGGGCGGCGGCGCGTACTACATCGACATGCCCGAAGTCGTCAGCGTCCGACTCGAAGGGGAACTCCCGGAGTGGGCGACCGCGAAGGATGTCATCCTCGAGATGCTGCGTCGCCTCTCCGTGAAGGGCGGCGTCGGCAAGATCTTCGAGTACACCGGCCCCGGCATCGAGTCGCTCTCCGTTCCCGAGCGGACCACCATCACGAACATGGGGACCGAACTCGGCGCGACCTCCTCCCTCTTCCCGACCGACGAGAACACGAAGGACTACCTCGAACGACTCGGTCGCGGCGACGAGTACGTCGAGCTCCAGCCCGACGACGACGCGGAGTACGCCGACGAGATCACCATCGACCTCTCGGACCTCGAACCGCTCATCGCAGAGCCGTCGATGCCCGACAACGTCGTGCCCGTCAGCGAAGTCGCCGGCACCGACGTTGAGCAGGTCATCATCGGCTCCTGTACCAACGGCGCGTACGAGGACATCCTGCCGTCCGCGAAGATGCTCGAAGGCCGTGAGATCGACAAGAAGACCGAGATGATCGTCGCACCCGGCAGCAAGCAGGCCTCCGAGATGCTGGCCCGACAGGGCTGGACCGCCGAGATGATGGCCGCCGGCGTCAACTTCTCGGAAGCCACCTGCGGCGCGTGTATCGGTATCGGCCACGTGCCCGCCTCTAACTCCGTGAGCCTGCGGACGTTCAACCGCAACTTCGAGGGTCGCTCCGGCATCGAAGACGACAACGTCTACCTCTGTTCGCCCGAGGTCGCGACCGCCGCGGCCCTCGCCGGCGAGATCGTGGACCCGCGGGACCTCGCCGACGACCTCGGCGACCTCGAGGACCCCGGCTTCGAGATGCCCGACGAGTACATCGGCGTCTCGGGATCCGACCTCATCGCCCCCGACGAGGCCGTCGACGACGACCTCATCAAGGGCCCCAACATCGGCGACGTCCCGCTGAAGGACCCGCTCGGGGCCGACGTCGAAGGGCCGGCGCTGCTGAAGATGACCGACAACATCACGACCGACCACATCATCCCTGCCACGCAGGACATCCTGATGTACCGGTCGAACATCCCGAAGCTCAGCGAGTTCACGCTCTCGCGCGTCGACGACTCCTTCGCCCAGCGCGCGCTGGACGCCGACGGCGGCTTCCTCGTCGCCGGCGAGAACTACGGCCAGGGCTCCTCGCGTGAACACGCCGCCCTCTGTCCGATGTTCCTCGGCGTCGAGGGCGTCCTCGCCCAGAGCTTCGCCCGCATCCACAAGGCGAACCTGTTCAACTTCGGGCTCGTCCCGCTGGAGATCGACGAAGAGACCTACGAGAAGATCGAGCAGGGCGACGACGTCGAGATCGTCGACGACGTCGCCGAGGCGGTTCGCGAGGGCAAAGAGGAGTTCACGGTTCGCGTCAACGACGAGTGGGAGGCAACCGCGACGCTCGACGCCTCCGAGCGCGAACGCGAGATCCTCGCCGACGGTGGGAAGCTCTCGCACACGAAGAAGAAGCACGACGCTGAAGGCGGCGCTGCACCCGCCGACGACTGAATAGCGTTCGATTCGAGTGACTGGCTCGCCGGCCGACACGGCCGGCGACTCCGTCCGTCGCCACCGCTCCGCGCATTATTTCGTCCGGGAGTGACCGAGCTGGCCAGCCCTGCCTGCGGACGGAGTAGGTGACGGACGAGGATAGCACTGGGCTGTCCGAAATCGAAAGAGAGGGAAAGGGGGTGGGGTGGGGGGTGGCACCCGAAAATGGGTGCAACTGAGAGTTAGCGGGTGGGGATTAAGTCCTTTTTGCCTCCTACAATCGCGTGAGAATCCCGACAGGATCGAACCGGAAGACCGCGGAATCCGCGTGGAAATTACAGCCAGTAGCCCTTTGAGGGCGTGGCTCGTATCTGGGGGCGTGACGACGGCCGTCCCCGAAGACGCAACGACACCGGTCATCCGCGAGGCCGTCCGTGCGGACCTGCTGACTATCTTCCGCATCGAACGGGCAGCCTTCCCACAGCCGTGGCCGTTCGCCGCGTTCGAGCGGTTCCTCGACGAACCGGCGTTCCTCGTCGCCGAGTCGGTCTCCGGCCCCTGTCCCGAGCGGTCCGGGACGGACGACCACTGCGTGGTTGGGTACGTCGTCGCGGACACGATCCCGAACCACGACCACCTGCTTGGCCACGTCAAGGACTTCGCCGTCGCGGAGAATCGCCGGGAAGAGGGGATCGGCCGACGACTGCTGGAGCGCTCGCTCTCCGTCCTGGCCGCGAACGGTGCCGACGCCGTCAAGCTCGAGGTCCGCGAGAGCAACGACGTCGCTCGCGAGATGTACGAGTCGTTCGGGTTCAGCCACCGGCGGACGATCCCACGGTACTACAGCAACGGCGAGGACGCGCTCGTCCTCGTGAAGGACCTGGAGCGGTAGCGCTTTCCGAGTCGCACCGCTACCGTGACGTATGGGCTATGGCTGTCCCGTCTGCGAGGATCCACAGGCCGACGAGACGCATCTCGCCAACCATCTGGCCTTCACCGCGATGCTCCGCGACGACGGCCACGAGACGTGGCTGGCAGAGCACGTCACCAACTGGGAGTCGCTGTCGCCGCCGGAGCTGGCCGACCGACTCGTCGACCACGTCGAGGAGACCGAGTTCCCGCAGGTGTTCGAGGACACGACGGACGACCACGCACACGACCACGAGTCCGACGACGCCCGTCGAAGTCCGACCGTCGACCAGTCCGGCGACCTCGACACGGCGACGCGGGAGGTTCTGGAGGAAGCGCGAGAGCTGACCCGGCAGCGGCGGACGGACGACTCCGAAACCGAGTAATCCCTCGCGGTCGAAGCGACGACCATGCACACAGAGGGGCTGTTCGCGCCGGAGACCGCCGAAGCCGCCCGCGAGCGCTACGCGGACCTCGGCTCGACGGCACAGGTCGTCGTCAAGGAGACCGCGAAGGCGATGGCGTTCGACCGCGAGGAGTACGGCGAGCGCGTCACCAGCGACGTCGTCGAGACGGCCCGGGACGCGCTGTTCGCAGAACTGCTCGCGGTCCACGTCGGCACTCGCGAAGCGTTCGATGAGTGGGTCGCCGACCGGCCGGACTACGAGGTGGTCGAGTTCGGAAGCGAGCACGTCGACAACGTCGTCTGGCACGACGCCGCGTTCGCCGAGACGGTCGTCGCCGCTACCTACCAGAGCGAGCCCGACGCCGCCGTCGGAACGCTGCGGCGACAGGCGTTCGGCGAGGTCTACCGCGAGGCGCTGTAGATGCGACGGGTCACCCGCAACGTGATTCTCGCCCTCCTGCTCGTCGTCGCGGGCCTGCTCGCGCTGGGTGCCCTCCCGAGTACGCTCCAGAGCGGCGACCCCTACTACCTCACCGCCGAGGAAGCGACGGAGAGCCACGCCGCGGTGAACGTCTCGAACCTCTCGGAGCAGCGCTTCCCGTACACGACCAGCGCCGTTCGCGACGGCCGCTCCGAGCCGTACTACGAGGGGCCGTTCGGACTCAAGGAGGCGTTCAGCCACTCGCCGTTCGACGAACTCGCGGCGCTTCGCGACCGCAATCCCGACGCCGTCGACGGCGAGGCGGTCTACGTTCGGGACGAGGGGACGGTGTACCGGCTGACGCTCACGCGAACAGGATGACGAGCGTCCGCAGACGGTAGTCACCCCAAACGATTACCACACCGAGCGCCGATACGGCACGTGGATGACCGATATCGGAATCGTCGGTGGCGGGTTGTACGGCTCAGCCATCGCGTACTTCCTGACGGAGTTCGGTGACGAAGACACCTCGGTCACGGTGTTCGAGAAGGACGACCTCGGAGGCATCTCCACCGCTCGCTCGGCAGGCATCCTCCGGCATCACTACTCGAACCGCCGGCACGTCGAGATCGTCTCGCGGAGCCGCGAGATCATGGAATCCCTGGAGGATCACGTCGGCCACGACGGCGGCTTCACGCAGAACGGCTTCCTGGTCGGTGCCGGCCCGGAGGAGGCCGACGCGCTGCGGGACATCGTCGCCGTCCAGCAGGACCTCGGCCTCGACGTCGAACTCCTCGACCCCCAGGAGATGGACGCCTATCTACCGGCGCTGGACGCCGACGGCTTCGAAGTCGGGGCCTACGAGTCTCAGGCCGGCTTCGCGGACCCGTACCGCGTCGCAACCGGGTTCGCGTCGGCGGCCAGCAGTCAGGGCGCGACGATCCACACGGACACGCCGGTCGTCGACGTCGAGCGCGACGGCGGCGAGGTCACGGCCGTTCGGACCGGCGAGGGCCGCCACGAGGTCGATGTCCTGGTGAACGCGGCAGGCCCGTTCGGTGCCGAGGTCGCGGCGATGGTCGACGTCGACGTCCCGCTGTCGTGGTACGAGGTGAAGGTGGCCGTCCTCACTGCCGACACCCCCTACGACGCGGACCTCCCGACGTTCTCCGACGTCGACGACGCCATCTACACCAAACCCGAGCACGGCGGCGACTTCATCGTCGGCGGCTTCAACGACCCGCCGATGGACGCCCCGGACGCCGGCTTCGAGACGATGCACGACGACGACTACGAGACGCTCGTCGAGTGGTTCGACCGACGCATGCCCGGCTACGCGGACGCGAAGGTCGTCGACTCCTGGTCCGGCGTCATCACGCCGTCGCCCGACTGGCACCAGATCATCGGTCGCCCAGCGGGGCTGGAGAACTTCTACAACGCCGTCGCCGGGAGCGGCCACGGCTTCAAGGAGGCCGCCGGCTTCGCCGAGTCCATCGCACAGGACGTCCTCGGGCGGACCCCGCGATTCGACCTCTCGCCCTATCGCCTCGAACGGTTCGCCGAGGGCGACGAGCTGGAGAGTCGCTACTCCAGCGCGTCCTGGCTGGCCTGACCGCCCGACGCCACGGAACCGGGACAGCGTGACGCTTTACCGGCTGGCTCTCTCAGGAAGCGTATGACCGATGCACGTCGCGAGCCGGCCCACGAGTGGCCGGTGATCGAGAGCGAGACGGAGTACGAGACCGGCTGGTACGACGGCGGCTACGACCTCGTCGAACAGCCCGACGGGTCGACGAAGCGCTACTACTGGGCGGAACTGCCCGACGCCGTCGTGGTCGTCGCGCGGACGGGCGACGAGATCGTCATGGTCGACCAGTACCGCCCGACCATCCGCGAGCAGTGTCTCGAACTGCCCGCCGGCATCGTCGAGGACGGCGAGTCGTTCACCGACGCCGGCGTCCGCGAACTCCGCGAGGAGACGGGCTTCGACGCCGCGGGCGTCTCGCTGCTGGAGTCGTTCGACTGCGCGACGGGCGTGCTGCGACACCGCCGCGGCATCGTCTTCGCCGAGGGGCTCGAACCCGTCGAACCGGATCTCGACGACAACGAGTTCCTGTCGGTGACGACGGTCCCCGTCGTGGACGCGCTCGACGTGGCCCGCCGAGAGCCGGCGAACGACGCGACTATCGAAGGAATCTTGCTCGCTCGCGAGGAGGGACTCTGCTAATGGACGGCGAGATCACCACCGACGACCTGGCGACCCTGCTGGACGACGGCGAGGAAGTTCGTATCGTGGACATCCGCTCGCCCGCGGCGTTCCGCCGGGGACACATCCCCGGGAGCGAGAACGTCCCGTTCCCCGAACTGACGACGCGTGCGGAGGAACTCTCCGTCGCCGACCGCATCGTGACGGTCTGCCCCCACGGCGAGTCGAGCATCCAGGCCGCGCGCCTGTTGCAGTCCTACGAGGGGACGAGCGACGCCCGCATCGAGAGTCTGGCGGGCGGGCTCAACGACTGGGACGGCGACCTCGAAGCCGGCGAGGAGACCGCGACCGCGGCGAACGAAGGCCCGGACGCACCCTTCTGAACGCTGGATCCACCGAGTTCGTCACTCGGTTGCGCGCTCGACGTCCTGCACCGTCTTCGAGTGCGGTGGCGGGAGGAGGACCTCCCCGTCGGGATGGGCGGCGAGCCACTCGTCGTATCGGGCGACCGACGAGGGCACGATTGTGAGGTCCGTGTCCGCCTTCGGCCCGCAGATACCCTGTGCGAGAATCTGACTCCAGTAGCTCCGCGTGGCGTAGTCGTACAGCACGAGGTTGCCGTTGTTGGTCACCTGCGTCCGCTCACCGCCGGTCGCGACCGCGCCGAAGGTCTTGTTCTGGGCCGCGGCCGCACCCTCGTAGACAGCGGGGGCCTTCCACAGGAGCCCCGAGACGGCGAACGTCGTCGGCTCGCCGTTCACCCGCCGCTCGGCGACGACGCCGCTGCGACACAGCGGGCAGTAGGTCACGATGAGCGGCAGTCCGGCGATGGTGTCGTTGACGATCTCGTGATGCCAGAGGATCGTCAGTGGGTACGCACGGGCGACGCCGTCGTGCTCGACCGAAACGACGGTCATCTCCTCGACCGGGAACTCGCCGTTGTACGGCAGATAGAGCGCCTCGACGTCGAGCCCGTCCCAGTCCGGCCCGAAGACCGGGTCCGTGATGGCGTAGATGCCGGGATCCTCGTGAACGTCCTCACCGCAGACTGTCGGCGGCAGTCCGTGTTGGACGAGCGGGCTCTCCCGGCGGCCGCCGTCCGCCCGCGGGGCTGCGCGACCGAGACAGCCGGCGAGGCCGCCGGTCAGTCCCGCTGCTGCGCCCATCAGGTACTGCCGTCTGTCCATACGACGGACACGGAGCCACAGACAAAAGGCTCGTCGCGGGTCTGCGCGGCGGCTGCAGTACCGGTCGGCATCGTCACCCGCCTCGTCGACGTGCCCGGCGAAGACGGGAACGAATCACGCGACGTCTGCCGCTGGACGACCGAACGCGTCGCTGGCGGGTTTCAGACGGTGGCTCGGTGAAAAGCTTTCATCAGAAGGGGCTCAGTGGGGGTAACTGTTCGTCATCGCCACCGGCGGAGGATAGTCCGCCACCAGTGAAAAACTCGTTCATCGAACCGCCGGGAAACGGAATCCGTTGTGGACCAGCGGGAGCTGCAACGTGGATCCGGAGTCTCAACCGTTAGTCCGTGGGGTTGTGGTCGCAGACGGTGGAATGGTTTGGCGGGATTTCGTAATCTGGGTGTTTCTATCAACCGGAAGTGAAAGATGAATACCCGTTCCCTTCGGGGCCACCCAGCCAGTACGTGCCGTTGCGGACCGACGAACAACTCCCGGCATACTTTCCAGACGAACTCCACCCAGAGAGAGGACTCTCCGACGACGCCGCCGACCCGGAGAACCGTCACCTGGCCGAGCTGGGGATACCATGTGACTCTCGGGGACACCGCTATCCGCCGTCGGTGACTAGTGAATGGTATGGACGAGTACGAAGCCAAGTTCGAGATCGATTCGAAGACTGACGCCTACGCCGTCGAGAAACTATTGACGCGGCTGTACAATGCACTCCGTGAGGAGACACGCACGGTCCGGAAAGAGACGGCCGATTCGACGGAGATGCTGGAGCAGTTCAAGGTCGTCCGCGATGCCGCACAGGATCCGAAGCCCGGTACGTTGACCGTGAAATTCGAACAGGAGGACAGTTCGTTCGACGACTGACCAGAGCAGGGATGGGAGTGATCGTCGCGGTATCGAGTGGGGAGGGCTCGACCGCCCGCGAGAGGCAGAGCCGACAATATATGTGTCCGGTAGCCCCTACAACGGACGATGACTGTCCGTCACGAGGGGCTCACCGTCGAGTGGTTGGGGTACGCGACGCTGCGGATCGCGGGGGAGGACACCGTCGTATATCTCGATCCCGGTCGCTACGGCGTCCTGACGGGGGAGTGGGAGCCGGATTCGGAGGACGTTCGCCATCCGCCGAGTCGGGACTACAGACCGGAGGACGGCGACGTGGTCTGTGTCAGCCACGTCCACCACTACGACGCCGACGGGATAGAGCGCGTCGCGAGCGAGGACGCGACGATTGTCGCCTACGAGGGAATAGACGGCCACGACGCCGAGTTCGACCTCCCGCGACTGGCCGACCTGCCCTACGACGTCGAGACGGTCAGCATGACCGACAGCCTGCACGTCGGCGACGTCGACGTCTGGACGACGCCGGCGTACAACGAGCCCGACGGACCGCACACGCGCCCGGACGGCACCCCGTACCATCCTGAGGGGTTCGGCTGTGGCTTCATCGTCGACGTCGACGGGACGGACGTGTTCTGGCCGGGCGACACGGACGTGCTCGGCCCGCACAAGGAGATCGACGTGTCGCTGTTCTGCCCGCCCATCGGCCAGCGGTTCACGATGAATCGCCACGAGGCGGCCGCGCTGGCGTTGCTGATGGAGCCGCGGCTCGTCCTACCCGTCCACTACAACACCTTCTCGACGCTGAACGCGGACTCGGAGGCGTTCGCCGCCGACGTAGCTCGCGCCGGGGTCCCCGTCGTCCTCGACGAGACCTGAGCCGGTGCAGCCGCCTTATTCACGCCAGGCCGAGAACTGCTGGTGATCGTCGGCGATAGCCGCGACGTCGTCGGGGCCGAGTTCGCCCCGCTCGGTCAGGACCCCGTCGATGCGGTCGGCCGGCGTCACGTCGAAGGTCGGGTTCGCGACCGAGAGGGCGGCGTCGCCGTCGTACACTTCGGCGGGGTCGCGCTCCTCGACCACGACCTCGTGGTCGGCGGCGATCTTGTCGCTGGCTGCCACGACGTAGCAGGGGATTCCCTCGGCGGCCGCCGCGGTCGCTGCCATCCGCGTCCCGACCTTGTTGACGACAGCGCCGTCGGCCAGAATCGTGTCCGCGCCGACGAGGACGAGGCCGATACCCTCCGCGACGAGTTCGAGCGCGAACGCGGCGTCGGTCGTGAGCGTCACCTCGGGAGCATCCGTCTCGTCTGCGACGGCGTCTGCGAGTCGCTCGGCGGTCCACACGCCCTCACCACCGGGCCGGGACTCGGCGACGAGTACCGCCTTCGGGTCACCGTCCGTGAGCGCGGTGGAGACGGTTCCCGACCGCGAGAGGGTCGCGACGGCGCGGCCGTCGACGTGGTCTGCGGCGAGTGCCGCGGCCTCGTCGTCGGCGTCGAGCGCGCGCGGAATCGCCTGCCGGGCCGCGTCCTCGACCGCGGTCGGCGTCTCCGCCCCAGCCGCCGCTGTCATGGCGCGATTGACGCGGTTCTCCACGACGGTCATCGACGGGCGCGCCGCCAGCAGGCGCTCGGCCACGTCGACGACGGCCCCCCAGTCGGCGTCCTCTGCGGCCAGCGCGGCCTCGTCCCGAAGGACCTCCAGCGCGCGGACGGAGATGGACGCGGCTCCGTGGTCCGTATCGGCGGCCACCGTCTCGACGGTCGGTCGCACCCGGTCGTAGGAGGTCCAGAGGTCGGGGACCGTCCGCCGGCGACGGATGGCCGTCGGGGTCGTCCACTCCCACTCGGCGGTCTCCTCGTTCGGCTGCACGTCGCGGCGGTCGCAGTCGAACAGGAACGGGTGGACGACCCATCGCGTTCCGAGGTCTTCGTCCGCGACCGTGAACGGGTCGCCCGCGCGGACGAGCGTCACCGCGTCGTCGAGTCCCGTCTCCTCGGCGATCTCTGCGCGGGCGGCGGCGTCGACTCTCTCGAAGTCGTCCGCGTGGCCCGCGACGGCACCCCACGCGCCGCTGTAGGAGCCGACCGCGTCGCTTCGGCGGAGCAGGAGAACCGCTCCGCGGTTCCGCAGGAAACACGTGACGACGGGCGTCTCGGTCATGCCAGTCTCTCGGGCGGCCGCCACGGTAGGTTTTCCCCTCCGGACGCCGAACGACCGGTATGGAAGTGGCTCTCATCAGCGACACCCACGTTCCCTCGCGGTCCTCGCACGTCCCGCAGTGGGTCCGCGACCGCGTCGTCGACGCCGACCACGTGATACACGCGGGCGACTTCGACTCGAAGGGCGCATTCGCCGACGTTCGTGACCTCGCGAGCGAACTGACGGCCGTCCACGGGAACATGGACCCCACGCTGGGGTTGCCCACCCACGCCAGCGTCGAACTCGGCGGCGTGGAGTTCGTCGTCACGCACGGGACCGGCTCACCCCGCGGCTATCTGGACCGCGTGGCCCGCATCGTCGAAGAAGAGGCCGAGACCGACGGGCCGGTCGTGGGCGTCGTCGGCCACACGCACGACGTGCTCGACATCACCCACGCGGGCGTCCGCCTGCTCAACCCCGGCAGCGCGACGGGAGCCGCGCCAGCGGACGGGACGACGATGATGGTCCTCGACGTCGCCGACGGCGAGTTCGACGTGACGCTGCGTGAGGAGTGAACTTTTGAAGGACCTCGTCGGAGGGTGAGTATGCACGTCGATTCGGTCGCGGGGATTCCCGAGGTCCGGCCAGGCGACGACGTCGCCGAACTCGTCGCCGACCGGACCGAGCTTCGAGCGGGCGACGTGGTCTGCGTCGCCAGCACCATCGTCTCGAAGGCCGAGGGCCGGCAGGCCGACCTGGGGGACTTCCCGGCGAGCGAGCGCGCCCGGGAGATCGCAGCCCACCTGAGCGAGGTGGCCGGCGAGGAGAAGGACCCCCGCTTCGCTCAGGCGGTGCTGGAGGAGAGCGACGAACTCCTCATGGAAGCGCCGTTCCTGCTTTCGGCGACCCGGTTCGGGCACGTCACGGTGAACGCCGGCATCGACCGCTCGAACGTCCCCGACGCCGACCTGCTCCTGCTGCCCGAAGACCCCGCCGCGAGCGCCCGGCGGCTCCACGAGGACCTCGGCGTACCCGTCGTCGTCACCGACACCTCCGGCCGGCCGTTCCGGCACGGCCAACGCGGCGTCGCGCTCGGGTGGGCCGGGATGGTCGCCAACCGCGACTGGCGTGGCGAGACCGACCGCGACGGCCGCGAACTCGGCGTCACGGTCCAGTCGGTCGTCGACGAACTCGCCGCCGCCGCGAACCTCGTGACCGGCGAGGGCGATGGCGGCACTCCCGTCGCCGTGGTCCGCGACTGGTCGTTCGGCGACCACGCCGGCCACGACGACCTCTTTCGCGACCCCGAGACGGACTTCGTCCGCCAGGCCCTCCGCGAGTGGGAGTTCTAGGGCCGGTGGCTGGCGCCGCTGCTCGGTGCGGGAAGGAAGCCGGCGATGACCGCTCGAACCGAGACGTAGCTGAAGAAGCCGATGGAGAGTGCCATCAGCACCGTCCCGACGAGCAGCATGAGCGTCGCGAGGGGGTCGTTCGTGGCGACGGGCGCGAACGTTCGCGGCATCGAAACGATGCTGTCGATCAGCTGGGTCCAGAAGCCTGCCATGCGTCGGCGTTCGACCGGGGACACCTTCGGTGTTTCGCGACCGCGGCGGGACCGGCGTCGGTGCCGTTATTGTGTGCCAACACGGACGTCTCGCCATGGCCGAGGACGCGTCGCTGGGGGATTTCGCCAGCGAACCGAGCGAGGACGAGTCCGACGACGAAACGGCGGAGAGAGGCGACGAGCCGGCGTCGGTGACGGTCTCGACGGACGACGTCGAGCCAGCGACGGCGACCTACCGCGTGGCCGCGACGCCGGAGCCCTGCGCCGAGTGTGCGACGGAGACCACCCGGCTCTGGCGCGACGGCGAGCGGTTCGTCTGCGGCGACTGCAAGGACTGGTAGCGGTTCGATTCTCGCGCGCAGACGACCCACAGAGCGGCAGCATCGGCTCGGCGGCGGCCAACGTACGTCCAGATTCTACTGGCCATTCGACCACATTCTGGACGATATACAACCTTATATTCCCCATATCTAGTTGGATATTGGACGAACACCCACATAAATCTCGAAATTGGCGATTTTGTAAAACAAACCTTTATACGTTTGTCTCTGCCAGGATTGCCCGTGATGATCGAAACGAACGAGGTAGAATTCGGCGGAAAGGTGCACAAGCGTTCTAGTATTGCTGGCAGAATCAAACTAAGGTGAACTACATGGCTGCATCATCCGTTCCCCTGGCAATCGACCCGTCGGTGCTCGCGGAGGGCGTGAACACCATGTGGGTCCTCGTGGTGACGTTCCTGATCTTCTTCATGCACGCCGGCTTCGCCATGCTGGAGGCGGGGCAGGTACGCACGAAGAACGTCGCGAACCAGTTGACGAAGAACCTCCTGACGTGGAGCATCGGCGTGACGGTGTTCTTCGTCGTCGGCGCGGGCGTCTCCTCGCTCGTCGGCGGCGGCGGCTTCTCGACGCCGATGGCCGCCGATTCCTCGGGCTGGGTGTCGTGGCTGTTCGGCGCGGTGTTCGCCATGACGGCGGCGACCATCGTCTCCGGCGCGGTGGCGGGCCGCGCGAAACTCCGCGCGTACGTCGGCTACACCATCCTGCTGGCGGCGGTCATCTACCCCGTCGTGACCGGCATCACGTGGGCCGGTGGCTTCCTCTCGGACATCTACGGCGTCGGCTTCCACGACTTCGCGGGCGGCATGATCGTCCACGGCATGGGCGGCATCGCCGGGCTGACCGCGGCGTGGATTCTCGGCCCGCGGATGGACCGTTTCAACGACGACGGCTCGGCGAACGTCATCCCCGGTCACTCGCTGACCTTCGCCGCGCTGGGGACGCTGGTCCTCGCGTTCGGCTGGTACGGCTTCAACGTCGGCACGGCCGCGAGCGTCTTCACGGTGACCGAGAGCGGTGACCTCGCGCTCGGGGCGTTCGACTACGTCGGGCGCGTCGCCATGACGACGACGCTGGCGATGGCGGCCGGTGCGATGGGTGCCGCGCTGTTCTCGCTGGTCAAGACGAAGAAGGTCGACACGCTGTACGTCGCCAACGGCCTACTGGCCGGCCTGGTCGGCATCACGGCCATCCCCGACACGACGACGTGGTGGGGCGCGCTCGCCGTCGGTGCGCTCGCCGGCGCACAGCTCCCCGTCGTCTTCGAGTTCGTCGAGAAGCGCCTGCGTATCGACGACGTCTGTGCGGTGTTCCCGGTCCACGGCTCCGCCGGCGTCCTCGGAACGCTCGCGTACCCCTTCGTCGCTAGCTCGCTCCCGCAGGGCGTGACCGTCCTCGACGCGTTCCTCGCACAGGCGACCGGCGTCGTCGTCATCGCGGGCTGGACCGTCCTCGCGACGGGCGCGGTGTTCGGCCTGCTCCGTGCGGTCGGCCAGTCTCGCGTCTCCGCCCACCACGAGCGCAAGGGACTGGACGTCGCCGAACACGGCGTCGAGACGTACCCCGAGTTCGGCATGGGCGACGACCCCGGCGTCATCACCGACGGCGGCGTCGTCCGCGCCGACGGCAGCGGCGACGACAGCGGCATCAAGATGGTGACCGCGGTGATCCGCCCGGACAAGCTGGGCGACGTCAAGGTGGCGCTCGCAGCGGCGGACGCGCCGTCGCTGACCGTGACGAACGTCTCCGGTCGCGGCAGTCAGCCCGCGAAGAAGAGTCAGTGGCGCGGCGAGGAGTACGTCGTCGACCTCCACCAGAAGGTGAAAGTCGAGTGCGTCGTCGCGGACACGCCCGTCGAGGAGGTCGTCGAGGCCATCCGCGACGCGGCGATGACCGGCGAACCCGGCGACGGGAAGATATTCATCACGACGGTCGACGACGCCGTGCAGGTCCGGACCGGAAACCGCGGTCAGGAGGCGGTCTGAGAGAGGCGGTCGCTCCGCCACACCGATGACGCCGGTCCTGCCCCGGTCGAGGTGTCCAGGGTCGGTTCACAGCCGACCGAGCGTGTGAACTCACTGGTCCCCCTCCCCTTCCCCCACGTCCTCCACTCTCGAAATCGTCGTGCCCCCGGCTCCGGCGGCGGCCTCCCTCGTCGTCGGGCCGTTTTTCTCACACTCACTCTTGAGAAAGTGTTTTTCCGCTCCTCCACGATACGGAAGTAGGAGCCAGGCATGGACGAGTCAATTCGGGTGTTGCACGTCGACGACGAACCGGGGTTCGCCGAGATGGCGGCCACGTTCCTGGAGCGAGAACAGGACCGGTTCACGGTCGACGCCGTCACGAGCGCCGGTGAGGCGCTCGACCGGATCGACGCAGCCGCCTTCGACTGCGTCGTCAGCGACTACGACATGCCGGAGATGGACGGGCTAGAGCTCCTGGACGCCGTTCGAGAGCGGTATCCGGAGCTTCCGTTCGTCCTCTTCACCGGAAAAGGCAGCGAGGAGATCGCGAGCGAAGCGATCTCACACGGCGTGACCGACTACCTCCAGAAGGAGACCGGGACCGACCAGTACACCGTCCTGGCGAACCGCGTCGAGAACGCCGTCACCCAGTTCCGCGCCGAGCAGGCGGTCGAGGAGACACAAGAGCGGTTCACGAAGCTGGTCGAACACTCGACGGACATCGTCTCCGTCATCGCGCCCGACGGGACCTACGAGTACGTCGCGCCCTCCGTCAAGCGGGTCCTCGGCTACGAGGCGTCGGAGCTGCAAGGCACCAACGCGCTCGATCTGGTCCACTCGGAGGACCGCGAACTCGCGGTCACGAAGCTCTCCGAGGTCGCGGCCAGTCCGGAGTCGGAGCGGACGGCCGACCTCCGCGTCCAGCAGGCGAACGGCGAGTACTGCATCCTCGAAGTGAAGGCACGGAACCTGCTGGACGTGTCGGCAGTCGAGGGGATCGTCCTGAACATCCGCGACATCACCGAACGAGTCGAACTCGAAGAGCGACTGCGCCGGAACGTCGACTGGCTCCGGCGGCTCTACGAGGCGAGTTCCAATCCCGAACTGGACTTCGCAACCAGACTCGAACGCATCCTCGAACTCGGCACCGAGCGCCTCGGCCTCCCCAACGGCACCGTGACGAAGATCGGTCCGGACGGGGACACGCTCACCATCGTCGCAACGGCCACCGAACAGGAGGGGGTCGTCGCGGGAACCGAACTCGAGATGTCGGGAACCTTCTGTGAACGGACGATAGACCGTGGCGAGCCGCTGGTCGTGACCGATGCCGCCACAGAGGAGTGGGTCGAAGACCGGACGAACGGACGGGCAGACCACGCGAGCTACGTCGGCGCGCCAGTCATCGTCGCCGGCGAGACGTACGGCACGATCTGGTTCGCCGACACCGATCCGTCGACGGACCTGCGCACCGACGACGCCCGGACGACCGTCAATCTCCTCGCGCAGTGGACGGGGTACGAGCTCACCCGCCAGCGGCGCGCCGACGAACTGGAAGCCATGAAGACGCGGCTGGACGTCGCGCTGGAGGCGTCGAACGCCTACATGTGGGTCTGGGACATCGAGTCGGGTGCCGTCACTCGAGAGGGGAGCGTCGAGCGCGTGCTCCGCATGGGCCCCGACGACGTGGGAGACTTCGCGGACTACAAGGAGCGCATCCATCCGGACTACCGCGATACCGTGGAGCAAGCGTACGAAGAGGCGCTGGACGAGGCGCAGTCCTATCGGATTCAGTATCCGATTCGGTGCGGCGACGGGGAGTACCTTTGGATCGAAGACCAGGGCGACGTGCAGACCGTCGACGGCAGCCCCGACCACATCGTCGGCACCATCATGGACATCTCCGAGTACAAGGCCCGCGAGAGCGAGCTGGAACACCAGAACGAGCGGCTGGAGGACTTCGTCAGCATCGTCAGTCACGACCTCCGCAATCCCATCCAGGTCGCGCTCGGCTACGCCAGCGAGATAGAGGGCAACGAGACCGCAGCCCGGAAGATCGACGACTCGCTTCAGCGCATGATGGAGATCATCGACGACATGCTGACCATGGCCCGGCAGGGCCAACGCGTCGAGGAGACCGAGCAGGTCCGCCTCACCACCGCCGCGAAAGCCTCCTGGGGACACGTCGAGACGGACGGTGCCACCCTCGAACTCGAAACCGACCGGACGGTGCGGGCCGCGCCCAGTCGGTTGCACCACCTCCTGGAGAACCTGTTCCGCAATTCCGTCGAGCACGGCCGCCCGGAGACGAACGGCGACGCGTCGGACGGGGAACGGGTCACCGTCCGTGTCGGCGAACTGCCCGGCGGATTCTTCGTCGAGGACGACGGGCCGGGCATCTCCGAGGCGGATCGTAAGGAGGTGTTCGACCCCGGGTTCTCGACCAGCGACGGCGGGACCGGCTTCGGGCTCAACATCGTCCGGGACATCGCCGAGGCGCACGGGTGGGACGTCACCGTCACCGAGGGACGACGGGGCGGCGCGCGTTTCGAGTTCCGCACCGTCGTCGAGTGAGAATGTCTCGACACTTCCTTGAAGGAGTACGTCGAAGCACTCGCCATGAACCACGAGCAGTCACGCGACCTCTACGACAGGGCGCTGTCGGTACTCGCCGGCGGCGTGAACTCGTCCGTGCGAGCGACGCGACCGTACCCCTTCTTCGTCGAGCGCGGTGACGGCGGCCACGTCATCGACGCCGACGGGAACCGATACATCGACTACGTGAACGGCTACGGCCCACTCCTGCTGGGTCACGACATGCCCGAACAGGTCCGCGCGGCCGTCCAGCAGTACGCCAGCGCCGGCCCGATGTACGGCGCACCCACCGAGGTCGAGGTCGAACTCGCTGAGTTCATCTCCCGGCACGTCCCCAGCGTCGAGATGCTGCGATTCGTCAACTCCGGCACCGAGGCGACCGTCTCCGCGGTACGACTCGCCCGGGCCGTCACCGGCCGGGACAAGATCGTCGTCATGCAGGGCGGCTACCACGGCGCACAGGAGTCGACGCTCGTCGACGGAGCCGGCACGAATACCGCGCCCTCGTCGCCCGGTATCCCCCAGGAGTTCGCCGAGCACACTATCGCCGTGCCGTTCAACGACGCCGACGCCGCCCGCGAGGTCTTCGAGGCCCACGGGCAAGACATCGCGGCGGTCCTGACCGAGCCGATGCTGGGCAACCACGGCATCGTCCATCCGGTCGAGGGCTACCTCGAAACGCTCCGCGAACTGACCGACGATCACGGCTCGCTGCTCATCTTCGACGAGGTCATCACCGGCTTCCGCGTCGGCGGCCTGCAGTGTGCCCAGGGCAAGTTCGGCGTCACGCCGGACATCACGACGCTCGCGAAGATCATCGGCGGCGGCTTCCCCGTCGGCGCTATCGGCGGCCGCTCGGAACTCATCGAGCAGTTCACCCCCGGCGGCGACGTCTTCCAGTCGGGCACCTTCTCCGGCCACCCAGTCGCGATGGCCGCCGGGCTCGAAACGCTCCGCTACGCCGCCGAGAACGACGTCTACGAGCACGTCAACGAACTGGGCGAGAAAATCCGCGCGGGCCTGACCGACATCGTCGCCGACCAGGAACCCTCCTACACGGTCGTCGGGACGGACTCGCTGTTCAAGATCATCTTCACCCGCGAAGGGCCGGGCGACGTGCCACGCACGTCGATATCGGCGAGCGGTGATAACCGCGAGCCAGACGACCTCGATGAGCAGTGTGAGGCTGGCTGCAAACAGCGCGCGGACTGCCCGCGCTTCGACTACTGCCCGAAGACCGGCGCTGACGTCGACGCCGCCGAGACCGAGCGCTGGGAGCGGCTGTTCTGGCCGGCCATGAAAGAGCAGGGCGTCTTCCTCACCGCGAACCAGTTCGAGGCGCAGTTCGTCTCCGCCGCCCACACCGAGGCTGACATCGAGGAGACGCTGGAAGCGTACAAGAACGCGCTCTAGGGTTCGTCGTCGCTCGCTTCGCTGTCGTCGGTCGTCGGCTCACCACCGCCGGGTCGGACGCTCCCTTCACCGTCGAAGACGCCCCGGATGTAGCCGAAGATGCGCTGCCAGGTCAGGAACAGCACCGACCCGAACGCGCCGAGGCCGACGAGCGCGATGCCGATGGGGATCGCGTAGCCGAAGAAGACGATGACCCACTTCACGGCGGTCAGGCCGCCGTAGAAGGCGCTGAGGAAGGCGTCGGTGAACCCGAACGAACTCTCGAAGTTCTTCGGCGGCTTCCGCGATTCGGGTTCGTGCATGTCGACGCGGATGGTACTCATGGCCTCGCGCTGTTCGAGGCTCGCTTGCTGGGCGCGCAGTTCGCGAAGCTGATTGCGGACTCCCTCCAGTTCCCGGCGCACTTCGAGTGCCTGCTCGCTGTCGGAGGTGTTCGCGAGCAGCCGTTCGAGTTCGCGCTCGTCGGCCTCCAACTGTTCGATGCGGCGGTCGGTGTTCTGGTACTGGGTCGAGAAGTCCAGCACGCGCACGTTCTCGTCCTCGACGTGGCCGAGTTCGGTGATGGCGTCGCGGGCGGCAGAGAAGTTCTCGGCGGGGACGCGCACCGTTATCTGACCGCTGTCCCACTCGCCGTCGCTGTGCTGGGAGCGGTCGCCGACGTAGCCCCCGTGGGCGTCTGCGACGCCCCGCAGCTTTCTGAAGGATGTCTCGAAGTCGTCCACGCGCAGGCGCACGTCCGCTTCCCGAATCAGGACTCTGTCACCGCTCTCGCTGTAGTAGCTGCCGACGCCGCCACCGCCGCTCGACGCCTCTGCACCGTCCTGGTAGGAGGAGGGTGCCGCCCCCGAGTCCGCCGAGCCACCGGCGCCCTGGAGGCCGCCCGCGCAGCCCGCGAGCAGGACCAGTGCGACGACGAGGACCCCCACGAACCGCCGTTGCAATCGTTCAGCGTTCATGTGTGACTGGATTGCACCTCTCGCAGAACGGACATAAGTGTGGTCATGGCTCAAGCGGCCGTTTGACCGGCGGCCCGACCCGCCATCAACCCACGATTCTGTGGGCCTATAGGCGGACGCGGAGGTCGGTAGCCTTTCGACGGCAGCGCTCGGAGGGCCGGTATGGGTGACGACATCACGCTCGACGAGAAACGCCGGTACGGGACCAAACGCGAGGTGTCGGTCGTCGCCGTCGCGGCCGAACTCGGGGTCGCGACGGTCGAGGTTTCGGGCGACCAGATCGGTCGCTTCCACCTCGAACATCGGTGTTCGCCGCGGGCCATCGCCGGCGGAAACGGCCGTCTCGCGGTCGCGACCGACGAGGACGTGCTCGTGGGAGACGCGGCCGACCTCGAACCGACCGGGTTCGGTCCGGCAGTCGCCGTGGGAGTCGGTGACGGGGTACTCGCCGCCGGCCCGGACGGCGAGGTCGCGCGACTCGTCGACGACGCATGGACGACACTCGGAACCGTCCCCGACGTGCGCGCCATCGACGGGAACCTCGTCGCTGCTGCCGACGGCGTCTACCGCGTCCTCGGCGACGACCTGACGAACGCTGGACTGGACGACGTACGCGACGTGGCGACCGCGGGACTGCCGCTCGCGGCCACCGGCCACGGCCTGTACTACCTCGGGAACGGCTGGATGGACGCCCACGACGGCGCGTTCGAGGTTGTCGCTGCGGGCGACGACCAGGCACACGCGGCGACGAGCGACGCGCTCTACGAACTCGTCGGCGACGCCCACGCCTCCTTCGACGGCGGACAGGACTGGCAGGCGCGGGACCTGTCGGTGGCCGAACCGGTCGCTGGCGTCGCGTACGGTGAGTGTCCCTACGTCGTGACCGAGAACGGCACCTTCCTCGTCGACGCCGACCCCGAGACGACGCCGGACGGCGGCGGCGGGTGGCGGTCGCGGTCGCTCGGGCTGACCGGCGTCGTCGGCCTGGCCGTCCGCTGACCGGTCGTGATCGAATCTGTCGTCCCACCCAGAGGGGTGGGCCGCCGTCGGGGCCGACGAACATGTTTTATATAGTCTCTCGATACAAGCATCTTTCAATCAAACATGAGCGAGACCTACGACGTGGTGATCGCCGGTGCCGGGCCGGCAGGCGGCCAGTGTGCCCGCGACCTGGCCACACGGGGCTACGACGTGGTCGTCCTCGAAACCGAGGGCGAGGCGGAGTTCCCCAGCCGGAGCAACAAATCGACCGCCGGCACCTTCCCCTCCACGATGACCGAGTTCGCCATTCCGGACGAGGTCGTCATGAACTACACGGACGACGTCGTTCTCGAGTCGCCGAACGACCACTACGTCCGCAGTCAGTCCGGGGCCGTCCTGGAGTTCGCCGACTTCAAGAACTGGCTCGTCGACGAGAGCCGAGCCGACGGCGCGGAGTTCCGCTTCGACGCCCGCGTCACCGCGCCCATCATGGACGACGGGACCATCGTCGGCGTCCGGTACAACGGCGACGAGGAGGTCTACGGCGACGTGGTCATCGACGCGACCGGTCCAAGTGCACCGCTGGCGAAGAAGTTGGACGTCTGCGACCTCAAGCGGGAGAAACAGGCCATCGGCATCGAGTACGAGTTCCGCGACCTCGACCTCGACCCCGCGGGCTATGCGGACCTCACGGACGCGATGATGCTGCGGCTGGACCACGACATCGCGCCCGGCGGCTACTCGTGGATCTTCCACACCGGCGCGGACACCGCGAAGGTCGGCGTCTGCTACATCCAGAACAGCAGCCACCGCAAGCACGCCCGCGACGACTTCGCCATCGACGACTACCTCCAGTACTGGGTCGACTCCGACCCGCGCTTCGAGAACGCCGAGCGCATCGAGGGGAAACAGCACCGCGGCTCGGCGCACATCCAGCTTCCCGACAACCTCAGCACGGACAACTTCATGGCCATCGGCGACACCGTCCCGACGGTCGACCCGCTCTGGGGCGAGGGCATCGACAAGTGCATGCGCTCGGGACGGGCCGCGGCGAGTACCGTCGACCACTGTTTCACCTACAGCGAACCCGACACCTCCGCCGAGACGATGGCCGTCTACGACGAACTCTGGCACGGCCGGGTCGCACCGAAAGCCAGGACGCGCCTGCTGATGACCGAACTGCTGTATCACGGCACCAATCGACGGTACGACCAGCTGATGGCCGACCTGAACCGTTCCGACGCGGACACGC
Organism: Haloarculaceae archaeon H-GB1-1; assembly: GCA_029688825.1. Taxonomy (GTDB): domain Archaea; phylum Halobacteriota; class Halobacteria; order Halobacteriales; family Haloarculaceae; genus JARUKX01. The sequence goes on along the minus strand of JARUKX010000021.1, from coordinate 6,813 downwards.
TCACGAAAGCGAATCAGGGCGACCTCCGTGCCGTGATGCAGCTCTTCCGGGCCGGAGACATCTCGCTCATCGGCCGCGTCGCACGCGACTGGCTCTCGAAGTAGCCACGGATTCGACCCGTGCGCAATCGAAAGCCCGTTTACCACGCGTACCCACGCCCCGAACATGATAGTCAGCGGGTCCGCGACGCAGGCGTTCGCGGCGGCACTTGCCCGGGCGACGGGCGAACCCCTCGGACGCGTCCAGTACGAGCGCTTCCCCGACGGGGAACTTCAGGTCCGGGTGGAGGACGCCGATATCGACCGCGCAGTGGTCGTCGCATCCACCGTTTCGAGTGACGCCCACATCGAACTCCTCCAGCTGCAAGACGCCGTTCGGGAGGCCGGCGTCGACGACGTGACGACCGTCCTTCCGTACATGGGTTACGCCCGACAGGACCGGGCGTTTCGCCCCGGCGAACCCGTCTCCTCGCGCGCCGTCGCGCGGGCGATCTCCACTGGAACCGACCGGGTGCTCACGGTCAACCCACACGAGGATCGCGTCTGTGACTACTTCGACGTGCCCGCGACCTCGATCGACGCCGCCAGCGTGCTCGCCGACCCGCTTCCCGCCGACCTCGAGGACCCGCTCTTTCTCTCCCCCGACGAGGGGGCCATCGACCTCGCGGAGACCGTCCGCGACGCCTACGGCCGCGGTGCGACCGACTACTTCGTGAAGGAACGCGACTACGACACCGGCGAGATCGAGATCGAACCGAACGATGCCACCTGCGACGGCCGCGACGTCGTCCTCACCGACGACATCATCGCGACGGGCTCGACGATGTCCGAATCCGTCGCCGTGCTGAACGACCGCGGCGCGGCGCGCGTCTACGTCTCCTGCGTCCACCCGCTGCTCGCCAGCAACGCCGTCACGAAACTCTCCGCGGCCGGCGTCGAGGCCATCTACGGCACGGACACCATCGAGCGCTCCGTCAGCGACGTGAGCGTTGCTCCCGTCGTGGCGGAAAAACTCCCTTAATCGGCCGCACTGACGGCGGTGCGGGGCCGCACGCGAACCCGGACACGTGTCGGGTCGGTCTCGCACCTTCGGGTCGTCCGCTCGGCGTAAGGACCCGGTAGGAATCGAACTGTTCTGGACGGTCGAAACGGTCGGGCATCGGAGACGTCGGGCGGTGGCCGCCGCACCACAGCGCTGCATTCAGCGGCTGTTACGCTCCCGTGAGGAATACACTGCCCTCCGGTCAGCAACCGCATACTTCGAGTGCGGTCTGCACCCGACGCTCGCCTCCTGACCGAGTAGGGGCTTTCTAGCGCACCTTCGGAACTGTGGACAGCCGAGGACCGAGGCGTCCACTACTCGTCACCTGCTCCACGCTGACGGTCGCCGAAGTACCGTCCCGATAGAGTAGTCACGAATCGTACACGCCTGCGCCACCGCAAGTGAACGTCTGTTGGTATTTATCCCGGCGCTCCGGCAGGACCATCCTATGATAGATGGTATCGAGACACGCATCCAGTCGGGAGAGCGAGCGCCGACGAGCGCGTGGAGGGACATCCAATGACGCCGCGGGGGTCCGTCCGAACGCTCCTCCTCGTCGTCCTCGTCGTGGTCGGGACCGTTTCTCCCGCGGCCGTCGCGGGTGCCACGAGTGCGACGGCCGACGAGACACCGCCCGACGTCACGGCGGTGACGCCGCTGAGTGACGCCGTCGACCAGCCAGACGCGCCGCAGGTGGCGACGGGGACCGGCGAGAAACGGGGCGCTGCACGGCGTGGCGTCCAGAAGGGCGTCGACCTCGCCCAGTCACAGGGCGTCGACGTCACTCAGGCACAGATTGCGGCCGCCGAGGCCGGGGCGCTACAGGCCGCGAATCAGACGCAGGCGACGAACGTGACCCAGATACAGGCGGCAGCAGCCGGAGCGACCCACGCAGCGTTGCTCCAGAGTCAGAACGCGACCGTCGAACAGGTACAGGTCGCCGTCGCCGGCGGCGCTGACGGTGCGCTCACCCAGTCGCAGGTGGCGAACGTCACGCAACTGCAGGCCGCTGCCTTCGGCGCGGTCCACGGCGCGCTCGCGCAGAAACAGCAGGCCCACGTCGAGCAGGTCCAGCAGGTCGCCGCGGGAGCCGCCGCTGGAGCCGCCGAGTCGGCCGGCAAACACGGCGTGAAAGACGTCCCCGCGATTCACGACGCCGCCCAGGGCGGTGCCTACGGCGCGCTCTCGCAGGAACAGAACGCGACCGTGGAGCAGCGACAGGCGGCAGCGCTCGGAGCCGCGGCCGGCGTCCTCGAACAGAATCAGACCGCCACCATCGTCCAGCGGCAGACCTTCGACGCGAAGAAGGTGCAAGCCGCGTCGATGGGTGCTGCTCGCGGAGCGTTGACCCAGACCCAGGAGGCGACGGTCGAACAGGTCCAGTCTGCGAGTCGAGGCGCGTCTCGCGGGTCGATTTCGCAGTCACAGACCGCGAACGTCAAACAGATCCAGGCCGCCTCCGAGGGGGCGGCGAAAGGAGCCATCTCGCAGTCACAGGTCGCGTCCGTCACGCAGATCCAGGCCGCCGCGAGCGGCGGCTCGGCAGGCTCGCTCACGCAGATACAGACGGTCAACATCGTTCAGATACAGTCCGCTGCGGAGGGCGGCGCGGCCGGCGCAGCGCGCGGTGCCGCGCAGAATCAACAGGCCACCGTCCGGCAGGTCCAGGCCGCAGCAGCCGGTGCCGCCGAGGGTGGTATCGTCCAGATACAGATCGTCAATATCGTCCAGATACAGGTCATCTGTGACGCCGCCGCGGAGGGGGCGCTCAGCCAGTCCCAGACCGCGAACGTCGTCCAGATCCAGAGCGCCGCCCGCGGCGCGTGTCGCGGCGGCGTGAGCCAGAGCCAGAGCCAGCAGGCCTCCGTCGACCAGCTCCAGCAAGCGACGCGCAACGCGGCGTCGAACACGGCGAGCGAGGCCGCCCAGGATCAGGTCACCGACCGCGACCAGATCGCCGACAACGCCCAGCGGGACGTCGAGGACGACGTCGCACCGGCGATTCCCGACCCGCTCGACGATCTGAACGTCACCGTCGACTGCGAGAACGTGACCATCGAGAACCCGAACGACCGGGCCGTGACCGTCGAACTACTGGCGACCGACGGAACGACGCTCAGCGTTCCGGTCGCCGCCGGTGAGACGAGGACGGTCGACGTCGAGGCCGGCAGCTACGCCATCGAAGCCGAGACGGACGATGGGACCCCGGTCCGTGTCGATGGCCTGCTCACGCGGGTCGTCACCGTGCCGACCTGTCCGTCGCCCGACCGCCAGAGCGTCACGGTCACGTCCGAGACCTGCGAGAACCTCACCGTCGAGAACCCCAACGACTTCGGCGTCACGCTGTTCGCCGTCCACGAAGACGGCGAGACCAGCGTCGTGCGACTCGATGCCGGTGAGAACAGGACGTTCGAGGGCGTCCTGCCCGGCAACTACACCCTCCGGGCGGTGTCGCCCGACGGCCGACCCGTCCAGGTCAACGGCGAGTCCGAAGCCACCGTCACCGTCGAATCCTGTGCCGTCTCGCCGGCGCTCCAGGACCTCAACGCGACGGTCAGTGCGGGGACCATCGCCGTCGAGAATCCCAACGACGTTCCCGTGAACGTCACCGTGTCGAACGACACCGCCACGGTGTTCGACCAGCGAGTCGAAGCGTTCGGGAACGTCACCATCGGGCCGCTGTCCCCCGGCGAGTACGAGGTCACCGCGGAACGCAACGACACCACGGTTCCCGTCGAGGAGCAGGCCGCCTTCACTGCCGTCGTGCCGGAGCAGCCGACGGCCACTCCGACTCCGGAGCCCGCCACTCCGACGCCCGAGCCTGCAACGCCCACGCCTGAACCCGCCACGCCTACGCCCGAGCCTGCAACGCCCACGCCTGAACCCGCCACTCCGACTCCGGAGCCCGCCACGCCCACGCCCGAGCCAGCCACTCCGACTCCGGAGCCCGCCACGCCCACGCCCGAGCCTGCAACGCCCACGCCTGAACCCGCGGCGCCCACGCCCGCACCGACGAACGAACTCGCGTCGTGTACCGTCATCGACGACCCCGGACGGTACGTCGTGGGTAGCGACCTCCAGGCCGACGGTGGCGCGTGTATCGACGTCCGGTCGAACGACGTCGTCATCGACGGCCAGGGGAACACCATCCAGGGCGCGGGGAGTGGCGTCGGCGTGACGACACAGAACGCGACCGACCGGCTTTCGAACGTGACGGTCCAGAACCTGACCGTTCGAAACCTCCAGACCGGACTCGGAATAGCGAGAGTGACCGACGGTGCAGTCCAGAACGTCTCGGTCGAGAGCGCGTCCGTCGGCATTGACGTCACCGAAGCAGAAGACGTCCTCGTCGAGAACAACACGCTGCAGGACGTCTCCGAATCCAGAACGACTGGAATCGACGTCGGCCCCCAGGGGGCAGTGACGATCCGAAACAATCGTCTCGCCGTCGGCAATGGAACCGCCATCGACGTCGCTGGAGGCAGTGGTGCGACCGTGACCCAAAACGACATCTCTGACAGCACGACCGGCATCACGCTGGCCGTCACGGGCGGTAATCAGGTCACGGAGAACCGGATCACCGACACCGAGCAGGGAATCCTGCTCGTCGACACCCAGAGCACCGAGGTCCGGAACAACCAGATCCTGCGGAGCGGCGACGCCGCCATCCGACTTGGCGCGCTCAGCGGATCTAATATCTTCAGCGACAATCGAATCCAGACGGCCCCAATCGCCTTCGACGTGCAGGACTCGTCCGAAAACATCTTCCAGAACAGCGTCGTCCAGGACGCTCAGACGGCGTTCCATCTCAGGAACGGGAACGAGACGCAGATCACCGACGCCGTCGTGAACGACGTCGGAGTCGCCGTCAACGCCACGGCCGTCGACCGGTCACCCAATATTCCCCGCGTCGACATCGGCTCGTCCCACGTCGTCGAGGGGATGGACGTCGGTCCCGTCACCGACCTCAGTTGGGAGGGTCGCGAGGTCGTCGTCACCGGGTCGCGCGACACGACCGGACAGGTGCCCGGCACGGACGCACTGCCCGCACTTCCGGAGAACGTCACCGCCGTGACGACGGACGGGAGCGCGCCGTTCGTCGGCGTCCGCGGCGTGAGCGACGCCGCGGAGCTGCGACTCCAGATCCCGTACGACGACGCCGCACTGCCCGCAGACCTGAACGAGAGCGCACTGCGGATGTGGGAGTTCGATCCGGCGGCCGGCGAGTGGACCGAACTCGCCGAGAGCAGCGTCGACACCGACCGGAACGTCGTCGTCGCGGACCTTCAGCCGCCCGCCGACGGTGCGACGCGCGTCTACGGACCGGCCGCACAGTCTGCCGCCGAACTGCAGAGCCTGAACGCCACGGCCGGCGAGCGGAACGTCACCGTCGAGAACCCCGCCGCGAACAATGCGACCGTAACGGTGACCATCCAGAACGAGAGCGGCGCGCTGGCCAGCGCGTCCGTCCCACCTGGCACGACGGTGCGGTTCGTGCCACTCGACCCCGGCGAATACACGCTGACCGCCGAGACCGCAGCGGGCGACCCGGTACCGATAAACGGTGAGTCGGTGCTGACCGTCGTCGTCGAGGCCCCGGCGACGCCGACCCCGACCGAGACGCCGGCCGCCACGCCGACGCCCACTGAAACGCCTGCCGCGACGCCGACCCCGACCGAGACGCCAACGGCAACCTCGACGCCCACCGCTACGCCGGCTGCCACACCGACCGCTACACAAACTGCCACACCGACCGCTACGCCGACTGCTACGCCCACCGCTACGCCCACCGACACACCGACTGCCACGCCCACCGCTACGCCCACCGACACACCGACTGCCACGCCCACCGCTACGCCAACGACACCACTGACCCCCTGAGTGGGGCACTCGTTTCGGCGACCCCCGGAAGCAGGACACGGACGAGCCCCGTCTCGTTGGAACAGTAGTCTCCGTCTACCAACCCCTGCTCACTGACCGAGGCGGAACGTCCTACGCGTCGTCGTCGAGTGCGATTCGTCGAAGTTCGGCTCCGCGGTCGGTCTCGACGGTCAGCTCGGGGACCGCCGTCGGGCTGCCATCGTCGAGCGCGACGAAGACGAAGTACGATTCGGTCGTCATCTCGGCCTCGCCCGTCCGCGGGTCCTCCCGCGCGGCGCGGAGTCGGACCTTCACGCTGGTCTGCCCGGCGTCGAAGACGTACGATTCGATGAGTGCCGTGTCGCCGACGGGGATCGGCCGGCGGAAGTCCATCTGGTCGACGGCGGCCGTGACGCACGGGTTCCCAGCGAACCGCATCGCCGACAGCGCGCCGATTTCGTCCATCCACTTCATGACGTTGCCCCCGTGGGCGGACCCGTAGTTGTTGGCGTGGTTCGGTTGCACCCGCTGGCGGTTCTCGATGTAGGTGTCCATGACGGTCGGCATGGTCTCGCTTCGGTGCCGCCGTCGATAACCCTTCGGCGTTGGTCAGCTACGGCGTCCAACCGAAGAAGTGTCTACTGAATGATTACTTTTCCCGAGTCGCACTGCTCGTGGATGTTGTGTCGAAAGGGAACTGAGGGGAACCATGGAGCGTGTGACGTGGGTCTCCAGGGGCCCCCTAACCATGCATAAGATATCCACTTACAAAAACCCCGTGTTACCGGAGTGAAAGTGAAACCGGTAGAGGGAGGCCCTCTTTCGCCTGGAGATAGGGGCGGCGTATATTGGCTCTCGGTATCAGATTCGATAACGTTCGGGATCCCAGTTTGGGCGATGCAAGGCCCGAAC
>JARUKX010000020.1 GCA_029688825.1 Haloarculaceae archaeon H-GB1-1 | reverse complement strand
GACAGACGAAGGTTCTCGACTCGTCCTGTAGTTTCGACGCCCACGCCATCCCGGTCGCGTGAGGGATGTGCCCCGCGATGGAGATATTGAGGGGGAAGACGTGCCTGTCGGCGAGCCACTCGTTACCGATCTCGTGGCCCATCCAGTACAGCAGGTACTCCGGGGCCAGCCCGCGGGCGGCCACCGACCCGTGTTCGCGGTACTGATAGAGGAGCCAGTCGTCGTGGGCCATCGCCTGCGCGGAAGCCACCTGTGCGGCCTCCTGCCCGGCGAGCGAGGGGTACGTTCCCATCCGCCCCTGCCGTTGCAGGCTGATCGCCCGCTCGTCGAGGTGCCGCGAGAGGACCATCCGCTCGTACATCGTCACCAGTTCACGGTCTCCGAGGTCAGGTTCGGTGACGCCGTCGAGCAGGTGGCCGTCGTCGTCGAGGAACTGCACGCGGTCGTCCGGCGGCCGAGAGAGGAGAGAGCGCTCGCTCACAGTTGCTACGGACCACGATGAGTACTCTAATAACGTTGTTGCCGCCGACCATCGGCAGCTTGAAACGGCTCGCGACGCTACGTGAGAGCGAATGAGCATCGAGACCGACACCTCGGACGCCGACGCCGCAGAGGCGACCGTCGACGACCTCGCCACGGAGCTCGGCGAAGCGATCACGGAACTGCCAGCGTACGAGACCTTCCGCGAGACGAAGGACGCCGTCGAAGCCGACGAGGAGGCCCAGGAGAAGATCACGGAGTTCGAGCAGATCCGCGACGAGTTCATGGTCGCCCGCCAGACCGGCCAGGCCAGCCAGGAGGACCTCAAGGAACTGCAGGCGGCTCAGGAGGAACTGCACTCCCTGCCAGTGATGGAGGAGTACCTCCAGGCGAAGAACGAGGTCGAGCTCAAGCTGCAGGAGCTGAACGAGCTCGTCTCCGAGCCGCTGGCGATGGACTTCTCCGACGCCGCCAGCGGCTGCTGCCAGGACGAATAGCGGCCGACCCATCCGTTCTCGCCGGCGTTCGTAACGTTTGTAGCGCCGCCACCGAAAGCGAGTCCTATGGTACATAGCGACTGGGACGACTGGCTCATCCGCGCCGTCGAAGACGCCGACCCGGACGGCGTCGGCATCTGGTATCTCGGCTGTAACGGTTTCATCCTCAAGGGGAGTGCGGGGACGACCCTGTTCATCGACCCCTACCTGGGAACGGGCGACCCACCGCGAACGGTCCGGATGGTGCCGGTCCCGTTCGACCCCGACGACGTTCGGGAAGCTGACGCCGTGCTCGCGACCCACGAGCACACCGACCACGTCCACGGGCCGAGCCAGGCCCCCATCCTCGGCGGGACGGGCGCGAGCTTCTACGCCACCGACTCCGGCATCGCGGTCACGCGCGAGGAGTCCTGGCTCGACGAGTGGGCGGTCACCGACGACCAGCTCGAAGAGATCGAGGAGGGCGACACCCTCGAAATCGGCGAGTTCACCGTCCACGTCGAGCCGGCGAACGACCCCGACGCAGAGCACCCCATCTCCTACGTCATCGAGCACGAGGCGGGGACCTTCTTCCACGGCGGCGACGCTCGCCCCGGCGACTTCGCGCCCGTCGGCGAGGACTACGACATCGACCTCGGCGTCCTCGCGTTCGGGACGGTGGGCCGGATTCCCGACAAAGAGACTCGCGAGCCGAAGCTGACGAAGTGGTACAACGACGAGAACATGATCATCGAGGCGGCCAACGAACTCCAACTGGATGCGCTCGTGCCCACTCACTGGGACATGTGGAAGGGACTCACTGCCGACCCGACTGCGCTCCACGAGCACGCGCGTTCGTTCGACTATCCCGAATCGCTGGAGGTCGTCGAGATCGGCGACCGAATCGATCTCTGAGAGGAGCAGCAACTATTTCGCTCGCTCGCAAATTCTGCAATAAACAGTAACTATATTAAATATTGTTGCAGAATGGCATGCATATAGGGTATCCATGAGCGACTCCCAGACCTACGAAAAACGGACGGTGTCTGCAGACGGGATCACCGTCGACAAGCGGTTCGAAGCCGACGAGTTTCCAGTACCAGCAATCGCGTTCGAGATCGTCTCAGAGCGAGACGAGTCGGTGACCGTGACGCTCGTCGACGACGTTCCCGAGGACGTCGTCGTCGAGGACCTCGGGTTCCATCCGGAGTACGGGAGCGAGTACTGGACCATCGACGACGACCAGATCACGTTCGAGCGTGACGTCGACGCCGGCTCGGAGTACACGACGGTCTACGGGATTCGCGCAACCGGAACGGACAACGTCGAGAAGTTCCTGACCGAACCGGAACTCGCGACCGTCGCACCGCCGCTCGACGAGGACGCCGCCGATCCCGCAGCCGTCGTCGGGCAGTCGGGCAGCGACGTCGTTCGCGACGTCATCTCGGGCGACAGCGAGAGCGTCCCCGGGCTCGAGGACGACGAGGAGATCGAAACGCTCAATCTGAAAGATCCGCAGGACGAGGGGTCGAACGACGCGACAGCGGCCGCGGGGGAGACCGAGTCCGAGTCCGAGTCCGAGTCGGAATCGGAGTCGGAACCCGACACGGACACAGCATCGGAGGAAGCGGACGCCGAGGCGGACGACACCGACGACGAGTCCGAGGACGAGTCCGCGGGCATCGAAACGACCGACGACGAGTCGGTCGCTGGGGAGACGCTCACTCGTGAACTCGCCGAGGAGATCCGACAGGGGAACGTCTCGGGCGAGGACATCAAACTGCTGCGACAGGCGCTCGAACTCGCGGGCAAGGAGGGCGGCAGCGTCGACGCCCGCCTCCACCAGCTCCAGAGCGACGTCGGCGAACTGCGGGCGTACACGTCGGCGCTGGAGGAGTTCCTCGACGAGAACGGCACCGGCCAACAGCTCATCGAAGATCTACAAAGCGACATCGACGGCATCCAGAGCGACGTCCAGGCCCTCGAATCGACGACGAGTTCGAACAGCGACGACGTGGCGGCGTTGCAGGACGACGTCGAGAATCTCGAAGACGTCGAGGACACGGTCGAGGACCTCCAGCGCGACGTCGAACGCCTCCTCTCGAACATCAAGTCGGTCGAGAACGACATCGAGGCCATCGACGACCGACTGGGCGAGGTGGACGAGGGCGTCGATTCCCAGCTCGAAGAGCTGGAGACGGAGATCGAACAGCTCAAAGAGTGGCGCGAGCAGCTCAGCTCCGTCATCGGCGGATAGACCGAAACCGAGGGCATTTTGTCGGCGCACCCGCACGCTTCGGTAATGACGACTATCAGGGTGGCCGTGCCCCGAAAGGGGCGTCCGCTGGAGGCCGTCCTCGAACGACTGGCAGCCCAGACGGGGACTGCGGACCTCGCCGACGAGATTATCTCGACGCTGCGATACGAGAAGGCCATCACCAAAGGCAAGCAATCCGCCGACGCACACGTCTACGACCGACTTGCGGACTACAGCACCCTCGACGACCCGACGCGACCCGAGTTCTCCCTCCTTCGCGACGACCGCGACGGCATGCCGCGTCGCATCGTCTTCGACAGCGTCACGGTCCCCGTGGGTGACCTGCGGGTCCAGCTCGTCGGTCGTGAGGAACCGTTCCGCGCGCTCCGGAAACACGAGTTCGCGCTCGGCTTCGACAGCGCCGACCTCGTCCTCGAAGAGGTCGTCGAACTCCGCGCGGACCCACTGGAGGACCTCGCGTCCGTCAACGAGCGCATCGACCCGCACGACACCGACGTTCGCGTGGTCAACGGACTCGGAGACACCGTCTGGCATACGCTGCTCGCGACCTCTGACGTGAAACAGTCCTACGACCCTGACCTCACGCGGGAGTTCGTCGAGGCCTACGAGGGGCCGCTCTGTATCAGCCCGCGCTACGAGCGACTGGTCGAGGCCGTCCTCGGGACGCGAGCGCTCGAAGACGTGACGTGGGCCTACCCCGACAACGGCACCGAGGAAGAGGCCGCCATCGCCGACGCCGGCCTCGGCGTCTACCTCACCGTCACCGGCTCCACGGCACGCGACCACGGACTCGAACTGGGCGAACGCCTGTTCCCCAGCGAGACGGTCCTGCTGGAGAACGTCTCGGAGATGTCCGCCCCGGCCCGCGAGGCCGCCGACCTGTTCGACGGCCAGGACCTCGATACAGAACTGCTCGCGGAGTGACCCAGGCCCGCTCGGTCTCGCCATCCACAAGGCACATTCAGCCGTCGGTCGAGTGTCGGAGTGATGACCGACCACAGTTCTGCGTCACCCGGCCCGACGGCGGACGGGATGCCGATGCTCGGACTCGGCACCTGGAAGAACACGGACCCGGAGCAGTGTGCCGAAAGCGTCCGCACGGCCGTGGAGATGGGGTATCGCCACGTCGACACGGCCCAGCACTACCACAACGAGGCCGCCGTCGGCGAGGGACTCGCGAGCGCCGACGTCGACCGCGACGACGTCTTCCTGGCGACGAAGGTCTGGACGGACAGCCTCGCAGCCGAGGACGTCCGAGAGACGACCCAGGAGAGCCTGGAGCGACTCGGCGTCGACTACCTCGACCTCCTGTACGTCCACTGGCCTGCCGACACCTACGACCCCGAGGAGACGCTGGCCGCGTTCGACGACCTCTACGCGGACGGCGTGATCGACCGCGTCGGCGTGAGCAACTTCACGCCGGCCCACCTCGACACCGCGCGCGAACTGCTCGACGCACCAATCTTCGCGAACCAGGTGGAGATGCACCCGCTGTTCCAGCAGCGAGCGCTTCGGGACGTCGCCGCCGAGATAGGCATCCAGCTCGTCGCCTACAGCCCGCTGTCGCACGGGCAGGTGTTCGACGTGCCGGAGCTGACGGCGGTCGCCGAGAAGCACGACGTCAGCGAGGCGCAAGTGAGCCTGGCGTGGCTCCGCGAGAAGGGCGTCACGGCGATTCCGAAGGCGACGGGCGGGGCTCACCTTCGAGACAACCTCGATAGTCTCGCGCTGTCGCTGGACGCCGCTGACGTCGAGCGAATCGACGGTATCGACCGAGAGGAGCGGTTCATCCACCCGGACTACGCGCCGGCGTCGTGGTGAGCGCGGGTGACCACCCAGAAGGGTTAACTCACGCCACCGAAACCAACGAATATGACTGGGGAGCAGGGCATCGTCAGCGCGATCCGCTTCGACCTGCGGCGGTTACACGACACCTGGATGGAGCTGGTGTATCCGCGCCAGCGTAACACCGAGAACACGGTACTCGGGAAGTGGCAACCCGAGGGCTTGGTGTCGACGGCCGGCTATCGACTCTGGTCGGCCGTCGGCGTCCCCCTGATCTCGCTGGCCTATCCCCTCGCACTGTTCGGCGTCATCGTCCGGTTCCAGGCGCGCCGACTGGACAGCACGGCCGCCCGCCTGGGCGTGATCGGAACGGTGCTGCTTGCAACGCTGCTGTGGGGTGGGCTAACCGCACTCGCGCGCTTCAAGTTGAACCTCGCTCCCGGCGGCGTGCTGGCGGTCGGCGCTGCCAGCGCCGTCGCGGTCGTGTCGGCAGCGCTCGCCGTGACGTTTCGCTCGGTGGGCGGCCGGGTGACGACGGTACTCCTCTCGTACCCGTTCGCCATGACCGCGCTGTTCCTCCCGCCGGTCGTGGCGGCGCTGTACTCCCGGGACTTCGCCGCGGTCGTGTTCCCGCGGAGCGACTGGCTCGCCCGCTGGCTCCTCGACAACGTCCTCGACGTCGCGGGGATCAGCCGGTACCTGGTGCGCAACTTCGAGCGGCAGGGACTCGCCTACGCCGGAATGTGGTTCGGTATCGCCGTTCCGGTGGGCTGGGTGCTCGGCGTCCTCGTCACGCTCGCCGATTTCGTCAAACCGGAGTGATCCCGGGGAGGATTGAAGTCGGTCTCGGCCGAAGGGGAGCTATCGATGGTCAGCGACGACGCGGCGCAATCGGAGGTACTCAGCACGGTGTTGCTCGCCGCCGTCGTCGTCGCGCTCGTCTCGCTGGTCGGGACGTTCGCGCTGACGTCGCTGAACGAGCAGGTCGAGCGGACCGAGCCAGCCACCGAGTTCGACGTCTCGCTGACCAAGAACGCCGTCACGCTTCTTCACGACGGTGGCGAATCCCTGCGATTCGCCGACCTCGACCTTCTCCTCGGCGACGGCGACGCCCGAACCCGCTTCGACCTCGACGAGGCCACTGCCGTCGATTCCTACGACCGCGATGGCGACGAGTTCTTCGAGGCGGGCGAGACTGTCACCGTGTCCCACAGTTACACGGGTCGACTCGCCGTGCGCGTCGTCCACACCGGGACGAACAGTCTCCTCTACGACGATACGTCGAGCGTTCCGACGGCGACGGCGGCACCCACTGCGACGCCGACCGCGACCGCCACGCCGACTGCGACCGCCACACCGACCGCGACCGCCACACCGACCGCGACACCCACGCCGACCGCGACACCCACGCCGACCGCGACACCCACGCCGACACCGACCCCGAGTCCCACGCTCGCCGGTGTGACCCTGCAGGACACGAGCAAGAACTCGAATGCAGTGTACGACCTGCAGTACGACGTCGACGACACCAGTGCGTTCGACCACGTCGAGGTCACCTTCGACAACCGTGCGAACGACTGGGGCGACACAACGACGTCCAGTAGCGACGCACGTGGGAGCGTTTCCTTTTCGCAGGGTGGCGAAGAGGGGAGTACATACGACGTCACCGTCGAGGTGTATGACACGAACGGAGCCGTCACTGATTCTGTCACGATCACAGATACAGCGGACGGAACGTCGCAGTCGCAGGGTGACGTCACCGATGGCGACAGCCCCTCGTTCGCGGGCACCGTCGTCGACGACCTTGGTGGAGACGAGGCCAACTACGAGGCGTCGTACAACGTCACTGACCGCACGAACTTCGGGTCGGTGAAAGTGAGCTACGAGAACCTCGATAGCGGCGGGGCGGACGCCACCTACACGAGTACCGACCCCCGGACCAACGTCGACGACTACGCCGAGGCCTCGTTCGGCGGCACTGCCGGCGACGAGTATCGAATCACCATTCAACTGCTGGACACTGCTGGAGTCGTCGTCGACGAACGCGTCGAAACCGACGTCGCCGACGGCACAGACCCGTCCGGGAACGCGGACCTCAGTCGCCCGACGAGCCCGACCCTCACGAGTACGTCGGTCAAGGACAAGACGAAGTTCGGTACCGCCGACTACCAGGTCCAGTTCACAGTGTCCGATCCGAACTCGGAGTTCACCAGCCTCGAAGTGATCTTCCGGAACACGGACGCAGCCTGGGCCACGGAGACGAAGACGAGTACGGCTACCAACGGAAACGTCAAGTACAGCGCCGGCGGTGTCGGCGGCGACACGTACGAAATCGTCGTTCGAGTTCTCGACACTGACGGCATCGTCGTCGACGAACAGGTCATCACCGACGTCGCCGACGGCACCGACCCCTGAGGTTACGTTCTGGCGCTCGAGAACGGCGGCTCACCTCGGTCGGTCGGGAGACGTGGACGCAGAGAGACAGGGTGTGACAGATATTGGCGATCAGGGGCCACTATCGGAATCGGTGGTGGAACTGTCACACCTGCCGGGTAGCAGGAGCGTCCTCCACGTCCCGATGGCGCGTCATGGATACCACGGAAGCATACCAGCTGTCAGGTGACGTTTGCAGCGCGACGGTGGACTGCGCCATCACTACCGTCGAGGGGGAGACTCCCCAAAAAGCTCCATATGAGTGGTATATATCGCTCGTGAGGCGTCACGAGGACTCAGTCGGACCGCTTACTGAAGGCGCTCGCACAGCGTCGCGACTTCCCGGTGGAAGCGCGTCGCCGTCTCGTAGCGCGTGAGCTTCTGCGGTGCCATCGCCTTCGCGACGACGTCGTCCACCGCGGCCGGCAGGTCCGACCGCACGGCCGACGGCGTCGGTGGCGACGCAGCACACACCCGCTCGCGAATGTCGTCCACCGACCCCCGATACGGCGGCTGGCCCGTGAGGAGCGTATAGAGAACGCCACCCAGCTGGTACACGTCCGTCGAACAGTCGATCCGCCCGAACTTGCGATCGAAGTGCTCCGGAGCGGCGTACCGTGGGTCGAGAATCGACGAGAGATCGACGTTCGTCCGACAGGCGAAGAGCAACCCGACGTCGTCCAGTAGCGGCCGTCCCGGGCCGTCGATGCCCGTCTCCGGATACACCACGCTCGAGGCGTCGATACTCCCGTGGATAACGTCCCGCCCGTGGAGATTGGCGAGCGTCCCCGTCAGCGCTCGCGCCTCCCGAAGCGCCTGCGGCAGCGGCCGCCGCCCCCGTCGGGCCACCGTCTGCTCGACGTACTCCGTCCCCGCCCACGGCCGCGGGCGGTCACCCCAGTCCAGCACGGTCGTCACGCCGTCGAGGTCGCCGACGGCCGCCCACGAGGCCAGGTGTTCCGCCAAGCGCGCCTCGAACGAGCGGTCGCCGTCGTTCGGGCGGTGAAACAGTCGGAGCGCGACGCCGGACTCCGTCCCATCGGCGGTCACGCGCGTCCGAATCACGTCCGCGAATCGTCGCTCTCGCGGCGGGGTCACGACCGTCATGTCCTCGAACTCGCTGAAGTACTGGATCGCTTTGAACGTCTTCGAGGCCGCGAGCCGGCGGATCCGCTCCCGCTTCCGAGTCGCGTCGCTCTTCCTTTGGGGGTCGGCATCCGAATCCGAAGCTTCCGACTCGTCCTCGGCGACAGGGTCGGGACTGTCCGACCGGTCCTCTTCGTCTCGCTGGACGTGTCCGACAGCCTCCGCGGACTCCTCGGCCGTCTCGTCCGTCCGAATCACCCGCCGCGCCGGGTCCGAGGGACCATCTCCCTCCGACGCGAGAACGTCGTCCAGGTCCCAGGGGTCCGCTTCTCGCACCGCGCGAACGTACGGTCGGACGTCACCCTCGACCGTCGCTGCCAGTGCTTCGGCCACGACCGTCTCGTCCGTCTCCGCCACCGTCGCGAGCGTCCGCCGAACCACCGTTTCGTCCGGCGCCATGACCAACCGCTCGGCGAGTCCGTGCGCCACGGGACCGACCGCCTTCGGCGTCGCCGCAACGACGATGCAGGTCGCCCACGCCGAACTGACTCTCACCTGCTGCTCCTCGTCGTCGATTCCCGCGAGGAGCGACGCGACCAGTTCGTCCAGGCCCCCGTCGGGGTCAGCCGCTGCCGCCAACGCGTCCGAGGCGTGTTGCAGGGCGTCCGTGCTCATCGAGCATGGGTTGTGTGTCGCTCCGCAAGAAGCTACGTCAGACAGCCGTCGCACGTGATCGTCTCGGCGTCACCGTTCGAGCGCTTCGCCTCGGAAGCTGCTGGGGTGGCCCACCGAAGCCGGGCTCGGCGTCGAGGGCTGCAGTCGTGCCGACAGCCCCACCGCCGGGCTAGGTGGGTACTCAGTCGAAGAATCGCGACGAGAGACCCAGAGCGGACCGAGTTACTCGACGGGGTCGCCGTGGGATTCCCGAAGTTCGACCTTCCGGATCTTGCCCGTGGAGGTCTGGGGGAGGTCGTCGACGAACTCGACGACGGTCGGACACTTGAAGTGCGCGAGGTTGTCGCGGGCGAACTCGATGACACCCTCTTCGGTGAGGTCGGCACCGTCCGCGGCCACGACGATTGCTTTGGGCGTCTCGCCCCACTTCTCGTGGGAGACGCCGATCACGGCGACGCGCTCGATGTCGGGGTGATCGTAGAGGGCGTCCTCGACCTCGACGCTGGAGATGTTCTCGCCGCCGCTGATGATGACGTCCTTCTTGCGGTCCTTGATCGCGATCATGCCGCGGTCGTCCATACTGGCGAAGTCGCCGGTGTGGAACCACCCGTCGACCCGGCCGGAGAAGGCCTCGCGAGTCCGCTCGGGCTTGTTCCAGTACCGGTCCATGACCTGATTGCCGCGGACGACGATCTCGCCCATCGTCTCGTCGTCGGGCGGAACGTCCTCGCCGTCCTCGTCGACGACGCGCAGTTCGGTCCCGAGCATGGCGTGGCCCTGCCGGGTCTTGATCGCGAAGCGACCCTCGCTCTCGATCCGGCGCGGCGAGTTGCTCGTCGTGATCAGGGGGCCGGTCTCGGTCAGCCCGTAGACGTGCAGGATGTTCCAGCCGAGTTCGTCCTCGACGGTCCGGATGGTCGCCTCGGGCGGCGGGCTGGCCGCGGTCGCGATTCTGACCGGCTTGTCGCCGGTCGCCGCGACGCCGTGCTCCTTGTAGTGGTCGACCATCCGGTCGAGGACCGTCGGTGCACCACAGAGATAGGTCACGTCGTGCTCGTGGATGCGATCGAACGCGCCCCCGGCGTCGAAGTGGCGCTGGCAGACGTGTGTCCCGCCGACGCCGGTGATGATGTAGGGATAGCCCCAGCCGTTGACGTGGAACATCGGGAGCGTCCAGAGGTAGGCATCGTCGTCGCTGATCTCGGTGTGGTGGGCGCTGATGAGTGCGTGATAGTGTTCGGTACGGTGGGTCCGGACCACGCCCTTCGGGTCGCCGGTCGTCCCGCTCGTGTAGTTGATCGTCGCGGGGTCGTCCTCGGAGATGTCGGGGCGTTCGACCGTGCCGGGGTCTGCCCCCTCCAGGAGCGACTCGTAGTCGCGCCAGTCGCCGTCGACGCGGTCGGCCGGGTTGGCGACGAACGCCGTGGCGGGGACCCGGTCCCGTATCGACTCGACCTTCTCGGCGTACTCGTGGTCGGCGACGACCACCTCGGCCCCGCAGTCGTCGAGGATGTACTCGTAGTCCTCGGGGATGAGCCGGTAGTTGAGCGGGACCGAAATCGCTCCGAGGACGTTGATCGCGAACAGCGTCTCCAGGAACCAGTGCGTGTTCGGCGAGAGCAGCGCCACGCGGTCGCCCGTCTCGATGCCGAGATCCGAGAGCGCTGCCGCAGCACGGTCGACCCGCTCGCCGAACTCGGCGTAGGTGTACTCGGTACCGTCGTGAGCGATCACGCCGACGGCGTCGCCGTAGACGTCGACCCCCCTGTCGAGGAAGTCGAGCGTCGTCATCGGTCGGTTCATACTATGTCAAAAGGTAACGGTAAAACGTAAAGGTCTTTCTCAAGGCCGGGGTCGAACACCCGTCCGTCGCCCGACGGGGCCGGGACTCGTCCGGTCCTGGGCCGGATGCTTCCCGACTCCAGCAGATCGGTGTCCGAGCAGGACCTCGGCAAAGCGTTTCCAAAACCCAAACGTGAGTTGATAGGTCGAGGAACGGCACCCCGCTCTCGCTGCGGAGCCACGGGACGCCTCGTAGGTGTCCTGTAGACCTCGAACCACTCGTCGTCGGAGGACCCTCGACAGCCGGCACGTAGACGGCAGCGTCGTATGTCATTCACTCGATCGCGATGGCCAGCGTCGAACTCCAGCGGCCTCCCGACCAAACTGTTAATAACATTAGTTGAGGATTCATAGAGGATGCCCACAGCTCATCTCATCGCGGTCGGTTCCTCTCCGCTGGGCAAGACGGATCTGCCCGGCCGCGACCTGTTCTCGAAGGCACTGGCCGAAGCGTTCGAGGAATTGCCCGACCCGGCCGACGTCGTCGACGGGCTGTACGTCGGTGCCCAATCCGAACGGTACGAGAACCAGATCATG
Organism: Haloarculaceae archaeon H-GB1-1; assembly: GCA_029688825.1. Taxonomy (GTDB): domain Archaea; phylum Halobacteriota; class Halobacteria; order Halobacteriales; family Haloarculaceae; genus JARUKX01. The sequence continues at coordinate 49,373 of JARUKX010000020.1, read as the reverse complement.
CAGGGAACGCTCATGGCCGAATGGGCCGGCCTGCGGAACGTTCCCGCCGAGCGCGTCGAGGCGTGTGCGGCCGCCGGTGCGCTCGCACTCAAGAACGCCGTCCGTGACGTTCGGGCGGGCGTCCACGACGCAGTGCTTGCCTGTGGCGTCGAGAAGATGACCGCCGGCGGGACCGAAGGTGCCACGAACGCGCTCGGTGCCGCCTTCGAGCGGGCCCTCGAACAGCGGTCCGGAATCACCGCACCCGCCACGTACGCGCTGCTCGCACGGCGCTACCTCCACGAAACCGACGCGACGGAACGGGACCTGGCCAGGATCGCCGTGAAGAACCACCGGAACGCGGCGTCCAACCCGCGAGCGATGTTCCAGGACGAAGTCGACATCGAGACTGCCATGAACGCGCCCGACGTCGCGCCCCCACTGAAACTGTACGACTGTGCACCGGTCACCGACGGTGCCGCAGCCGTGGTGGTCGCGAACGACGAGGTGGCGGCCGACCTGCAGGCCCGTGCGGACGCCGTCCGCGTGGCCGGCGTCGGCTCGGCGGCCAACAACCTCGCCGTCGCGGAGCGCGACCTGACGTACGTCGAGGGGGCGAACGTCGCTGCGTCAACCGCCTACGAGGACGCCGGCGTGGATGCCACGGACGTCGACGTCGCGGAGGTCCACGACGCCTTCACCGTCTGCGAGGCACTGCTTGCAGAGGCCGCCGAGTTCGCCCCCAAGGGGCGGGGAATCGAAACCGTCGAGGATCCCGCGGACCGGTCGGCGGGTTGGACCGACGTCCAGATCAATACCAGCGGCGGACTGAAAGCCCGTGGGCACCCCATCGGAGCGACCGGGCTGTTGCAGGCGGTCGAAGCCCACGAACAACTCACCGGACGGGCCGGCGAACGGCAAGTGGCCGACGCCGACACCGCGCTGCTGATCAACGAAGGTGGCGTCGCGGACGCCCATACCGTCGCCCACGTCCTGACTGCACGAGGAGAGTGATTCACCGATGACAGACACCGATTCCACGACGACGGGACCGCTCGCACCGGAGGACATCACCGCCGACTCGCCGTTCACGCTTCCCGGCTTCTTCGACGCGTTAGCTGACGGCCAACTGCTCGCCGCCCGCTGTACGGAGTGTGAGACACACATGCTGCCACCTCGCCCCGCTTGCTACGGCTGTGGCAGTCGTGCAGTCACGCTCGCCGAACAGCCCCGGACCGGCGAGGTGATCTCGTACACGTCGGTCAACCGACCCCCGTCCGCGTTCGACCACCTCGCGCCGATTACCGTCGCCGTGGTCGAACTCGACACCTCCGCCCGGCTGACTGGTCGCGTCGACGCGCCGCTCGACGACGTCTCCATCGGCGACCGCGTCGAACTCCAGGTCCGTGACCCCGAGACTGCCGACATCGACCCGGACTTCGACCTCTCCTACGAGGAGGAGTGGCCGGTCCACGTCTTCGAACTGCTGTGAACCTACAGCCCACTGGCGATATTCGGTTGGAGTGACCGCGTGTCGAGTGCGATGGAACCCCACCAGGATGAGCGCCACGTCGAGCGCGAAATCCTCGCTGGCGAGGGTGTCGAATGCATTACCAAAGTCCATGCAGTCTGACCAGTAGAGGCATTGAAGCCCTCAAGAACCGACAAATAGTTTTCATTCTGGTATTAGGGCGCGAAAGGGAACGAAATTTGATCCATTCTGCGAACGAGGATATCTCTTAGTGGAGCCTATTTTCAGTCAGGTGAATCTCGATTCCTCCACCGGAACCTCATATATTAGCCATCACTCATTCTTCCAAGAATCCGAGTACTATTGCATAGTGCATACATTGGTATCGGACATTGTCGAGGCCATCGCTGATAGCAAAGATATAGAATCAGAGGAATTGGATATTGTACTTGCCGATTACATCAATATGGATGCCGTGAACCAGCTCGCTAAAGACGATAGCAGCACATGGACACTCACGTTTGAGCTTCCAGAACGCACTGTAACTGTAACAAGTGAGGAATGTGTCCTTGTCGATAGCAAATAGAAGGGAACTGGCTGCTCGAGCAAAATACAATAAGGGCTTCAACAGAGCCAAATTCGTGATTGACTAACCAAAACGGGCCAACAGTTCCCGGACTGTAGCGGCATTACTCACCTCCACTCCTCGTTCTCCTCTCATTTTCTCTTGCACTTCTTTGAATCTTTCAGCGTGGACTCCGTATCGAGTCACGTGGGCTTCTGTCATGCGTACTCTGGCATCGCGAGTTTGTTCCCACGGCTGCCGTAGCGGGTGCAGTCCATACTGACGGTCTGGGTGTTGACGCGGTACTCCTCGCCGTCGTCGTCGGAGTATATCCACTCGCCACCGATGGTCCGGTCCTGATCGTCCTTGTGCTTCTGAAGCGTCACGGATCGCTCTCTACCCTCTGGAAGAAGCTGCTCGGAGATACCCGACCAGCCGAGGTCGGCAGCGGGGTTGTGCAGCGCCTCGGGGTACTGGATCCCTCGGAGATCGGGCCCAAATCGCCGCCCTCGAAGCCGCCGAGCATGCGGGCCTGACACTGCGTCAGGACCGTGCTGTCGCACTCAGAGAGTCGTTGCGTGATCCACATCGACGACGTGCCAGCGCCGCGGCCGGTCGTCGCTCGGCTGCCAGATGCGAGCGCCGAAACTCGTGGACGACACACCCCCTGATCGAGCGCAGGACACCGCTTCAGGGGCGGTCGATACGACAGCCGCAGATGCGGCAGACCTGTCCCTCGGCGGTGGACGGTTGGATGAGGTCACCGCGACGGCTCACGCTGACCACCTCGAAGTTGTGAGAAAGCAGCAGAGAGGGCCGCTAACCTTTGTTGCAAGTGGGACCGCCGAGGTCGGGACATCGCGGAATTTCCGGCCCGATAGACCCCCATTCGTCGGAACTCTGAACATCAGAAATCCCCCACGTTCAGCTTGTCGAGGTGCGGCCGGCGACGGTTCTCCATCTGCTCGCGCTTCGTCGCCTTGTCGTAGAACTCTCGAACGACCTCAATCGACGCGTTCACGCGTTTGGCCGTCACCTCAGCCGGAATCCCACAGTCGCGGTGCCACGTAATCGAACCCGTCCGGATGTGTTGGGGAGATCGCGACGATGGGCACCTGCTCGCGTGGTGCTGATGGCGGAACTCGCATTGCCGCCTTGTCGTGCCCGTGCGGGCAACGACGATACACACAGGGCTGAGCGACCAGATAGCTTTCCGAGCGGAGCGTCGAGACTGCTGGGCGTCCCTTCGTCGTCGTGAACAACGGTTGCCGCCGGAAGTCGTCGTGTTGCTTCTCTCGGTGCGTCCGAATGTAGGCGTCGAGTACGTCGCAGACTGTCCGCTGTAGCCCAACGATCCGCTCGCCGTCCGTCTTGTTCTTGAGCGGCGTCTCAGTTGCTGTCGCGAGTTCGAGAAACGCGTGCTTCCGGTTCCCGTACAGCAGCTCGCTGTTTCGGTAGTGCTGGAGAAGCCGCGCGGCGTCTTCGGTGGAGAGTTTCGTCTCGCGCGAGCGTTCCTTCTTCGAGACGTGCGGGACGTGGACCTTCTCGGATAGCCCATCGTCCACGGCGTCGATCTGCTCCAGGTACTCGACGAGGACTTTCAGCGTGTCCATGTCGTTGTGAAGCGACGAGATGGCGATCTCCTGACTGGCACGGTAGGTCTCGTCCTGTCGAACGACCAGCCCGAGAGTTCCGACGCCTGTTCGGTTAGACTGTGTGTGACTGCACGCTGTGAATCACCAGCAGCCCTGCCACTGGCCTAGACTTGCTTTCTTTCGATTCATTTCAGCGAGCGTGTAATCTACCGTAACCTATTTTGTGCAGACATTTTTGGATGTCACTGTGGATATTAAACGGGTCTTAGGATGGGTATTCGGACTGGTACTGCTGTTACTCGGATTGTTATTCCTCATCGGTTCGCCTCCACTTGGCATCATCACACTGTTAATCGGTGGCTACCTCTTTCCCCCGATTCGAGACAGGGTTTCGGTTGACGTTTCTCTCTCATGGGCCGTGGCGATGCTTAGCGGGCTCGGACTGCTACTGTTTGGTTTCACGATTATCAATCAGGTCCCCGTTGGAGGTGTGATAGCACTCGCTGCTGGACTGTTCGCGCTCCCCCGATTACGAAGGACGCTCACCGGGATGACGTCCGTCGAGCTACACAGGGGGGTTGTAGTCACACTGATTCTCGTCGCTGCGGTGAGTTCGGCGGTTCTGGTACAGCGGGACATGCAAACTGTGGACCGAACGGTGAAAGTGCATGACCAGGGCGAACAATTCGTCGTCACAGACGACCACAGCGTCGCATTCACCGTCACAGACGTCACGCGAACGCGTTCGGTCTGGGCAAACCCCAAGCGTCCGCCAGGCCCATCGGGGCTGGATACCTATCTCGTCGTTACAGTTCGAATGGAAAACGTCGGTGAGGAAGACGTCGATGTTTCCTCGGGAGACATGGCGGTTGTTAGCGAAAACGGCAACGTCAAACGGGCTGGATTGGTGGACTCCCACCAGATCCAGCGTTCGAGTCGGTACGAGGTACCAGGAATATCAGCCGACGAGGAAGAGCGTACACTCTCGCCGGGCGACAATGTGACGAGACACGTCCTATTCGAGGTGGAGGCCGACCACACGTACCTATTCACGGTCCGAACACAGAGCTCGTTCGACGAATCGGACCGACACTACGTACCGCTTGGCCGAGTTCCAGAGACTCAATAGGAAGGCTGTCAGATGCACACGAAACAAACACGGAAACCGAGTTACACGGAGGGTGATCACTGATGGAGAACCGACAGACGAGCCGACGACGGTTTCTTCGACTGAGCGGACTTCTGGGAGCGACAGGACTCGCCGGCTGTAGCAATCAATCCGAATCTGAGACGACACACACGATTCCCGACGCCGAAAGTGTGACAGAGATTGAACCGATGGGGCCGATAAACGTCGTCTCGACGTTCGAAGGCGGATTACCATCGTACTGGTCGACTGGGCTGGCGAACGACGAGAACGTGACAGTCACCTCAAGGCGTGCACTCGAAGGGGATCGCTCACTCCGGCTGGGGAACACCGATGGCGGGAGCGGTAATATCGGGACGGACCCGAAGGGAGATCCAATGCAGGACGGCGATACGTTCTTCGCCTGGATATACGCGCCCACTGCCGAACAGACCGTCTCGCTCGGTTGGTCCGGGCCGGGCGATTTCGGACTCCCGTCCATCACGATGGAAAACGACAATATCGTGTACGAAATCTTCGACGAAGACAGCGGGGTCGTCGCGAACGGATCTGGGGCTGGCCGCTGGGTCGGCATCGCGTTCACAATCTTCCCGTCCTCGAACGAGGTTCGGTTCTCCGTCATGAACACGAACGAACTCGTCGACCAAACTGACAAGCTGTCCACGGAGGGCGACTATCCGGACTCCTACGGAGTGTACGTCAGTTCCGAGGGACCTCAGCACGCATACATTGACCGAGTGACGGCAGGTCCGTATCGGAAGTCGATACCTAAGATCGACGATGGAAGTGGCGGGTCAGACCGCACTTCCGACCAGTTCAGCGTGGAGGGAGTCCCACAGATCACACTCAACTGGGCGTACTACTTCGAGGAATTACTTTCGGGTGAACAGGCGCATGGACTGACCGTCCACACGGTAGATGAAGCACCCGCGGAGGCACTTACACTCAACGCAGTCACCATCTGCTCGGACTATCGACCGCCTGCGTACTATGAGGAGTACCAGACTCCGAAAGGGGCGCAAACACGATTGGACCGGGCAGAAGACGAGGAATTCAAGTTCGCCCCGACGACGAATTTCGATGCCACAGCTTCGGTGATTACGACGGAGTCGTTCGAGGGCTATCCCAACCAGTGGTACCTACTCGATGGAGACGACAACGTCTATGGCCTATCACGCGGTGGCAATCTCATCGCAGGCGGGTCTATCCCGAAAGACGCGTACATGGACCCATTGGATACGCTGCGAAGACAAATCCGAACGCGTGAGCGACCCGAAGGCCCCGGGATGGCACACCATCCGTTTCGTATCCTTCCGGTGTTTGAGGAGCAGTATGGATCGACGAGCTTGGATATGCAATCCCACACGGCCGCGAGTATCCCGATGGACGAACTGACGGCGTCACGAGCGAAGGCGCTTGCCAGGGAGTGGTACGATGACGCAAGCTCTGACTCAATTCGCGTACGTGAGAATTCCCCTGCTGGATTCGGCGACTATCCCGTCGATGCCCACGAGACGTATGAAGTGAAGGACACCCAAAAGACCAACTTTAGAGCTATAGTCACCAGTTGGGTATCGCAGGAACACGCGACCCGCTACGCTCGCAACGTCATCGACGGGACGGACTGGACCTTCGACGTTCACTTCCCGAATTACGAGTACGACAACAACCCTGACCGAAACGAATCAACTATGGGTCCATACGATGAGTCCTTCTCGCCGGGAAGCGTCCAACCGCCGAACTGTGGGCTCGTCAACGAGGACGATGTGCAGAAACTCCGCGTCGAAACGACCGCCTTCGACCAGGAAACGCCCGCAACGTTCAACATCTTCTCGGGAGTCACGACGATCATTCGAATCTGATCAGTATCCGATCAAGTAGAACCTCAGGGAATGGGTTGGCAATTCTGTTTTGCGAATCACTCAGTATCGAGGCTGCACTGACGGACTGGATTTGACATGCGTCATCTGTTTAGAAGCAATCGCCGTTCCGTAGTCTCAGTACGGACGCTATATTGTGTAAACTGAGATTGTAGCATGATTGGTGTTCTCAAACAAGCACTAATCTCCGGGCCAACAGTCACCAAATGGGTGCGAGATACAGAGTATACATCTATCATGGGACGTTCGGTTCTTTCTGGGTCGATTCTCACGGATCGACTGCTATAAAGAGACTGCGAACTGAGTGCTGGTGACTTCTGTAAAAAGTGCCTGCTCTGCAGAGTCGCATGTGAGACACAGCTGACTGTGGAGTGACAGCGAGATTAGCGTGCTGTTATGTAGGATATTATGATACTGTTGAGTTGTAGCTACGGATTCGAAGAGGACAAAGGCGCCGCGTGGGCGGTGCCCGACACGGATGATTCCGCTAGATATGTTTGGGTCGGAATCGGTCGCAGCGGACCTGCTCTAACAGGTTCACTGGCCTGACGGTGTAACTTGCCCTCGCTGCCGTTCTGACCGCACGATCAGAAACGGCAGCTACAGGGTGTTTCAGCGGTATCTCTGTGAGAATTGCGACCGAACGTCCAACGACAAGACAGGAATCTTCGCTCACACGAAGGTTTCACTCCGTCGGTGATTGTTCACGATCTATGCGTTTCTTCGGTTTAACACGAGTCTTCGGCAGTTAGAGTGCGGAATCGAGGTGATACTCAAGACCCCCCACCGGCGCATCGAGCGCTTCGGCAGAGCGCTCGATGCGCCTTCCCTCGATCTCGTCGGCCCAGTTGAAATCGACGAAGTGTACGTCTCTGCCAGGAAGAAAGGCCGCGAGCGTGATCAACCGTCGCGCTCGCGTGGCCTGTCCACACACGGACGAGGTTCGCACGATGGGGACAAGCGACCTGCGTTCACCATCGCTGATCGCGGGACTGGACAGCGGTCCATGATTATAGCGAAAGCCGCCGACGAATCGACGATTCGACTCCTGTTGGCTGACCACCACCAGGAGTCATTGACCGTCTATACCGACGGCTTTCGAGCGTATGAACCGCTCTAAGAGCACGACGCATTAAACCGCGAATACGTCGTCCACGGCGATGCCGAATTCGCCCATGACGAGGTGCACGCCAATACTTCTGAGAGCCACGCGTCGCAGGTGCGACGGTGGCTCTCCCCCCACCGAGGTATCTCCAAAGACAAATTGACACAGTATCTCAGAGCGTTCCAACTAAGTCGAGAACTGTTTCGAAAACCCGGCCGAAACGCTCTCAGACACGCTGTTCAAGCGACGTTGTGAGATTAACAATGTGCTACGAGTGAGCAATTTTCATAACAAATTTATCCCTACTTAAATCATCATCACTTATGCGTCAGTTCACTAGACGAACGATTCTTTCTCTCTCATCGATTGCAGCAGGTTCCCTGGCCGGATGTGGACGGCTAGAAAGTCAAGATGGAAACAGTTCCGGGACGATGACTCAGGGTTCTCCACAGGACGGAACTCCGAGTCCGCAACAGGACGAACCAGCAGAGATTCACAGTCAACTGGATGTTTCGGCGACTACTGGCGTGATTATCGCCGGTCGCGAGTCCGATTCTAAGGGAATCGTAAATGTTGGAATCTCAGTAGAAAACCAGCATGAGCAAGCGGAGACGTTCGATCCGGTCGTCAAAGTCGGGGAGTCACAGATCGCTATCGAAGTTGATCGAGGGGGGGCGGAGGGTCCAGATGAGAATAGCTCCCCTCCAGTCGAGATTCCGTCGACAGAGAAACCCGTCAGCTTCAGCGGCCGACGGGTCATGCCGGCAAACCAGGTATATGATCTGACAATCAACGGCAAACAAGTCGGTGTTGTAGATCTTCAGTTACAGGACACGCCGTATCATCTCGGGACACCCGGTCGAACGAAACCGCGAATGCCGGCAGTCGGTATCGGAACAGGACGGATTGCAGAGCCCACGCTCGTCACTGAGTTCTCATACGGGCAACCGGACCAGATTCCTGATATCGACCAACTACAGCACGGCCGGATTCGGGCGATAACCGAAGACAAAATCTATCTCATGTTCCGCTGGATGCGGACCGGCGGTGGACTCATCGACTCGTTAGCGGCATTGGACCGGTGGACCGGGGAGAAAGCGTGGCACCTCCCATCGACACCACCAAGTGAGATCGCGATCGTCGACGACGTCGAGTACATACTTACTTCGGAGAGTCGGGAGAAAATGTATGTTATCGCACGATCAGTCGACGGGACCAACCAGTGGCGGACAGAGCTGAGTGTTCCCGCTCAGAACGTCGACGGGACGAACTTGGTCCCGGCAGGCGACTATCTGTACGTCAGTACAGCCGACGGGGTCGCGGAGATCACACGCCAGTCTGGCGAGATCCGTCGCACTGTTCCAGGTGTATTCGGGATGGTCGGAGACAATGCGCTATTCACCTTCGGTGGTGAGAGTCCCCTCTCGAAGTTTCCGCTGGATGGCTCGACGACGACTCCAGAGTGGCAACAGACTCCGGGTAACGGAACGCACAAACGCGGTGCTGTTGCGGACGGGACGGTATACGTGAGCAGCTATAATTCCGGTGAAGAAATCGAAGACGATCAGATTGAACTTCACGCCTACAACGAGGGAGATGGATCGAATCAGTGGTCCAAGGTCGTGTCGAAAGCGTCGGATACGGTAGTGGGCGCTATTCCCCCGGGACTGGGACAGCTCTTCGTCAGGCAGGGATACGTGATGGTGCCATCCAATCAAGGCCTCGCAATCATCGAGACCAATTCAGGACAAGAGATGGGTGGGTCTCTCGGCGAGCGTAACGGTCGGGCGCTCTCCCCGCTCCACCCACTTCGAATCTATGGCGTCGGGAAAGAGGAATTCTATGTGACCAATATTGCTCGCGGGGCGGCAGTACCAGAGTCCGAGATTTCGCTACCCGAACCACTCAGTCGTGATAACGGATTCGCCTCGATGCTGTATGGACAGGGTATCATGTACGTCGTAACGTCGAGTGGTGTCTACGGATATAGCGCTGCGCTCCCAGAGACGTGAGTCCACAGTAACCGTGACGAGCTGTCAGTCCGGTGGGCCGAAAAAAACGCTCTATATTAGATCTGTAGAGTCTGGCTGAAGTGGACGTAACCGAACGTGTCAGATCAGATGGGGTATTGTCCCAGTCTCGAACGAAATAGGCCACAGGGCGCGAGAACAGTCGACTACCAGAGAATGGATACTCGCTGCGCTGTGGATTGGGCTCTTGTCCGGTGTCCTCTACGCACTTGCCACAGATGACGACGGCCTGTTCCAACTGGTGACCATCGCTATGTTTCTGTTAGTGCTCCCCCGGAAAACCGACTCTGCTAACAAACAACGAGATCGCCAATCCACCGGAGGGTGCGTTTCGACTGTTTCGGCTGGAACGTGTGCGTTCCGCGGCTGTACGGTGTATTTTGAGTTTGTGGCCTTAGCCACACACATAAGGGGGTATGCCCACCGGCAGGGCAACAGAACCGGCAAGATAAACATTAAGAACATCAACAGTTTCGCAGAACACTCCAGCGGAAACGGGGGTTAGCTGCGTCGGCCGCAATACCACATTTAAAGAATCGTCACGAGAAGTAGTGTTGCCACTCAACTGTCGCGCGCTACGGTGGGGTCGCGACCACGGTCTTTCGACCCTCGCCGCGGATCGTCGCCTCGATCTCGGCGCCGTCGAGGACACTCCCACGACGACCGTCACGCTCCCATGCGGCGAACATCTCGGCGATGACCTCACGCGGATGTGGGCCATCGAGACTCTTGAGCTTCGAGAGCACGGTATCGAGACGGATTTGGACGGTGCCACCGTCGTGGTCGGGCCAGTCGACCTCGGCGCCGTACTTCGCGATCCAGGTGTCGAACGCCGAGGACGCGGACTGTCGGCGCTCCATGTCCACCAGCTGGCTGACGCGGTCGGCGATACTCTCGATGGCGTGCTCGGCGGACTCGACGAGGCCGCGAACCTCCTCGCGAATCTTCTGGGAGACGAACTGAACGTGGCCGTTGTCACTCTCGACGACGCCTTCGAGGCGCTGAAGCATCCGGTAGATCGTCGAGACCGACAACCCGGTTTCGTCGGAGAGGTCGTCAGCGTGCATCCCGCCCTCGGTCGCCAGCGTCTCGGTGAGGTTCTGATCGGCGGGCGTCATGTCCCGGAGACAGGTCATCAGCAGGTGCTCCTGCCGGGCTTCGAGTTGAGGCAGCGGATCAGCATGGAGCGCGACCGGATCGTCGGCGGCTTGGGCGTCGAAATGCCAGTCGGGAACGTAGGTCGTCCCGCCAGCCTCCGTGGGAACACCAGCCCAGGAGAGAACCGACAACAGCCGCTCGTCGAGTTCACGGATCACGTCGTGACGATCACGCCAGGCCACGGACCCACCAGCGTTGCGCTTCTTGATGAGTTTCGTCCCGACCTTCGGATGGTACAGCGGGTCGTCGGGGTCGTCGTGCTCGTCGGGGTTCTTCGGCAGATACGTCTTGATCTGGCCGCCTAGCCGATGGTGCGAGATAAGCGTCCGGGCGGTCTCGGAGTTGTGCCGAATCGCGTGATGATGGCCGCACTCCTCCTCGTTATCGAACCGATAGTGGCCGGACGTCCCGGCCTGGTCGGTCAGCAGCATCGCCATCCGATCAAGCAACCCGCCCGAACCGATGAGCTTCTCGTTCATCGAGCGAGTAATTCGCAGATACCGCTCGATGGCGGTCATCCGGCCGTCGAATGGACCGTCGAGATAGCCGTGATACAGGCCAACTCCGGCAGTCGGTCGACGGCGATGTTCGAGGACTCGACATGCACCGTCACACCAGAGTCCGCAGGCGTGTGATGGAACGGGAACGACAACGACTCCCCACTGGGCGTGTGCATCATCTCGAATCGGGGCGACACGTTGAAGTTCGCCTTTCGCTCACCCTCGCCGTCGAAGTGGAAATCGAACTCGTAGAGCGTGTCGGCGTCGATGGGATCCGACGCCCGGGGCGCGATGCCGGACCCGGAGTAGTTCAGCCGGAGGTCGGCGGACTCACCATCGACGTCGACGCCTTCGATCTCGTGGAAGCCGTCACACTCGTTGATACAGAGGTCCGCGCTGGCGTAGTAGAAGTCGATACCGTCGTAGTCGGTCGCCTGGCTCTGTCCGCCGTCGACGGGCCCGTAGTAGAGCCAGGCGTCGAGTTCGTGGGTCGCGGGCTCGACCTGGGTCACTCGCCGTCACCTCCGGCGGACCGCATCGAGTTCCGCTCCTCGACACCTCCGTCGGTCGCGAACTCGCCAAGGTCGGTCACCTCGGCGGCGGAGGATGTCGCGCTCGTGTCGATGCCATCGATCTCGAACCCACAGAATTCGCAAACGATGGGAGTTTGTTCCGCTCCGCTGATGTCGGAAATCAAGCCGACCCCCCACACTTAAACGGAGGTATTTAAACCAGTCGAAAACGATGTGGAATTTGGTTAGCTGAGTGCTGTACTGCTGATAATTTCCATCCAGACAGAATTGAAGTGGGACCGCCGAGAGCCGCGATTCAGTCTTGGAGCCGTGAATACGTAGATTGAATCTCATTGTGATGTTAGGGATTAGTCGAGGTAGCTCCGACGCGACTCCATCCGCTTGAGGAGGTCGGGCTGGTCGTAGTGTGTGCGAATGACCTCAGGAGTGGCGTTCACACGTTCGGCAAGCACCTCCGGCGGCCAGCCTTCATCCCGGTGATGCGTGATCGAGCCAGTACGGATTCGATGTGGAGAACGAGCAGACGGGCACCGAGATTCGTACCCGTGTTCCAGTGCCTCGCAGGTGTCGGTGTCGCGGTCGTGTGGACAGGTGCCGTATCGACACGGCTGGGTGATGATATTGAACCGGGAGCGAATGGCCCCCTTCGACATTCGACCAGTTCCCCGTTTGCTGGAGAACAGCGGTTTGCGACCGTGTTCGTCCTCGGCCTCGACGCGGGTCACGTCGATGTAGTCCTGGAGGAGCTGGCCGATCTCTTCCGAAAGGCCGACTGGACGCTCACCGTCCTCCTTGTTCTTGAGTGGAGTGTCGGTATCTGGCCGGTGTCGAAAGTAGATGAACGGAACGTCGAAATCAGCTAGCTCCTCTTCCTCAAGTCCGTCCTGGTGTGCGAGCCGGTCGAGGTCGTTCTCAGTGAGATAGCAGTCGTTGATATCGAGGGAGCGAAGCGCACCGAGCCGGGCGCCAGTGTGCCACGCAAGCGCGAACATCGTATGGTCGCGGCTGGCATAGTCGAACTGTTCGAGTTGTTGGAGAATCGAATCTGCCCGGTTTGATGATAGCTTCTCTTCGTTCGCTCGTTCGGCTTTCGAGAGAGTGGGTATATCGACTTTAGCCGGAAGAACTGGCGGTACGGCTTCTACGTCGACACAGAAATCCAGAAAGAGCTTGATCGTCCCGAGTTGCGTATTCAGTGCGTTTTTGCTCAGTCCGTCAGCGCGCCGGGCAGAGTCGTACCGGAATACATCGCGACCAGTGAGGTCGTTGAGGTTATTTATGCCCTGGTCGTCAAGCCAGTCGACGAACTGACGAACTCGGTATCTGTAGCTTTGGACTGTCTCGTCGGCTTTCTCCGCTTTCTGCCGGTCAATCCACATCTCCAGAGCCTGACGCGGAGCCAGTGGCTCCAAGTCGTCAGTCATCTCGCCCACCCCGAGCACTTCGGTTGATCTGCCGCTGCTCTTAGTCGACGGGCTGATCCCCAGGTGGGTCGAACGAGTGTGCCGGATAGCTTCATCTATTCACACCTTTTCAGCTATGGCTATAAAGCTATCCCTAATTAGGGAACACGAAATGGGGATAGCTGACTGATGGTCCGTAATTCGGCGTACCTTTTAACCAATGGGACACAATCCGGTTGATATGACCGACAGAGATCCGGTGCCAGATTGGCTTACGGATATGGACAAGGAAATTTTAGAAGTTCTGAGTAGCGGGCTCGTTCTAACTCCCTCCATCATTTCAGAGAATATCGGCCGGTCAAGGAAAGGAGTCTCAAACCGAATTAATTCACTCCAAGCGGGAGAGTTAGTTGAGAAGATAGATCGAGGGAAATACAGAATAACCGATGAAGGTAGATTAGTTTGGGATTCCATAGATGGAGAGAAGTACAGATATAGACGGCTGGATGTGACAGAGCGAAAGATGATTCAGAGAGATTTGGGTGTCAGCCTGGAAGAGTACCATCGGGAGGTCGAGGAAGAGTATGAGAAGTTACAAGATCAGGATCATGAAGCCGAAGAGGATGATGATCTTCTAAGTGTAGCCTTTGAGCGTGCAGAAGAACGATTGAAACAGGAAAACGATAAGAACTAACTGATCAACTCATCTGGATTCTTTGTCACGATTATCGGATGGCCCGTTTCTTCACACATTCCCTCATACTCAATGAATCCCATAGTGGCTGGGAAGCCATCAGGTTCGGCAGTTAATTCGTGAGAGTCTTCACACATATCACAGTCAGTTGTGATTGTGTTAGGAACCGTGATTTCACTATTTTCTGAATCAGGGGCACCCCCTGTCACCTCGGCAATATCGTTATTTACCCATTCTGAGTGCTCTTTCTTAACCTGGTCAAAATCGGCCCCCTCAGCGACGATCTTCCAGTCAGAGGTATCATGATCGCAATGCAGGCCATAGGTGTAGCCATCTATATCGATGACAAAGGAGATGGTTTCAGCATCTCCTGGTAGAGGGGTGTCAATCATTTTGACTACACGGTTAACCCGTGAATCGCTCTTCAGTTCCTCGAATTCGTCTTTTTCTAAAACTCGGGTTGGGAGTTTTGATGGATCCGGTTCCGGAAGGAATACATCGTCGACGAGCCCGCCTTCGTCAGGACAATCGTGCAGCCGGAGTTTGGTTAGGGTCCGAAATGTCTCACCACAATGTTCGCACTCTCTGTCAGCCATACAGAATTCCTGTGTTCATACTAGAAAAACCCACTACATTGGGAGACAAATTTGAGTGAGCAACGTAGTAGATTAATCCAATACAGAAATAATCAGAGAACGCTGGGAATACATGAAAAGTCCAATACCAGCGATTGAACACACCAGTAATATATTATCCAATAGAAAATTGCCAATTATAGTAATCACTTCTATCTGAAGGACCTCGCCCAAGATGATCACAGAAGCAGAGAAGACTGCTAAGACGGCAAGGCGTTTAGCACCACCAGGTGTTTTTGGCCCATCTGGCAAGTCCAAATCTCCCATATGCTAAGGTATATTAGATTGGTTGAGTGACGGGTCTTATATCACAAATGTCCTCCTAATAGTTTGTTCAGATTCTTTGGATCAGATGGACCTGTTCGTGTTTCATTCTCCATCTCATACTTTTTGAGCTTTTCTGCATCATATTTTTCAGAGACATTACCTCGGTCCAAACACTTGCCTCTGTTCCCACCGTGGTATTTAAACAAAATATTGGTTTCAGCTAGATCAGCGTCAACTTGGCCAATATTTATATGTCCGTTTGCTTTTTCGATTATTCCGTTTCCACTCCCACTAATCCGATCTACGTATCCAATGTATGTTTCGCCTTTTTCGAGATTAGAAGAGTCCATATGTATGTGTTGTTTTTAATTATTATAGTATTTAGGGGAAGCATAGGCTTTCTTATAAAATACATTATAAGTATGGGTGTCACTGTTCGATATAATTCCGACGCTCAAAGGCTGAAATACCTATTCAGTAAGTCGTTGGATTGAGTGGTGGTTTCTCTATCAGATACAGAAACGGTGGAAGTAATCTGCTGAATACAGAGCGTGTATGAATCAGAGGTCGTTTGAAAATCAATTAAAAGACAAGAATGGCTTACCTTGGTAGTCCATTTACTCGTTCAAATTGTTGACGCCAGTCTACTCACGATGTTTGAATCCCATTCCCAATAGAATTCTCCCCGGATTAACTCGTCATCCTGATGAACCGGGTCCGTACCATCAATTAAAATCTCAACATTCCAAATTTGGTACAAGAAATTGTAGAGTGCGTTCGACCCAGCTATTTCAAGTAAGTCCTCTTGGAATTCGGAATCGTCAACGGATAGGTTTTCATCCTCAACTTGTTCCCGGAATTCGTCTTCTTTTCCACTTGAACAAAATAGCCCGAGAAAAGCGTCTGGAGATTCAAGTGCTACTAAAGCCATAGCCTTACTCAGCTCCACACGGTTACCGCGATAAGATGCGAGAATATAGGTTAAGAGACGCACATCTGGGATATTCATATATTGATTTCGCAGAAAAGTTGCGAGTTCGGTGCTATGAGAGAATAGCTTCGTATTTTGATATTGCCCAGATTTCTTGATTGCACCGAGAATCTTGAACATTTTCTCATGTAGCGTATCGGAGTCAGCCATCTCTAAATATTTGACATCTGGAGGGTGATCGACGATACCACTCAGAAGAAGATAGGCCATCTCACCCTCGTCTGTCAGTTGGTATTTCCCGTCGACTTTTGTCACAAGTCGAAGAGTACGGGCGAGAGTGACGGAGTGCATAACGGTGCTTAGCCCTTGAGGGCTTTCTGAATAGACCTCTTCTAACTCATCATCAGATAACTGCTTGTTTTCTTGTTTGATTGCGATAACCGGAAGCAAGGCATTTTCGGGGCGAGTTGTAGAAGGTATTACAGCGGAATGGGGTTCGAATCGGCTTGTCCGAACATTCAGAGCTCTACGTGTTCGATTGAGTTTGGTTGCTCCAATATTCTCAACGGGATGTTCTATTTGACTCTCATTCACCCCCGAAAGTTCTACTGGGAAAATACCAAGACCACAGGAAAGAGCGGTATCGTCAAATTCGTCAAGTTCTGACGAATCCGCC
The DNA here is from genome assembly GCA_029688825.1 of Haloarculaceae archaeon H-GB1-1. Classification (GTDB taxonomy): domain Archaea; phylum Halobacteriota; class Halobacteria; order Halobacteriales; family Haloarculaceae; genus JARUKX01. The sequence goes on along the minus strand of JARUKX010000020.1, from coordinate 32,804 downwards.
GAAATATAGGATTTGTGAACTCCTTGCCGGTAGTGTGCCGCTTGGCCAATACCCTTCCTCAGGTTGTCATTTCCTTTTGCCTCCACAGCGAAGATGTCTTCTGAAGGCGTGAATCCGATAATATCGGGTATTCTGTTACCGATTCTGATCCCAGTATTTATTCCACAGTTCTCCAGGCGCTCTGCTAACTCATATGGGAGATCACCATAGGCCCCTGAATCTACGAAAAATGTGTACCCTTGATCATCTAAGTAATGCGCCAGGTGCTCAATTACCTCCGGTTCATCCATCGCTATTGAATCATGGGGGTAGGGTCATTAGTGTTAGGCGAGACGAAATCGATTCATGCGAAAACCCTTAGCACCACACCCGGCAAGAGCAAGTAGATGACTACTCATGAGGTAGGGGATGGCAGGTCCTATGTCGTGGCTGACGCCATCGAGACACTTCAGGACTATCAGGGAGAAGCAGCCGCCGTCTTCTTGGACGATGCTTGGGCACGGCCAAAGCGGTATGGGCATTTCGGAGTAGAATACGATACCCACCCCTTCGATGACGATCAAGATGCGGAGGGCTATGTTGATACATCAATCACCACTACAGAGGTACTGGACGCCTGCTATGATGCGTTGATGGATGGAGGGTGGTTAATCGCGGACGCTGATGATTGGCTTCTCCCTCGTTTGATTACATATCTTCAAGAGGAGTGGGGGGACGTTGCAGAGACTTACAGCGGTGGTGGCTATCGAAAGGTTGGCGGGGTGACGTACACGAAAGCAGACGGGTCTCCAGACAGGAGCACCGCGGGCATGTATCTCTCCACTGGTGGATATCCTGTCGTATTTGCGCATAAAGGTGAAACAGACCGCCAGAGCTCGGAATCTGCTAGACAAATAGCGCCTTCTCCTCGAAAAACCTATGACTGGGGGAGTGTCAAACCAATATCACCGTATGAGTCCTGGGTCAAAGGCCTCGTTGATCCTGGTGAATTAATATTAGTGCCTTGTGCGGGTACTGCACCAGCCGCATTAGCCGCCGAAAAGCAATTTGGAGAAGACGCTCGTTACGTTTGCGTCGATAACCAAGAGGAAGCGTTTGAGGCGTTTAAAAAGCGGAGGGAGGATAAAATATCCTCTGTCCGACAAGAGAGTCTGTCATAACCAGCCATTGAGGGTCCCATAGTTTCTCTCGAACACATTCCGGTCGAGATGTGCTAAATCGACAGGATACCTACTCTCGTCTGTTCTTGACCGAAAGTACCGTCAAGTCGGATAATGGCGGATACACTTCATACCTTGCACGGTGATCCTGGTAGATATATGATGGAACAAGATTATCGGAAACAGCTACTCCCATACATCAACTATCGGCGGATCGTTCTCAAGGGTAACGGCCGGTAACCCATCGCCATTAGTAACACAATCCTCAGCAGCTTCGATATCTTGCGGTTTATCGCCTAATACGTTACTCGGGAGGTTCCAGTGGGCATAGGCACCAATATAGTCGACGATACATCGAAATGCGGCGTCCTCTGGGAGTGTTGAACGCACCTGTGGCTGTTCCACATCTGAAATCGCCCGCTCTATCGCGGCATCAAGGTCATCAATATTGTCCCACTGCCGACGCGCTAACTCGTCACGAATCTCCCGCTCACTCACGGCCTGCACAGAGTCGAGCGAACACCACCGAACGGACTCACGAACGTCCGGGTCTTTCAGGTGGTCGTTCGGATTGATACCTTCGGTAATAGGCTTCGAGCAGGACCAGAAACGGCGGTTCGTTGCCCAGTAGAGCGCGATCTTCCATGTCGCTGCTTTGTCAGAGTAGGTCTCCCGGTCATCCTCAGATTCAGCAAACGACTCGCTGGCTTCGAGCAGGGAGCCAAACGTCACACTCAGGTACTTTCCGAGGTATGCGCCAGCGGTCGATTCCATTTCATGAGCTTCGTCACCGAATTCTATCAGTTCGTGCGAGCGGGTCCGGTCACGCACCCATTCTTCGCCATGGTCGTGGTCACCAAAGCGGTACCAGTCAACGAAACCTTCTTCCTCATCCTGGAAGTCAGGGTCGAGGTCGTCCAGGTCGTCGCGATATGTCAGCGGGTACATGTCGACGATTTCCCCCTGGCCGTAGTCAGTCCACTTGTTTGCCAGCTCCGGTTTGTCGCAGAGCCACGGCATTCCGTCTTCTTCTCTCGTAGGCACGTCGAAAAACAGGACGTGCAGGTGTGGGTATCCTTTCTCAGTGAACTCCAGGGCCTTGATGTAATCCGGTCGTTGCCGGGGTCGTCCGGTTACATCATTGTCGAGATCGGGCCGCCAGCCTGGAACATCGGTGTCGCGGGTGTCTGATTTGGTCGATGGATCCGAATCGAAGTAGGACAGCAACCGGTTGAAGTTCTCGTTGATGGAGTCGATTCCATCCAACAAAGACGACTGTCGTTTTGGGTCGGTCGTCAGCGTCACCAGCACGGCGTTATTTGCGTTCTCGTAGCCGTGTTCCAGTGCATCGTTAAACCGAGCGAACTGCTTAGAGACACGGCCTTCGTCGTTGAACCGTGTCTTGTAGTCCTTCGTCATCCGGCGAGTGGTTTCACCACCACGCCGGTCGACGAAGTGAACGTCGAACAGTAGCTTGTAGTCCTTGATCCGATTGAGGTAGGATGTAAAACCGTCCCTCAGTAGCTCACGGAGGTCATCATCTACAGAATCTACGCGAGAGAGATAGTTACGAAGGAATTCGCGGTCATACGTTACTCCCTCAGTTTGGCGTGTTTGAGTAATGCCTTCTGTAATCAAGTCAAGAAGGCGCAAGGTTGGGGTCACCATTAGAACCCCTGAGGATTCGGATTTCTGTACATAGGGGTTATCTGGCTCTTCGAGATCGTTGACAAATCGATATGCAAACTGGTAGTCAGGGTCAGAGCCTTCGACACGCTCGCAGTTCTCTGGAGAAACACCTTTCACAGCGTACGAAACGACGTGAGACAGCGGTGTACCCTCTGGATGGGCAGCTATGAACTTCGCAATGCGTACGCGCTCTTCGTCGCGTTCGGTCAGCGAACCATCTATGAGCTGGCCGTAGCCGAGTAGGTCGCGCTCTTCCAGAAGGTCTGCTAAGACGGGAGTGTTACATCTGTCAGTAAGATCGAGGCCCCCCAGATGCCCCGGCGGATCAACCCGACTTCTCATCGGTGGCTCCGATAACAGTTAGAGAAAACTTTGTCTGAGCAAAGTAACCGAACTAATTGGATGCTCCATCCACCGCCGGTGGAACCCGAATAAACGCCTATGGCTTTGCTTAAGCAAAGTAACTGAACTAATTGGATGCACCGTCCACCGCCGGTAGAACCCGAATAAATGCCTATGGCTTTGCTTGAGCAAAGTTTCGCCCTAAGGATTCCCCTCCCCCTCCGGGGTCGGGGGAGACGCTCAGGCTTCCGGGTCGCCCCACAAGGGGGCGCTTCCGGTTGGTCGATCAGGTGCGGCCCGCGATGGGCGCTCGCGGTCCGGTCCGGGCTGCTCGCTCCGCTGCGCTGCCGGGCAAACCTGTTCTCCCGTTCCCTCGCTTTCGGTGGTTTGTGAAGACTGGCTAAGCAAGACGAAAAACACCCACTCGCGACAGCCCCCGTGAAGGGGACTGCCGCGAGGTCGATGAGAAGCGAAAAGACCGACTCACCTTTAGAAAGGGTGGGTCGGTAGGTGGGTGGGTAAGACCGGTTAGTGAAACGTTTGGGAGGAGAAAATCGGGTATTTAAAGAACTACTTATTTCCTCTGCTATTCGAGAAGTAAATTGACCGCTCGCATAGCTAAGACTGTAGCAGTGGGCATCTATGAAAACGCTGAGTGGGACCGCCGAGATTCGAACTCAGGTCCGACGCACCCCATGCGCCGAGGATACCGCTACCCCACGGTCCCGCAAATAGGTCGAAGGGTGGCCCCTGATTAAGCCCTTCGCTTTGGGTGCGCCGTGGGGCGGAGAGTCACGGAGGGGGCGGCTATGGGGTGGCGGATGGTTGCGAGCGGGGGAGTTCGACGGTCACGACGGACCCCCGAGGGTCGTTGGGTTGGATGCGGAGCGTGCCGTCGTACTCGGTCACGAGGCGTTCGACCGTGTAGAGCCCGAATCCGGTGTGATCAGTGAGGTGGTGGCTCTCGTCGTGAGAGAGTATCTGTCGCTGGACGGCCTCGGGAATGCCGGGACCGTCGTCCGGGATCGCCACGACGACGGTTTCGGGGCCGACGACGTCGATGCCGACCGTCGGTGAGTCGGTATCGGAGTGCTGGATGGCGTTCGAGACGAGGTGGTCGAACACGTCGTTGAGGCGGGGGTCGGCGGGCACGAACACCTCGCCGTCGGGTGAGGTGACGTCGAACTGCACTGTCGGAGCGCTGGCACGGGCGCGGTCGAGGACGTTTTCCAGCGCGGTGCCGACCGACACGGTCGACGGAGTGGCGGGGCGTTCGAGGAGGTCGGCAAACCGTTTGCTTCGGTTGACGAACGAGACGAGTTCTTCGCTACGTCGACGGACGGTTCCGAGAGCGGCGGTCGAACCGGTCTCGGCGCAGGGCTCCAGTCGGTCCGTCGTTCCGAGGACGACCTGCATGCCGTTGAGGACGTGGTGTCTGACGAGCCGATTGAGGAAGGCGAGGTCCTCGCTGCGTCTGGCCATCGCGCGTTCGTAGCTGAGTCGATCAGTGACGTCGCGAAGCGCCGAGAGGTGATGTCCCGGATAGATGTCTGCGGTGGCGGCGAACTCGACGATCCGGCGCTCGCCGTCCGGGCGGACGAGTTCGAAGTACCCGCGGTCGGCGCGTTTCGATCGGAACGACGTCCATTCGCCGTCGAAATCGAACGTCGGGTCGGCGAAATCGCTGACCTGCATCCCGACGAGGGCGGCCGAACCGACGCCGAAGAGGGCGGATGCAGCCTCGTTAGCGGCGACGTAGGAACCGTCGTCGTCGGCGATCACCATCGGGTCGAGCGCGCCGTCGAAGATGGCGTGGAACTTCGCCTCGCTCTCGGCGACACTCGCCGCGCGGCGACGTTCGAGACCGTCGTAGTTGCCGACCGTGAGCCCGGCGACCGCTCCGACCGTCGCGATCGTACTCACGGTATGGAGATCGTCGAGGAGCGTTTGCGAGGCGGTCTCCTTGGCGACGATGGCGAGGCCGCCCGTGACGCCGACGACGAGCGCGCCGAGTAGCGTCCAGGCGAAGATGCGTCTGATCGCTCGCGTCTCGAACGAACTTCGGAGCAGACCGAGTCCGGCGCCGACGATGAGGAGGGCGAACCCGGCCGGAACCACGACGTCGGAGACGGTCACGAGCTGCCGTCTCTAGATGAGAGGTGCAGATATAGTGTTACGTGTGAGCCATCGGATTGACACGTCACGACAGGGTGGGCCGCGAGGGACGCCAGCAGGGTGCCGGATCGTCGTCGAAACGGCAGCTCGAGGACGAGAGCGCGCGACTCAGACGAGGACGCGTTCGAGGGCGACGGCGAGTCCGGAGTCCCCGTCGGGGTCACCGACGTAGCGACCGAGACAGACGGCCGCGTCGTTCGGGGTGAAACAGGCGACGAGGTCGTCGCGGTCCGGGTCGCCGTCGACGTCGATGACGCCCGGTGCGTACACCGGTGCGCCCTCGGCGACCTGCTCGGCGGCACTCGGCGCAATCGTGACGTGTGGGAAGTCGACGAGGGCGCGTTCGGCGGGGTGGACGACGTCCCGAAGCCACGACGCGTCGTCGTCCTCGCGCCAGACGGCCAGCGCGTCTGCGAGGTCGTGGAGCGTCCGGAGCGTCGTATCGTCGAACGAGCCCGTCGCCGTGCGTCGCAGGTGACCCATGTGCGCGCCGGTCCCGAGCGCGAGGCCGACGTCGTGACAGAGCTTCCGGATGTACGTCCCGCTCTCACAGCGGACCCGGAGAAGTGCGCGTCGGTCCTCGACTTCGAGGACGTCGAGGTCGTGGATCTCCCGCACCCGAAGCCGGCGAGCCACGGCGCTCTTTCGGGGTGGTTTCTGGTAGATCGGCCCCTCGAACTCCGCCACGATAGACTCGAAGTCGTTCGGGGCGCGGCCGTGGAGTTCCAGCACCGCCACGTACTCCTTGACGCTGTCGTCGAAGACCTGTGCCATGCGCGTGGCCGTCCCCAGCAAGGTCGGCAGACAGCCCGTCACCTTCGGGTCGAGCGTCCCGGCGTGTGCAGCCTGCTCGACGCCAGCCATGTCACGCACCCACGCGGCGACCTGGTGGGCGGACGGGCCGGGCGGTTTGTCGAGGTTGACGACGCCGAACGAGAGGAGGTCGGCGGGCGACCGGTCCTGGGGTGGGCCACGGAGCGCCATCAGAAGTCGTAGGTGACGCCTTCGACCGGCGTCTGTCCCTCGTCGTCGGCAGGGTCGTAGGCGTCGACAGCCGTCGTGACGAGTTCGAGGACGCCCTCTGGACCCCAGCGGGCCGTGTTGACGGTCAGGTCGTACAGCGAGCGATCCTCGATGTCGATGCCGTAGTACTCCTCGTAGCGAAGCGACTCGCTGTCCGCTCGGGCCCGCGTCTCCTCGCGCGCCTGTTCGACGGCCTTCTCCTCGCGGTCGGCGATGCGTGCGGCCCTGACGTCCAGCGGTGCGTCGAGCCAGAGTTTGAGGTCGGCGTACTCGCCGGCCATCCAGCCAGCCAGTCGCGACTCGAGGACGAGGTCGTCTTCTTCGCGAGCGATGTCTCGCAGTCGCCGGTCGAGGTCGCGGTCGATCTGGTCGTCCTCTTCGGCCTGTCTGTTCAGTTCGAGTGGCGTCAGCCCGCGCTCGTCGGCCAGCGACCGGAAGATGTCGCCGCCGCTGACGTGCTCGTAATCGAGCGCATCGGCGAGCGACGCGGCGAGCGTGCTCTTGCCGCTGCCCGCCGGTCCGGAGACGGTGAGTAGCATATCTAGGCGAATCAGGGCCCGGTAAAAAGCCGTTCTGAATTTCGTCGGGTCGAGACGGTGCGCGGCGGGAGACGCAGAAATGCCGCGTCAGGTCGGCGTCGTGTCGATGTTCAGCGCCTTGCGGATGATCTGCGTGAACCCGAGCGAGCACAGGAAGTACCAGAGGATCCACGCCTGGAACGGCCCGACGACGGGCGAGGTCCAGTCGGCCATCTCGCCGAAGATGGGGAAGACGATCGCCGTCGTGCTCCCCGAGGCGACGCCGACGTCGAGGATCATCCAGTAGATCCACAGGAAGACGGGGATGTTGACGAGCATGATCCACACCATCGGGCGGAACTGCTCTTTGAACATGCCGAGCTGATCGCCCATGGCGTCCATCTGCTCCTCCTGGATGCGGTCGAGCGCCTCGTCGTCACCGCGTTCTTTCGCCTCCTTGCGGCGCTCTTGAATCTCCTTCATCTTCGACTGGTACTCGCCCATCTTGTCCATGTCCATGAGGTTGGCCTGGAGGATGGTCGAACTGAGCCCCGTGAACGTGGCGAGCACCATGACGACGACGTAGAACGGGAGCGCGGCCTCGAGCGGGCCGATGATCAGGTTGAGCACCTCACCGATCATCGCCCGGATGCTCGACATCGAGTAGCCCGCGAACAGCCCGAGCGCGCCGAGTGCTGCGAGCTTGTCCCACGTCGACCAGCCCGAGTCGTCGTCGCTCGAACTCGATCCGACGTCGGCGGTGCCGAGCGCCTCCTTTACCCCCTCCGGGTCGTCGATGACGAAGCCGTTTCCAGCGCCGTCGACGAGCAGTTCGGTCTCGATGAGCCGCCCCCACTGCCCGCTCGTGATGTCGTCTTTGACGTCGGCCCATTCGACCGCACCCTTCTCTTCGGCGCGGTCGAGGACGGCTTCGAGGGCGTCGACCATCTCCTTGCCCTCGTCCGCCAGTTCCTGGACCTTCCTCGCTGTACGCGTCATTTGTACAGTCTACGGCGCTCGGGGGTAATCAACCTTTTACAACGCGCCTGCGTCACTCGCCGTCCGTTTCGAGGTCGAGCGATGCCTCGACGACCTTGCTCGTCACCATCGAGAACAAGCCGTAGAGCAACAGCCAGGCGGGGAACACCCCGAATACCGTCTGGCTCCACGACGAGATCGGTCCGACGAGCGGCATGACGAAGACCGGATCGGGACCGCCACCGACGGCCCCCGTGCCGACCAGCCAGCGGAGCCAGAGCAACGAGGGAATCGTCAGGACGAGCATCCACGCGACGGGTCGAAATTGCTCGCGGAGAATCCCGAATAGATCGGCGAGCGACCGAAGCTGTGCGCTCGTGGCACGGCTGAGTGCGTCCTCGTCGCCGCGTTCCTCGACCTCGTCTTTCCAGGATTCGATCGCGTTCATCCGCGCTTTGTAGGCGACGAGTTTCTCGGAATCGGTGAGGACGCCGCGGAGAATCGACGAGTACGTCGACGTCGCGACGGCGAGCACGAACACGACGCAGTAGAAGGGAACCGACGCCGCGAACGACCCGAGGAGGACGTCGACGGCCCCGGCTATGACGGACCTGATCGTATCGGCGTAGTAGCCCGCGAACAGGCCGAGCGTACACAGGCCGACGAGTTTGTCCCGGGTACTCCACCCGGCGTCGTCTTCGATGGGCGATTCCGGCGGTTCTTCGAGGAGGGTGCGGACGCGCTCGGTGTCCGCGAGGACGTAGCGGCCGTCCGAGCACTGGACGAACAGGTCCGAGCCGACGAGGCGTCCCCACTGCGCCTCGTCGAGGGAGTCTTCGACGTCCTCCCACTCCAGTTCCTCGAACCACTCCGCTCGTTCCAGAAAGATCTCGAACGCCTCCAGCACCTCCTCGTCGGCACCAGCGAGTTCGCGAATCCGGCTATCGCTGGAGGCCATGTACTCCAACGACGCTCTCGAGAGTTATTAATATTTATCCAAAGAATTGCGAAACGAACGTCAGTTCGCGTCTTCGATGGCGGCTTCGATGTCGGCCCAGACCTCGTCGGGCGTCTGCTCGCCGTCGATGGCGACGAACGCGTCGTCGTCTTCGTAGTGTTCGATGACCGGAAGCGTGTTCTCCTCGAAGACGTCGAGACGGTTGTTCACGGACTCCTCGTTGTCGTCGTCGCGCTGGATGAGTTCACCGCCGCACTCGTCACAGACGCCCTCCTCCTCGGGCTGATTGAACTCGACGTGGTAGTTCGCACCGCAGTCGTCGCAGACCCGGCGACCGGTGAGTCGGTCGACGAGTTCCTCGCGACTCACGTCGAGTGAGAGGATGACGTCGAGGTCGGTCATCCCTTCGAGTTCCTCGGCCTGCTCGAGGTTCCGCGGATAGCCGTCGAGGACGAACCCGTCGGCGCTGGTCAGCGCCTCCTCGACGATGGCGTTCACGACGGCGTCCGGGACGAGGTCACCCGCTTCCATGTACTCCCGAGGCGTGTCGTACTCGGTGTCCATGTCGCTGATGTCCATGTCCTTGTTCGCGCGGAGTGCGTCACCGGTCGTGATGTGCTCGACGTCGAACTCGTCTGCGATGTTGCTACTTTGCGTTCCTTTGCCGGCACCCGGTGGGCCGAGAATGAGGACACGTGGTCCACTCATACGCGAGACTTCAGGAGCCCAGCTAAAAACCTTGTTCAAACGGCCGCGGTCGTGGGTGCTTTATCGCCCCCTCGCGTAGTCGACTTCGTGACGCGATTCGACGCCGAGACCCCCGAAAAACGCCGTGCGCTGGTCGCGGAGGCCGTCCTCGCCCACCGCAAGCGCGATAGCGAACGGACGGTCTTCGAGACGGACAGCACCGACCCACCAACCCGAATCGTGTTCGGCGACGGACAGGTCGAGTTTGCGGTGGACGACGAAGAGCGCGAGCGCCTGACGGACCTCCTCGGAGAGTTTCCCGTGTTCAAAGTCGCCCAACCCGAGACACGGAAAGCGCCCGAAGAGACCGTCTACGTCTCGGCGATCACCGACCCGAAACACGCCGCCGACTTCGTCGATACCGCGTTCCGTACGGTGTACGATCTCACCGACGATTTTCGGGTGTGGGTCGTCGAAGTCTAGCTACTCCGTCAGCGGGAGAACGATACCGAACACCAGCGGCGACAGCAGTGCCACCAGAATTCCGAGCGCTTCGGCGTCGACGAACAACGTAAGTTCCCAGCCCGGAATCGGACCGAAGTACGTTCGTGCGATGACACCACCGAGCCAGCCAAAGACGAACAACCCGACGCCGAGCAGGAACGAACGCTTCGTCCAGGTCGGATAGTCGATCGTTTTGGTACGTCCCATACGAGGTCGTTCACGCGGCTCGTATTGGGCTTTCCGAACCCGCAACGAATATACACGCTAGCCGCCTCGAACCGGTATGAGAGATCTGCTGTACGAACCGCTCGCGGAACTGCTGTCGCTCGTCCTCTACACAATCATCGCAGGCGTGTTGACCACTGTCGGATTCCTCTCCGAACAGAACGGTATCCAGCAGCTTTCGACGGGCCACGACGTGCAGGGCGCGTTTCTGGCGTACATGGGAGTTCTCCTCCTGTACGGCGGGGTCTACCTCCTCGGATACAAGACCGTCCTTCCGAAGCTCCGGTCCAGCCTCGGTTCGACGCTGTAAGCGAGTCGACGCCCCGCTCCGGACAAGTCGATAGACTTTGGTGGGCTTGTAGTGAAGCCGCCGGCTGAATGTACATCGTCATCGTCGGGGCGGGCGATATCGGGACGCCGCTCATCGAAATCGCCACGCGAGGGGGCAACGAGGTCGTCGTCATCGAGAAGGACGAGGGCCGCGCCGAGCGAGCGGCGACGAACTACGACTGTCTGGTCCTCAACGACGACGCTACGGTCAAGGAGACGCTGCTCGACGCCGGCGCGGACCGGGCGGACGCGCTCATCTCGACGACCGACCGGGACGCGGTCAACATCATGGTCTGTCTCCTGGCCCAGGAGCTGGAGGTCCCCGACATCGTCTCCGTCGTGCACAACCCGGAACACATGCCGCTGTTCGGCCGCATCGGCGTCAACACGATGCAGAATCCCCAGCGGCTCATCGCGGAGTACCTCTACCGGGCCGTCAAGCGGCCAGCTATCGTGGACTACATGCGCGTCGGCGAGGAGGCCGAGGTGTTCGAGATACTCGTCAGCGAGGACGCGCCTATCGCCGGACTGACGCTCGAAACTGCCGCGGACGAGGGCATTCTCGAATCCGACATGCTCGTCGTCGCCATCGAGCGCAACGGAAACGGCGACCCAATCACCCCGCGCGGGGACACCCGAATCGAGGCCGACGACCTCGTGACCGTCTTCTCCGCTCGCGGTGCCACGCCGGGGATAACGGCCCGCTTCGGCCACCATGAGGACGAGCACTGACATGGGGCGAACGCGTGCGACCCTGGGGACTGACCTGGCGATCATCGCCCGCGACGTGGGCGCTCTGCTGGCCATCGAGGCCGGACTGATGACGGTGAGCGTCCTCGTCGCTCTCGCTTTCGGCGAATGGTACGCCGCGGCCGCGTTCGTGATTGCAGGGGTCGCGACGGGACTGGTCGGTGGGTTCGCGCGGCGAGCGTTCGCGGACGCGCCCGCGCCGAAGATGAAACACGGCATGGTCATCGCCGCCGCAGGGTGGTTCCTCGTCGCCGTCTTCGGGGCGCTTCCCTTTCTCCTCGCCGCGTACCTGCTTCCCGCCGAGGTGGCAGCCGCGTACGTTCCCGACGGGGCGGCCTACGGGTCGAGCCTGCGGTACTTCCGGGATCCGTTGCACGCACTGTTCGAGAGCATGAGCGGCTGGACGGGGAGCGGGCTGACGATGGCCGTCCACGAACCGACGCTCCCCCGAGCGATACAGTGGTGGCGATCGGTCATCCAGTACGTCGGTGGCGTCGGCGTCATCGTCCTCACCGTCACCATCCTCGCGCGACCCGGAAGCGGAAGTTACGCGCTCTACCGGAGCGAAGCCCGCGAGGAGAAGATCCATCCGAGCGTCGTCTCGACGGTCCGGACGGTGTGGAAGCTGTTCATCGGCTACACGGTGTTCGCCATCGTCGTCCTGTTCGTCGCCATCCGGCTGAGCGACTACGGCTCGACGCTCCCGCTCTGGGAGGTCGGCTGGCAGGCGCTCAACCACGGGATGACCGGGCTCTCGACGGGCGGATTCTCCGTCACGGACAACTCCATCGCCACGTACGACTCGCCGCTCGTCGAGACGGTGCTGTTGCCCGTGATGGGCCTCGGTGCCATCGCGTTCCCCGTCCACTACGCCGTCGTCCAGCAGGGCGAGTACAGGAAACTCGTCGAAGACGTGCAGACGCGCTGGCTCCTGATCCTGTTCGTCGTCGGTGCGCTCGGGCTGACCCTGCAGAACCTCGTCACGTTCTCGCCGGCGCTGTCGCTCCGCGATTCGACGTTCCAGTTCGTCAGCGCCCTGTCGTGTACCGGCTTCCAGTCCTCGCCCATCGGGCGCTGGTCCGCCGGGGGGAAGCTCGTCGTCTCGGGCGCGATGGTGCTGGGCGGTGCGGCGGGGTCGACAGTCGGCGGCATCAAGCTCATCCGCGGGTACACCATCGTCCGCGGCATTCGCTGGCAGTTCTCCCGGGTGTTCCTGCCGAAAAGCGCCGTCGTCTCGACGCGACTCGGCGACCGCGTCCTCGACCGGGAGGCGATGGAGCGAGAGTTCAGCGAGGCCGCCATCGTCAGCCTGCTCTGGCTCCTGTTGCTGCTCGCGAGCAGCCTCGTCCTCGTCAACGTGGCCGGCCCCGAGTTCACCCTCGCCGACGCGCTGTTCGAGGTCGCGAGCGCGCAGGGCAACGTCGGCCTCTCGGCGGGCATCACCGGCCCGAAGATGCCCGCCGTCGCCGAAACGATGTTCCTGTTCAACATGTGGATCGGACGATTAGAGATCATTCCCGTCCTCGTGTTCGCCCGGGCGACGCTGTACGGACTGAACCCCTGACCCACCGCGGCTCTCGACCGGGCGAACACCGTCGAGCACGCCGGTCGTCGCAGATGACGATTCTTAAATGCCGGCCACCGTAAGGTCCGCCAATGAGCGACCTTCTCGTCCGTGCCGCCCGCGGGGAGCGGACCGAGCGGCCGCCAGTCTGGCTGATGCGTCAGGCCGGCCGGCACATCCCCGAGTACCGAGAGATCCGCTCGAACTACACGTTCAGAGAGGCCATCTCGACGCCCGAGGTCGCAGAGCGAATCACGCTGCTTCCGTGGGAGCTGTACGAGCCCGACGGCCTCGTCATGTTCTCGGACATCCTCACCGTCCTCGAACCGCTCGGGTTCGACTACCACATCGAATCGGGCGTCGGCCCGGTCGTCGAGAACCACGTCACGGAGCCCGCGGACGTCGAGCGAGACGTCGCGGACGTCCGGACCGAACTCGACTACGTCGGCGAACTCCTGGAACGCCTGCAGTCGAGCGTCGGCGACCAGACTTCGATCATCGGCTTCGGCGGCGGACCGTTAACGCTCGCTTCGTACGCCGTCGCGGGCAAGCCCTCGAAGACCCACTGGCCGTTGCGACAGTTCCGCGCGAAGCATCCCGACGCATTCCGGTCGCTGCTGGCGACGTTCGCCGACGTCGTCGCCGAGTATCTCCAGTACCAGGCCGAGGCCGGCGCGGACGTCGTCCAGCTGTTCGACACCTACGCTGGCGTGCTGTCCCCCGAGGACTACGAGGAGTTCGTCCAGCCGCTCCACCAGCGCATCCTCTCGTCGGTCGACGTGCCGACCATCGTGTTCGTCCGCCGGATGGGCGGTCGGCTGGACTTGCTGAAAGAGACCGACGCCGACGTGGTGAGCCTCGACTGGACCGTCGACATGGCCGACGCTCGGGACCAACTCGGCGAGACGCCCGTGCAGGGCAACCTCGACCCCTCGCACCTGTTCGGCAGCGAGGCGTTCGTCCGCGAGCGAACGCAGGCGGTCATCGAGAAGGCCGGGCCTGCCGGACACATCCTGAACCTCGGCCACGGCGTCCACAAGGACACGCCGGTCGAGAACGTCCGCGCGTTCGTCGAGACCGCGAAGGAGATACAGCGGTAGGGGACGCGGGGCGAGGTCATCGTGCGAGGGGCCGCTGTCAGGCCTCGTCTCCCTCCGAGCCGAGCGTCGACTCGACGAGTCGTTTCGTCCCCCTGCGAAACCGTTCGGAAGCCGCACTCTGCGAGATCCCGAGTTCAGCGCCGAGTTCGGCGAGCGAGCACTTCCTCGGCACGTCGAGATAGCCGCTCTCGACGGCGGCGAGCAGCGTCTCGTGTTGGGCCTCGGTCACCGCCGACGGTCGGCCACCGTCGCGGTCCGACTGCTGCCAGAGTCGTTCGAACCTGAACGGGATGTCGTTGTCCGAACAGAATCGTCGGAGTCGTTCGAACGACTCTCGGTCGGGGAACCGCGTGCGATTTCGCCACCCCTCGGCGTCGGCCGTGAGTTCCTGGTGGACGCCACCGACGTCGGCGAGAATCGGCATGATAGACGACTCTTTCCCGACCTCGGCGAGGTCGAACCGATAGAGTCGGCGGTCCCCGAGGTCGGTGAGAACCACCGGATTCTCCACTGACGGGTCGTCCCGAATCGCCCGTTCGACGGCGTCGAAGTCGTCGCTCTCCAGCCACGCGATCATCCGGCGCTCGTCGTTCGGACCCGTCTGGGACGACTCCCAGTTCAGCGTCACGGAGACGCCGCTCTGTAACGTCTCCCGAAGGATGGGGTGGTCGAGCGTGTATTCGACTTCGATCATGCGGCGTCGCTCGTGTCGTACAGCGAGTGGAAGGAGTATAAATTGCCGCAATACTCCTGCCGTTTGGCTAACACCCCCCGAGGCTTTCGTCTAGTCAGATGGCCGAGAACACGTCAGAGCGACGATCCTTCGGAGAGCACGCAGACGACGCGAACGAGTTCGACGCAGACACCCGTCGAGCAGTGCTCCGACTCCTGGAAACGAACGAGACTGCAGTCGTCACGCTCGACGCGCTCGCAGAAGACCTCCACACTGGCCAGCCACCCGACGACTACGAACGGAGGCGGATACGTCTCCACCACGTCACGTTGCCGGCGCTCGCGAGCGCGAACCTGCTCGAATACGACGCTCGATCCCACACCGTCCGCCGTAGGGAGACGGTTTGACACCACGGGATTCGGGAACCGGGTCCGATCGACGCGGGAGAAACGCGATCGACTCGGTCATGTGCCTCTCGTGTGGCGAGTTCGTCCGGGCAGTTCCGACTGCGGATTCGGTCGAGCCGGTCGCCTCAGAGTGTCCGTCCTGTGGCGGCACGGAGTTCGAGCACACCGAATCCAGGGGCGTTCTCGACGCCGAGTGAGCGACCGAGCGAATCCCCCATTTCCCCGGTAATCGGTCGCCAGAGCATCACTCAGCGGCGAACCGGTCGGCCGTTTCCTTCGCCTGCCGCACCCGACTCGGAACGCCCATGCGAGCCGTGTAGTTCGTCATGAGGTGGACGTCGTCGGGGAGGTCGACCCGGTCCAGTGCTTGCCAGGAGTGGTCGTGGGCGGGAAATCCGTCTTCGAGTCGCTGGACGTCGACGACCTCGGCGGGCGCGCCGAGTATCTCCTCGAACTCTCTCGTCGCGACGTCGCCGAGTTTCTCCGGGTCCTCTCGGACGAGGTCGGGGTCGTTCATCCCGCCGAGGAAGCAGGTGAACACGCCGTCGCGGTCGAACATGCTGGCGTTCCAGGAGACGCCGAGCGTGTCGAACGGCTCGTCGTGGCGGACCTGATAGCCCATCCCCTCGCCGTCGAAGTCGCTCTCGACGTACACCATCGCCAGCGGATTGTACCGGAGGTCGGCCAGCGCGGCCGCGCTCTCGTCGACCTCGGTCAGGAGGTCCGCGGCGACGGACGCGGGCACCGTCACCACGACCTCGTCCACGCGATCCACGCCCGAATCGGTCTCCAGCAGGTAGCCGTCGCCGTCGGGTCGAATCGCCGTCACCGGCGTCTCCAGGTGGACGCGGTCGGCGTGTGACTCGTACAGTGCGCGGGGGAACCGCTGCATCCCGTCAGCGAACGAGACCGCGGGTGGCCGCTCGGAGTCGCCGCGCAGCCGCTGCAACGCGGTCGTGAGCAGGCTTCCCTGCTCCGATTCGACCCGAAGGAGCGCCGACAGCGAGTACTCCACGGGCATCTGCGCTGGGTCGGAGCCGTAGATGCCGCCGAACAGCGGGCCGACGAGGTTCTCGTACGCTTCCCGGCCGAACTTCCGCGTGAAGAGGTCGGCGACGGTCTCCTCGGGACGGCCCGCGTCCGTCAGGGGCTCGGCGAACAGCCGGAGCTTTCCGCGCCAGGACAGCAGGTCCGTCGCCAGGAACTCCGAGACAGAGAACGGGACCCGCCGGAGACGACCGTCGCAGTAGACGTACAGCGGCAGGTCCTCGGGCACCTCCAGCAGCTCGGCTTCGAGCCCGAGGTCGGTGACCACATCGCGAACGGAAGGGCTGAGCCGCATCCGCTGGGGGCCTCGCTCGACGACCTTCCCGGCAACGTCGTCCGAGCTGATGACGCCACCGGGCTGGGCCGACGCCTCGTACGTGACCGACTCGACGCCCGCCCTCGCGAGGAAGTGCGTCAGCGACAGTCCCGTGATGCCGCCACCGACGATACCGACTCTCATTGCCTGCGTGCGTTCAGACAGACCGTTCCGGGCGTGTTCTTGCACTGGCACTGTCTGAGCTGGTAGTAGCCGGGGTCGAAGCCGGCCGCGAACGGTTCGACGAGGTCGGCCAGCAGCGAGCCGAAGCGGTCGTCGTCGTGCGGGATGGGAACGCGATGGAAGTCCAGCCCCTCTTCGGCGGCTTCCTCGGCCAGTTCCTCGTCGAGTTCCGAGAGCGTCTCGCTCTGCTCGTGCATGAAGCTGACCGGCTCGACGACGATGCGCTCGGCGTCGATCTCGGGGAGCAGGTCCTCGACGTCCGGTTTCGTCCACGGGATGTCGCGGTTCTCGTGGTTCTGGTAGCCGAGTTCGTAGGAGTCGACGCCAAGCATCGTCGCCACGGTGTCGCAGTACTCCTCGACGTACTCCCGGTAGCGACTCCCCTCGTCGAGGTAGTGCTGGGGCGTGCCGTGCGCGGAGAAGACCAGCGTCGTGCCCGCGTCCTGCAGCGAGACGCCCTCCGCCTCGACGAACGACCGGAGGTTGTCGACCCGGAGTTGATTGTAGGTCGGATGGCGGTGCCAGCCGGTGATCTGGCTCAGTTCGACGTCCCAGTCGGCGTCTTCGACCGCGTCCTCGACGTCCTCCAGCGACGAGACGGTGGTGGAGGGGCCACACAGCGGGTAGATTGGCAGGCCGACGAGTCTGTCCACGCCGTCTTCGCGTGCGGCCGCGACGGCGTCGCCCACGAACGGCTCGACGAACTGGAAGCCGGTGTAGGTCGTCACGTCGTGGCCGCGATCGCGGAGTTCGCGCTGGATCGCGTCGGCCTGGGCCTCGGCCTGGTCCTTCAGCGGCGAGCCGCCGATCTCCTCGTACTCCTCGATGAGTGCCGGGGCGCGGCGTTCGGCGAGCTGGCGTGAGCGCGCACGCGCTTCCTCGACGGTCGTGTCGCCTTCGAGGGACGCGTTGTCGAAGAAGATCCGTTCGAGGTAGTCGACGACGACGTCTCGCGCTGGCGTTGCCGGCTCACCGAAGTTGAGGAGGACGACACCTGTGCTCATGGCCGCGCCTAGGGAAGACCCCACCGAATAGTTGTCGCTCTCCGCGCCGCTGGGGACGTCCGATTCCGCTGGCATATGTTCGGGTATCGACCGGGTATACAAGAGTCACCGAGCGCGTTCTCCGATGGTGAGAACGCCAGTCGTCACGGCGGGGCCGCGTCCGGAACTGAACCGCGCCGACCGCTTACAGGTACGCCGCGTCCCACCGCGTCGGCTTCCGGACGTTACCGCAGTTGTCGCACTCGATGCGGCCCATCGCGTCCATCGCGTTGGCCAGCGTCTCGCAGTTGGCGCAGAAATAGCCGTAGCGCTCGCCGGCGTCCTCGTCCGTGTAGACCGGGTGAAACGCGTCCAGAGAGCCAGTGTCGGCTTCCTCGTGGCTGACGTAGACGAGGGTGCCGTCGTCGAGCGTGACCTCCGTCATCCCCGTGTGGTCGGCCTCGACGTAGAGGTTCTCCGTGTGGGTTCGACCGTTGATCTCGACGGTCTCCTCGCCTACCTTCTGGAAGTCGCGGTCCTCGTAGAAGGCGTTGCCCTCGACGTTGTCTGCGAGGACGCGGCCGTGGAGGTGGGAGGCACCCATCTCGTGGAGTCGCTGCTCGGTCGCGTCGAACAGCGCCGAGCCGATGCCCTTGCCCCTGTAGGCGGGGTCGACGTGCAACCACCAGATGTTTCCTTCGCCGGAATCGGTGTACTCGCTCTCGGAGAAACCGACGACCTGCCCGTCCATCTCGGCGACGAGCAGGAGGCAGTGGTCGTCGCCGAGCGTCTCGGAGAGGCGGTCCTCCTCGTACCACTCCTCGATGGCACCGATGATGGCGTGCGGTCCAAGCGAGTAGGAAGCTTCCAGCGAACGGCGTGCGATGTCCCTGATTGCAGGCCTGTCTGCAGGTTCTGCTGTCCGGATGTCCATGTAATCACAAAAGGAAGCGACCATTATAAACGTACAGTCAACAGGCGGAATTCGCGGGAGCCTAAACTTATCAATACAACTGTTTGACACATGTACAGTCTGACGGGTAAGCGGTCTAATACGAGTGGTATTTGGCGTTTACCGGCGAGCGAGGGTTGTCGTAACGCTAAAGAGTGAAACAAGCCCTATATAGTTGCAACATGAAAAACGCACGTCTCTTCGGGAGGTGGTTCTGTGGGCGTTGAAATTCAGGAGTCGCCCGTCTCCGCAGACGAGTTCGCGGACATGAAGGCATTCGTCCACGACTACCTCGCCGCCAGCGTCGAGAACGAGAGCGAGGGCGGTCGGATGCGGTGGTACCCCTGGCACTCCGCTGAGTACCGGTTCAACCACATCCTCAACGTGGTCGAGATCAGTTCAGAGATCGCCCGCAAGGAAGGGGCGAACGTCGACGTGACCCGCGTTGCCGCGCTGTTCCACGACATCGCGAAGCTCGAAGCCGACCAGGACGTCCACGCCGAAGTCGGCGCGAAGATCGCTCGGGAGTACCTCTCGACCCACACTGACTATAATCAGCCGTTCGTCGAGCAGGTCTGTGCCGCCATCCGTGACCACTCCTACCAGGGCGACCTCTCGGATCTCTCGCTGGAGACCCGCTGTCTCATCGAGGCCGACCTGCTCGACAAGGTCGGTGCGAACGGTACCGCGCTCATGCTGCTCAGAATGGGCTACGAGTCCCGGACCCACATGGACGCCGCCGAGATGGTCGGCCGCGTCGTCGACCGCGGCAAGGACGTCAAAGAGCGCGTCGAGAGCCGGACCGCACAGGACATGGTCCACCGACGACTCAAGCGCGTCACGTGGTTCCAGGAATGGCTCACCGGCGAAGTCTCCAACATGGACCTGGACGGCACCGTCGCGGACATGGCGACCGGAATGTCCGACGACTAGAGGAGAAGCGTCGTCGCCGCGTCCCAGAGGAAGACGAGGCCGAACCCGACGAGGACGAGCGACGAGCCACCGGCGACGATGGGCGCGAAGCGGTCGATCTTCTGGCCCACCGCGATGAGCGACGCCGGAAAGCCCACGATCCAGACCAGGATACCCACGAAGAACCCGACGAGCAACGCCGGACTTCCGGTCTGGACGACGAGGACGCCGGTGAGGGCCTCGCTGACGTAGGGGACGTGCGAGAAGACGTCCACAGTCCCCGGTTGCAGCAGTCCGACGCCCACCGTCAGCCAGAACAGGATCTGATACGGGTTCGACAGCGCGAGGACGAACGCCTTCCGGAACCCCTTGCTGTCCTCCTCGACGTCGTCCGACGTGGCCGTGAAGGTCTCCCGGGCGTCCTGGACGGCACCGTAGGCGAAGTAGAGCATCAACACGCCACCGACACCGACCATCGCAGCCCGCAGCGTCGGAAAGTTCCCGATGAAGGCGACAGCACCGACCAGCGAGAGGACGAAGAACACGAAGTCAGCCGACAGTGCTCCGAGGCCGGCCATGAAGCCGGCGAGCCACCCGCGGACGACGCTCTCCTCGGCGATGACGGCGTTCATCGGTCCCGGTGGGGCGGCCAGCGCCATGCCGAAGACCGCGCCGACGAACAGCGTCGAGAGGGCTCCGAGTGCAGTCATCACTCACGTCTACCCGCGAAAACGTGAAAAACGTGCCGACACCGCCCCTACTGGTACATCCCCGTCGGCTGGGCACGGGAGCTCTCCTCTTTCGCCTGCTTCATCTGGTCGGCCAACTGCTGTTTCGCCTGCCGGATCTGCTCGGCCTGTTCGACCAGCGAATCCGTGTCGACCGAGACGCCCGTCACGGGCTCGATGGCCTCCGTGAGCAGCACGCGCGCCGCCTCCGGGTCGGGGAAGTTCGCGCTGGACTGTACGACGAGACCGAGCGCGGGCAGGTCCTGTCGATACGCGTGATACAGGAGCGCTCCGGTCGGCCCGCTGACGAGGCCGTTCTCCGAGGGTTCGGGGATGTCGTGCTCTCTCAGGAGCTCTTGGGCCCCGTTCGTCCCAACCCCGTGAAGCGACGGCACGTCGGCCTTCTCGTCCGTCGGCAGCCCGCTCAGATAGAGTGCCGTCACGTCGTTCTCGCCGAGCCATCCCGTCACGCAGCCCGCGAATTCGTCGGCGCTCTCCGGTGATACCGGAACGTCGCTCTGCAACACGAGCAGGTCGTGTTCGGGGTCGGCGTACACCCTGACCGGTGGCTCGAAGTCCGACCGACCCTCGCGGTAGACCGCCGCTTCCGGCAGCCCGTCGCAGTGACAGGAGGCGTAGTACTGCATGTCCAACTCCGAGATCAGATGGTCGGCCGCGATCTTCCCGACGAGTCCGACGCCCGGCAGTCCCTCGACCAGCGTCGGCGACTCCAGATCGACGTCCGCCGCGTGTACCTCGACGTGTGCCATACCGAACCGTCGCCTGCCAGCGGGAAAAGCCTGACCCGCGGTTCGAAACCGACAAGCCGCGACCCCGCTAACGAAGCGTCAATGCAGCCACTGGAGCGGTACGAGCCGCTGGTAGACGACTTCGAGGCGCTGCGTGCGGCCTGCGAGCGCCCGCTCCCGTCGGTCGTCCGCGTCAACACGCTGAAAGCGACCGTCGAGCGAGCGACGCGGGCGCTCTCCGAGGAGGGCATCGACTACGAACCGACCGATTGGCACGACGGCCTGCTGAAACTCCCCGACGCACAGCCGGGGTCGAACTGGCCGTACTTCCACGGCTGGCTCCATGGCCAGGAGGAGGTGTCGGCCGTCCCGGCCACGGTGCTCGACCCCGAACCGGGCGACCGCGTGTGGGACGCCTGCGCCGCGCCCGGCAGTAAGACCACCCAACTCGGCGCGCTCATGGACGACACCGGCCTGCTCGTCGCCTCGGACAACAACCTCGGGCGCATCTCCGCGCTCCGCTCGAACGCCGAGCGACTCGGCCTGACCAACCTCGCCATCACCCACGAAGACGCGCGCAACCACTCGCTCAAACCGTTCGAGAGCGAGCTGTACGACCGCACCCTCGTCGACGTCCCCTGCTCCTGTGAGGGGACCATCCGCAAGAACCCCGACGCGCTGGAGGACTGGACGCGCGAGCACGTAGACGCCATCGCCGGCGTCCAGAAGGGCGTCCTCCGCCGGGCCCTCCAGACCACGCGCGAGGGCGGCACCGTCGTCTACTCGACGTGTACCTTCGCGCCCGAGGAGAACGAGGCCGTCCTCGACTACGCGCTCGCCGAGGAACCCTGCGAACTCGTCGACTACGACCTCCCGCTGGAGCACGCCCCCGGCGTCACGGAATGGGACGGCCAGTCGTTCGACGAGTCCGTCCGCAAGGCCAAACGCATCTACCCCCACCACAACGACACGGGTGGGTTCTTCTGCGCCAAACTTGAGGTGACCGCATGACGGGCAACGACGGCCACCGCTTCGACCGCCTCCCCGCGACCGCCGACGAGCGAGACGTCGAGGGTCGACCCACCCGAGCCGAGGTCCTCGACTGGTGGCACGAACGCTTCGGCATCGACCCCGCCGTCTTCGACGACCACACCTTCTGGGAGCGCGGCGCCGGCAAGATCTGGGCCTTCCACGGCGACCTACCGTCGCCAGTCTCCTCGGAGGGCCTCGGCATGAGCGCGCTCCGGGCTCGCCAGGAACACTGGAAGCCGTCGCTCGAAGCCGCCCAGCGGTTCGGCGACCACGCCACGGCGAACGTCCTCCACCTCGACGACGAGCAAGCCGAACGCTTCGTCGCCGGCCAGGACCAGGACCTCCCCGAGTGGGACGGCGACTGGGGCTATCTCATCGTCACCCACGACTGCGCCGGCGAACCTGCCGTGCTCGGCGTCGGGCTCTACCTCTACGACGAACTCCGGTCGCAGGTCCCGAAGGGTCGACAGCGCAGTCTCTGAGAGGGGTGCGGTGTCTCGTGGGTTCGAGATCCCAGAAGACCGTTCGATACAGCGACCTTGGCCTACTCCCACAGTGCCTCGATGCGCTCCTCGACGTACTCGAAGACGAGACGACACACGTCTCGATGGTCGGCCGGCCACTCAGCGTCGTCCACGCTGGTGCGACTACCGTCCGGCAGGGGATGGAAATGATCCCGCGATTTGTGCGCGTTCGGACGTCGATCCCAGTGACATTCCCATGCACTGTCCCGCTGCTCCTCCCGGTAGGGGACAGAGAAATCATCGTTTCGCTACCAGTGAATCTCGAAGCACGTGGAGCACCCGCTCGGGTAGTATTCCCTGGATACCGCGACAAGGAGGTGCAGCGTCCCGACCCCACAAGCTCCGCAGACTCGACATCCGACTCCTGACAGGTCGGGACCGCAGCCACTCCAACGCCGACCGGTCTATCAGCGAGGGGCTCGCACCGTCGACCACCGGCACCATCGTCAGGTGTGAGACGAAGCCGTCGAGCGAGCAGCCTTTCTCCGAACGCGTTCGTGGAGTTGCCGCTCCTCGATAGCGGTGGCCCAGTCACCGAGGTCTGCGTACACCTCATCGACCCGTGCCGCATCGAACGCGAGGACGTCCACTTCGGCGGGCGAGTCAGTGGCGTATTCCTCCCGGTAGGCCTCGATTCGGTCGATCAGTTCCGACACGTGTGCCTGCAATTCCTCGACGGAGTTCTCTCGGGCAAGTTCGTTTACCCGCCGTCACTCGAAGTAGATTCGGCCGCAATCGCGGATCAGCGGCTCCGGGATCGCGGACGAGAGCAGGTCGATCACGTCAATATTTGGGATGGCGTTTTCAGAGAGGATTAGTTGCTGTGAGTGAGTTGCTTCCTATCACAAAGTCGAGTATCTTATTATTCAGACGACATACCCGAGGTCACGGAGCGTCTCCCGCATTTCGTCGGTCATCTCCGTCGGTCCCTCGGTTGCCGTCCCTGGCACGATTTCCTTGCGCTCGTCGCCCTCGATTTCGAGCCACGGGACAGTTACGAGATCGCTCAGGTAGATGTCACCGCCGGGGTGGCCTGCCAGCCCAAATATGTTCTCTCCGAACAATTCCCCGTGGTCGGCAGTCACGACGGTCTTGCCAGGTAGTTCTTCGACGAGTGTCTCGACGTGTGGGAGCGCCAGTTCGAGCGTCTCCCTGTAAGCCTGTCGTGCGTCCCGTGGGGAGAGGTTACCTGCCTCCACCTCTTCGTACCAGTTTGGGCCGCGGGTAAATATCTGCTCGCCGATGTCGCCGTAGAACGGGGCGTGAGGCTGCATGAAGTGGGCTATCAGCCGCTTGTTCGGATACTCTTCGTGGGCGTCGAGTGTCCACTCGACCATCGTCTCCGGGAGAACGGTGTCCGGCGGATCGTCGAAGCGGTCGGGCCAAAGCGGGTCTCGATCGTCTTTGAACGGTCGCAACCGGTCGTGGAACCTGCTCTCGACGCGCTGGAGATGGCTGTTCCCGGAGACATACACTGTGTTGGGGTAGGCGTCTTCAGTGAAGTTCCGGTCGAAAAACTCCTTGCTTGTCCCGCCTTGGGAGACGACTGGCCGAAGACGTCCCTGTAAGGAGTGCAGTTCCGTGAGGGTGTCATACCGACACGCGTCGAGGATGATGAGATTGTCCCAGTCTTCTGCCATGATTTCGACGCCTGTTCGACCTCGTAGGTTGCGATTGTACAGCCGCCACAATTCCAACGCGAGGAGGCCCGGATTTCGGACGCCGTTGACCGCGTCCGCCGTAGAATACATCTATAGAGTGATGTTCGGGGCCGCTAATAAATTTTGAGAGTGCATCGGAAGTTCCCCGTGGCGCTCAGCCCGAGCACGTTCTCGATGGCTTTTCCGCCGATCAATGACCTGGCTCACTACTTTTCGGTGGCGTTTCATCGGCCCTTCATTCGGATCTTGTATCCAATCGCCGCAGATAAATCGTTCCGAGAACTCGTACTGAAATATGCCGCCACAAACGTCGAAATGCCGCTCAATCTCTCAAGCGCATGATTTCTGGGGTCTAAACAAGGACGGCCATAGTTTAGTTAGAATGTATCTGGATGGTAGATTGGCAATCGCGAGCAAATTTCCTCACTCCTTCTTCCGCACCGTCCCACCACTCAGCCCCTCCCACTCGACACGATAGCCCAGCGTCGACAGCACCGCGCTCGCGTCGTCGAGGCCGTAGTCGTCGAGCAGGGACTCCACGTCGGACAGCGATATTCCGTCCTCGATATCGTCTCCCAGCCCCGCTAGCACGGCCGGCCGCACGAGCGTCCGGCCGACGCGCTCGTGGTCCGGGAAGGACTTCGCCTCGACGACGGCTTCGCTGACGCCGTGCTCGTCGGCGAGCGCGGCCAGTGTCACCACGTCCGCGTCGGGCGAGAGCGAGTCGGGAATTTCGGCGGCGGCTTGCTCGACCAACTCGTCCTCGTACTCACGGAGCGCGTCGCGAACGTCCTTCAGGCGGACGGTCCCGCGGTAGGGGATGGCCCGGTGGTCGCGGGCTTCGATCTCTTCGCCGACGCCGAGGGTGTCGTCCACGGCGACCAGCATCTCGACGGCCTCCAGGTCGGCGAGTCGGTCGAGTTTCTTCGCGACGTACTCGGGTGTCCAGAAGCCCATGATCTCGAAGAAGACGCGGAAGTCGGCGTGGCGGTAGTCGAACGCGAAGTCCGGGATGACGACGTGTTCGCCGGCGGCGAGGGGTTCTGGCTCGCGGACGAGGTCCCAGTCGAGGTCGAGCGAGGAGAAGCGGGTACCGAAGTCCGCTTCGACGCCGCTGTCGTACTGCACGTCGGTGACGGGCTCGACGCCGGGGACGGAGACGTCGTCTTGCGTAAGCACCATCTCGCGGTCGGTGCCGCGGTCGTCGACGGTCGCGGCGAGTCGCCACTCGGCGGTCTTGGCGACGCTGCGGAGGAGGCGAGCGAAGCGGGTCCCGTAGCGCCGGGTGGCGCTGAACAGCGCGTCGGGGCCGGTGACGACGACCTCTCGACCGTCGTCGGTACGACGGATCTCGTACATGAGACGGAGGCGCTTGACGGCGGTGACGACCGCCTTCGGATCCGAGCTTCGGATGCGGACCTCCGTGGCGTCGAACAGGGCGGTCTGAGCGAGCGAGAGATTGTACTGCAGGCGAAGCTCGGCAGGCCCCCATCGAGGGTCGACCTCGGCGAGAACCTGCCGCTCCTCCAGATCGGCGTAGAGCGAGGTCGCGACGTCGTCGCCGGAGGCGTCGAGCCGCGCTGCGGCCCGGCGAAGTGCTGTCTGTCTGTCCGCCTCGGAGACGACGCCGACCGACTCAGCTTCCTCGAAGGCGACGGTGCGGGCGCGTTCGGGCGGGACGGCGGCCCGCGTCTCGAACGTCGCCTCGCGGTCGAGGAGCTTGGCGAAGCCGCGGACGAGCTTGAAGTCCGAAGCGTCCCGTTCGAGGTCGGTCAGTGCGTCCCGCAGCTCCTCCCGAGAGCGACCGACGTGGCCCTGATAGACGCCGAGGACGCGGGCTGCAATGTCCTCGTCGGCAGCGGTGGCGAACTGCGGGTGATAGCCCCCTCCGGCACGCGAGACGCGGAGGAGGTCCTTCGTGAGCACGGCGGCACGTCGGGGCGGCGGCTACAAAAATCGCGGGATGCAGTCCCGACGCGTGACCGCGGTCACTCGCGGGCGAGCGGGTGGCACCATCGACGGTCAGATTTACGGTGCGAGCGAGCGGAGCCGAACGCGGTGAGTGAGAACGGACAGGCGGGTGGGGAGACCTCCGACAGTCGATTCGGAGCAGACGTGCTCGACGCCCTCGACCGCATCGCGTGTCGGCTCGACGCGCGCGGGCGGCTCCGCGACTGGACCGAGCGGTTACCGAGCGAGACCGGATACGACACCGCCGACCTCGACGGACTGCACGTGACGCAGCTCGTCACTGACGAAGCGGACGGGTCGTTCTCGGCCGCGCTCAGGCGCGCGCTCGAAACCGGAGAGCGACAGCGACGGACCGCGCCGCTGGTTCGAAGCGGCGGTGAAACGGTCCCCTACGAGTGGACGATCACGCCGGTCGACGGTGAACGGCTGACGCTGCTCGGACGGGATCGCACCCGGCAGACAGAGCGGGAACGCCGTGACACCGGTCGCAGGGCGGAGGTTCGGCGACTGGAACGAGCCCTCGCCCTCCTCCGGCGAGTGAACGAGACGGTGTCGCAGGCGCGGACGCGCACCGAGATCGAATCGAGGGTCGTCGAAGCGATCGTCGGAGAGGACGCGTTCGAGCGGGCCGTCATCGTCGACGTTGGACCGGAGATCGAGCGCGTCTCGATCCGCGCCCGCGCACCCGACGAACGTGAGTCGTCGCCGATGCCGACAGAACGTAGCGCGTCGTTACTCGCGTCGAAGGCGTTCAGGAGCGGGGAGACGGTGGTTCTTCGGCCGTCTCCTGACCCGGACTCGGGTGACGGGGGGCTGGAGTCTGCGGGCGAGCGACGCGTCGGCTCTCTCGCCGCCGTGCCGCTGTGTTCCGACGGGCCCACGTATGGCGTCCTCCTCGTGTACGCGACCGAGTCCGAGGGCTTCGACGATCGACTGCAGTCGCTCCTCTCAGACGTCGGTCGAACGGTCGGCGACGGGATTCACGGGCTGACGCTCCGCCGACTCGTCCACGGTGACAGCGTTCGCGAGATAATCCTTCGAACGGCCG
Source organism: Haloarculaceae archaeon H-GB1-1 (assembly GCA_029688825.1). GTDB lineage: Archaea > Halobacteriota > Halobacteria > Halobacteriales > Haloarculaceae > JARUKX01. The sequence continues at coordinate 5,615 of JARUKX010000020.1, read as the reverse complement.
ACGAAGAGTTTCCGTTCGTGGCCGCCTCGGCGGACCTGGACTGTCGGTTCGACCTCGATACGTACGTCCCCCTCGACGAGGGGAGCGCACTGTGTTACGTCGCCCTCGACGGAGCCACGTACGACGCGTTCGAGTCGTACGCCGACGCCGACCCGACGATTACCGACAGTCGGCCAATCACCACCCATGGGGGCGACCGCTATCTGGAGACGAAAGTGAAGACGAAGACGGTGGGAACGCTCGTCTACGAGTCGGGAGCACGGATTACGGAGGCATCAGTAGCCCACGGGATGGCCGAACTGGTCCTCGCGGTCGCCATCGATGGCGACGTCCGAACCGCCGTCTCCGGGTTCAGGACTCACTTTCCGGACGCGGAACTCGTGGCGAAGCGGCAAGTGGAATCGTCGTCGGCCACGTCGCCAACCGGCCACGATTTGCCGCCCAACTTGACCGAGCGGCAGAAACAGGCGTTGTTCGCGGCGTTCAACGCGGGGTACTTCGATTGGCCCAGCCGCGGGAGCACGGGCGAGGAACTCGCCACCCGCCTGGGTATCTCCCCACAGACATTTCACCAGCACCTTCGCACGGCGCAGCGGAAAGTCCTCCAATCCATACTTGAATGAATAATATAATACAAAGAATTTAAATATAAGAATTTCTCTGTCACCGTATCAATCAGGTACAACAGTTTCCCCCGAAAGTGCCGACACTGAATCAGGGAGACAGGACATGCCAGACGGTTCACAGACGTTCTCATCGACCGAGTTGTTTGCCCTCTGCAAGAATCCGTACCGGCGAGCGCTTCTGGAGAGACTCGACGAGCGCGCGGAGCCGACGACCGTCGGAGAGGTAGCACGGGCCATCGATTCACGGATGGCGAGCACCGGCCAGGAGACGACTGGCTCGGCCAGCATCGAGTCAACCCTTCGGCACGTCCATCTGCCGCAGGTAGCGGCCGCGGAACTGGTGTCCTGGGACGGGGACTCTGTCCGCCTGACCGACGCGGGTCGTCGGGCGGCGAACCAACTCCGCCAACTCGTCGAGACACGACCGGACGGGTACTCCTGGGAGGCGCTCTTCGACGCCCTGGCCGATCCAGTTCGACAATCTGTACTCGAAACGCTCGTGGCCGAACGTACGCCAATCTCCCAGACTGCGCTGGCGACGGCGGTCGATTCGGACGCGCGAAGCGGCGCAGATAGCGACCCAGAACGCCTGTTGGTCCGTCTCCACCACGTTCACCTGCCGAAGCTCGAGGCCGCCGACCTGGTCAGCTACGACCGCGACGAACGGACGGTCGACTTGGCGACGGACGACGAGGACGCGTCCTGGGCATCGTCCGTCTGTGACGTGATCAGCACCGACGAGATCGCCTTCGCGAGTCCCTGACCGGTCGCTACCGTCGGCGCCGTGAGACGCGTTCCTCAGCAGTCTCCTCCGTCACGAGTTCGTACAGGAGCGCGCGCCCTCCATCGGTCTTCGGTCTGAGGATACGGCCGAGTCGCTGTGTGAACTCCCGCTCGCTGCCGCTGCCCGAGAGGACGACGGCGACGTTCGCGTCCGGCACGTCCACGCCCTCGTCGAGGACGTTGGCGGTGACGATTCGGGAGTACGCCCCACGACGGAATCGATCCAGGATCTCACGTCGCTCTGCAGCGCCTGTCTCGTGGGTTATCGCCGGCATCAGGAATCGTTCCGAGAGTCGGTAGACGAGGTCGGTGTACGCCGTGAAGACGATGACGCGGTCCTCGCGGTGTCTGTCGAGGACCTCGGCGAGGCGGTCGACCTTTCGCTCGGCGTTCATCATGACCTCGCGAGCGCGCTGCTTCGCGAGCAACGCTTCACGGGCCCGCGGATCGTTTCCGGAGCGTTTGACGAGTTCCTGGTAGTCGCTGCCGCTCCGCATCTGGATGCCGGACTGGACGAGGTAGTCCGTGAACGTCTCCTGGTGGTCGTCGTAGGTCTCGCGTTCCTCGGGCGTCAGCGAGACCTCGATGCGCTTGATATCGTATTCGGCGAGGTGCTCGCCCGCGAGGTCGTCGACTGCCACCTGCTCGACGAGCGGCCCGACGAGGTCTGCGACGACCTCGTGAGCACCGTCGGGCCGCTCGAACGTCGCGGTCAGGCCCAGTCTGGCCGGTGCGGCGAGCAGACGAGCGATGTCTCGGTATCCCTCACCGCCGAGGTGGTGGACCTCGTCGAACACGACGAGCCCGAAGCGGTCGCCCAGCTCGTCGGCGCGGAGGTACGCCGAGTCGTACGTCGAGACGGTCACGTCCCGGAGGTCCTGCGTGCCGCCGCCAAGTTGGCCGATGGGCCGGTCGAACTCCGTCTCCAGTTCGCGGCGCCACTGGGTCACGAGGTCGACGGTCGGGGCGACGACGAGCGTCGGAGTCCCCAGCGCCTCCATCGCCGCGATACCGATGACCGTCTTCCCGCTTCCCGTGGGGAGTTCGAGCACGCCGCGATTTCGATTCGTTCGCCAGGCGTCGAGCGCGTCCCGCTGGTAGGGTCGCAGTTCGTACGTCGAGGCCAGGTCGAGCGTCGGGAGGTCGAGGACGCTGTCGGTGACCTCGACGCCGCGGAAATCGAGTTCCCGGCGGACTTCGTCGTACCTGTAGGCAGGTGCGCGGCCTGTCTTCGTTCGCGGGTCGACCTCCACGTACTGGAGGCCCTCGACCTCGCCCTCGACGCGTATCGTTCCGTCCCGGTAGGAGAGTGCGACGCCAGCCACTGCTCCGAGGTGGGCCGCCAGCGGGCATAAATGGCCGGACTTTGCGCACCGTTCGTTCGAGTACAATCTAGAGTTAATTTTCAAATAATTTGCGAAATAATTATATTATTCTACCAGATACGTTTCCAGAGGAGGTGACTGAAACGTGCTTGGACTGCTAATGAACCTGCTCCAACTACTGCTTGGCCTCCTGTAGCGGAGACCGAGAGCGGTAGACGGATTGCGCGCTGTGCGCTGAATCAAACCATCAGATATTCGAGCAGTTCCGACGACTCTGGCAGGGTTTCTGAACGCTTTTAGCCGCGAAGCGGTATGGTACGAGCATGACCGAACAGGACGCAGAGCCGACGGCGGAGGAGGCACCGTCCGAGGAGTCGCCCGGGGAGACCGACGCCGAGGAAGTCCCCATCGAAGAGGAGATGGCCGACCTCGAACACGACTTCGAGGACGACCTCGTCGAGTACGTCGAGGAGACAGCCCCCTCTGAGATTGCCGACGAGCTGGCGAAACTTCGCGTGCGAGTCGACGCACTCGAGACCGAACTCGAACAGACCGAGGAGGAGCGCGACGACTTCGAGTCGCGACTCACACGCAAGCAGGCGGAGTTCCAGAACTACAAGAAGCGGATGGACAAACGCCGGGAGGAGGAGAAGGCCCGCGCCACCGAGGACCTCGTTACGCGGCTGTTCGACGTTCGAGACAACCTCCAGCGCGCGCTCGCGCAGGACGAAGACGCGGACATCCGCGACGGCGTCGAGGCGACCTTCCGAGAACTCGACCGCGTCTTCGACGACGAAGGGGTCGAGGTCGTCGAACCCGAACCCGGCGACGAGGTCGACCCGCAGCGCCACGAAGTCCTGATGCGCGTCGCAAGCGACCAGCCCGACGGAACCGTCGCCGACGTCCACCGCCCCGGCTACGAGATGGGCGGCAAGGTCCTGCGAGAAGCGCAGGTGACCGTGAGCGACGACGAGTAGGAACGGGAGAGTTGTCCACCGGTTCAATATAAAACCCTCGGGGAAGTCCCCGTGTTGGGCTCGGAAACGCAGGAGGAGAGCCCGACAACGTCGATTCGCGCTTAGCCAATCTAGCAACTTTTAACCGACTCAACCGGGTAGTGGCTGCCAACATGGCGAGCAACAAGATACTCGGTATCGACCTCGGGACCACGAACAGTGCGTTCGCGGTCATGGAAGGCGGTGACCCCGAAATCATCGTCAACAGCGAGGGTGACCGCACCACAGCGTCAGTGGTCGCGTTCTCCGACGGGGAGCGCCTCGTCGGGAAACCCGCGAAGAACCAGGCCGTCCAGAACCCGGACGAGACCATCCAGTCCATCAAGCGCCACATGGGCGAGGACGACTACACGGTCGAACTGGAGGGTGAGGAGTACACGCCCGAGCAGGTCTCGGCGATGATCCTCCAGAAGATCAAGCGCGACGCCGAGGAGTACCTCGGCGACGACGTCGAGAAGGCGGTCATCACCGTGCCGGCGTACTTCAACGACCGCCAGCGTCAGGCGACGAAGGACGCCGGCGAGATCGCTGGCTTCGAGGTCGAGCGCATCGTCAACGAGCCGACCGCGGCGTCGATGGCCTACGGGCTTGACGACGAGTCCGAGCAGACGGTCCTCGTCTACGACCTCGGCGGCGGGACGTTCGACGTCTCCATCCTCGACCTCGGCGGCGGCGTCTACGAGGTCGTCGCCACCAACGGCGACAACGACCTCGGTGGCGACGACTGGGACGAGGCAGTTATGGACTGGCTCGCGGAGGAGTTCGAGAACGAGCACGGCATCGACCTCCGCGAGGACCGCCAGGCACTCCAGCGGCTCAAGGACGCCGCCGAAGAGGCGAAGATCGAGCTCTCCTCGCGCAAGGAGACCGAGGTGAACCTCCCGTTCATCACCGCGACCGACAGCGGGCCGGTCCACCTCGAACAGAAGCTCTCGCGCGCGAAATTCGAGTCCCTCACCGAGGACCTCGTCGAGCGGACCGTCGGCCCGACCGAGCAGGCGCTTTCGGACGCCGACTACGACAAGGGCGACATCGACGAGGTCATCCTCGTCGGCGGGTCGACCCGTATGCCGATGATCCAGGACAAGGTCGAGGAGATGACCGGCCAGGAGCCGAAGAAGAACGTCAACCCCGACGAAGCGGTCGCGCTCGGCGCGGCCATCCAGGGCGGCGTTCTCTCCGGTGACGTCGACGACATCGTGCTCGTCGACGTGACGCCGCTCTCGCTCGGCGTCGAGGTCAAGGGCGGCCTGTTCGAGCGCCTCATCGAGAAGAACACCACCATCCCGACGGAGGCCTCGAAGATCTTCACCACCGCCGCGGACAACCAGACCAACGTCAACATCCGCGTCTTCCAGGGCGAGCGCGAAATCGCACAGGAGAACGAACTGCTCGGCGAGTTCATGCTGAGCGGCATCCCGCCGTCCCCCGCCGGAACGCCCCAGATCGAAGTCTCGTTCAACATCGACGAGAACGGCATCGTCAACGTCGAAGCCGAGGACAAGGGCTCCGGGAACAAGGAGGACATCACCATCGAAGGCGGCGCTGGCCTCTCCGACGAGCAGATCGAGGAGATGCAGGAGGAGGCCGAAAAGCACGCCGAGGAGGACAAGGAACGCCGCGAGCGCATCGAAGCCCGCAACGAGGCCGAAGGTGCGGTCCGCCGCGCGAACTCCCTCATCGAGGAGAACGAGGAGAACGTCGACGAGGAACTCGTCGAAGACATCGAAGCCGCGATCGAGGACGTCGAGGAAGTCCTCGGAGATGAGGACGCCTCCAAAGAGGACTACGAGGAGGTCACCGAGACCCTGACGGAGGAACTCCAGGAGATCGGCAAGCAGGTCTACCAGCAGCAGGCCCAGGAA